>JBDTJC010000451.1:0-62475 GCA_039936055.1 Polyangiaceae bacterium | reverse complement strand
GGTAGTGAAACATCGCGCTTTCGGCGCCGGTCGCGATGAGCGCGAGCCAGGTGATGCTGTGGCTCAGCTCGGCCTCGTCCTTGATGCGCTCGACGGGCCGCGTCCACTCGAGCAATTGCTCCTGGCTCGGTGCGCTTCCGTTCACCTTGCTGGTCAGCGCTGCGATCTCGCGTACCGAGCTCAACGTGCGCCAATCACCATGATACGGGCTGACCTGGCAGTACTCCGGGACCCGTCCGAATTCGACACCACGAATCAAGAGGCCGGTCACGACCGGACCTACGGTGAGCTCACCGTTCGTGACGTACCAAAGCGGCGGCGGCGTTTGCCTGAAAACACTGCGGGGGATTTGCGTGAGCTCCATGGGTCTCCTTCGAGTTACGTCCGCGAATCGTCGCTCGGTCCGGCCCCTTTGGGCCAACAAACCGGCCATGTTTCGAGCATTGTTGACCTTTGGCCTGACATGCGCTGCCGTTGCGGGGTGCGCGCGAAGGATGAGGACGACGAAGCGGCTGGGCGTGCGGCTCCGTCTGCGCCCGCGCCGCTGCAGATCCAGCGCGACGTCCTTGAGCTGATCGCTACCGGTCAGAGCCTGGATCTGGTGTTGCACGAACTCGTGCTCAGCATGGAGCAGCACCACCCGGACATGCGCGGCTCGATCCTGCTCGTCGATGCGGACGGTGAGCACCTCCACACTGCGGCCGCTCCGAATCTTCCCGCGGAGTACCAGTCGCTCGTCGAGCAGCTGATTTGCGTTGGCCCGCGCGCGGGCGGCTGCGGAACGGCCTGTTTCCGGCGGGAACGCGTGGTCATCCAGGACATCGCAACGGACCCGCTGTCGGCCGCGTACACCGATATCGCCCAGCGTTTTGGGCTCCGCGCTTGCTGGTCGCAGCCGATCTTCTCGCGCGCCGGCGAAGTGCTGGGCTCGTTTGCGATGTACTACGACGAACCGCGGGTGCCGACCGAGCCCGAGCTGGAGTCGCTTGCCGTTGCAGCACGCCTCGCGGCCATTGCGCTCGATCGCGCGCGCGACGACGCCGCGCTGCGCCGCAACCAGGAGCGCCTCAATCTCGCGTTGGCCGCCTCGAACATGGGCACCTGGGACTGGGAGCTCGCAGGGGATCGCGTGGAGTGGTCGGACGGCGTCGAAGGGCTCTTCGGGCTGGCGCCGGGCAGCTTCGAACGCACCTTCGGAGCTTATTTGCGGCTCATTCCCGGAGACGACCAAGGTCGCGTGCGGGCCTCAATCGACGCCGTGCTGTTCGGCAATGCCGACGACTACGCCGTCGAGCACGCCATCATCTGGCCCGATGGCAGCACGCACTTCCTCGAAGGTAAAGGGCGCGTGTTCCGCGGCGCGGACGGCGCAGCCACGCGCATGACCGGCACCGTCGCAGACGTCACCGCGCGCCGACGCTTCGAAGCCGCGCTGCGCAAAAGCGAGGAGCTGCTCCGTCAATCACAGAAGATGGAAGCCATCGGTCGCTTGGCAGGCGGCGTCGCACACGACTTCAATAACTTGCTCACGGCTATCGGCGGATACTGCTCGCTCGCCCTGCTGGAATTTCCGAACAACGACCCGCGACGCGAGTATTTTGAGGAAATTCAGCGCGCCGGGGAGCGTGGCGCGTCGCTCACCAAGCAACTGCTCGCATCGGGGCGGAAGCAGGTCCTGAGTCGGCGGCTGCTTGACCTCAATGCGCTAGTGGACGACCTGACTAACCTGCTGCGGCGCGTGATCGGCGAGGACATTGAGCTCGAGTGGGCGCGCGGTTCGGCGCCGGCCGTGATCTTCGCGGACGCCGGCCAAGTCGAACAAGTGATCATGAACCTGGCCGTGAATGCTCGCGACGCGATGCCCGGTGGCGGTGCGCTGTCGATCGCGTCGTCCAGCGTGTTCGTGGATCTGGGCGCGCCTCGCACGCCCGCAGACCGGCCCGCGCCGTACGTCCTCTTGACCGTCACCGACACCGGCCATGGCATGGATGAAGAGACGATGGCCCGTATGTTCGAGCCGTTTTTCACCACGAAAGACCCCGGTAAAGGCACGGGCCTCGGCCTTTCGACGGTGTACGGCATCGTCGATCAATTGTCCGGTTTCATCCGCGCGCGCAGCGCACCCGGAGAAGGCACCGTCTTCGAGATCTACTTTCCAGAACGCGAACGAAGCTCGTTGTCCGTCCAGCCGGAGCGCGTGGCGCCGCCCGTAGCGCGTGGCGGCAGCGAAACAGTGATGCTCGTCGAAGACGAGTCTCAAGTACGCAAGCTCATCGACGAAGTGCTGCGCTCTCGAGGCTACCAAGTGCTGTCCGCGAAAGACGGCCTAGAGGCCATCGCGCTCCAGGAAAACTACGCAAATCGCATCGATCTGCTGATCACTGACGTGGTTATGCCGGGTCTGGGCGGTCGTGAACTCGCCAACCACGTGCGCGCCGCACGTCCCGAAACCAAAGTGCTGTTCATCTCCGGGTACACGGATGACGCTGTCTTGCGCAACGGCGTCACCGCCCCCGGTATCGGCTTCTTGCCGAAGCCGTTCGCACTCGAAGACTTGCTGCACAGCGTGCGCGCGCTGCTCGACGCCGAATAGCTGCGGCTACTGGCCGCCGGCAACGCTCGGGTCTTGAATGTGCCCGAGCATCAACAGGGCGCCCGTCGGGTTGTCGACAATCGCCACCAAATAGGGCCGATTCACGATCATCGGGACGGGTGTTGGCGCCTGTCCCGGGTTCTGGGCGCTGCCCGCCTTCAGGACCACCGCAGTCGCGGCGGCGGCCTCAACTCCGGTTTCTTGCATACTGATCATTGTCTTTTGGAGCACCTTGGAAATCGACAATTTGGCGCCGTCTGCGGGGTGCGCGCACAAGCCAGTGAAGTCGGCTGTCTTTGCGTCGAAGGCCCGCTCCATGCCCATGTCCGAGAGCGCCTCGGTGAGCGAAAACGTGTCCGAGGTGAAGGTGCTCTTGGGCAGCGAAAGCGCGACCAACTCACCCGAGCCCGGAACCGTGAGGCTCGTCGGGCTCAACGTCGCCTCGTACGCAGCCAACGTGAGGCCCTCGTGGGGCAACGCAATCACGACTGATTCACCATTGCCCGCGAGCGGCAGCCACACGAGCTGCGCCTTGCCGTCGTCCAGATAGCTGAAACCATCGGTCCGATTCATGAATGGCGTCGAGACCGTGGTCGCGTCAACACGCGTAAAATTAGCCGTTGCCGTGGCCTCTACCTGAAACGCAGTCGCCCAGGGCAGCTTCAGGTGGATGGCATTCACGAGCACCATGCGAGTGCTAGAATCGAGTGAGTCCGCAGGAAGCAGATCTTTGATCTTGTCGTTCGTGTGCACGTCGACCCAGTCGTTGATCTTGAGTCGAGCCGCATCGAAAGCGTGCTCGAAGTCTTGTTGGTACACGCCGGTCCCATAGTTGGCGGCCAGAATATCCAGGAACGGCTGCTCCCAGGTGTAGCTCTGCTCACCCCAAACAGAATTCACCATGTCGAGCTGGTAATCGCTGGCATCCGGTGCAACAGCGGGACCGCCGCCTTCTTGCGCGTTCCTCGTGGCTTGAGCTAACGCTGCCGCGGCGCGCCCATTCAAGGCCTGTGAAAGCGCGTTCTGCCCAGCAAATACGCTGCCTTCAGCCGCGGGGTCGAAGTGGAGTGCGCTGGCCATCTCGGTCGCCGTGTCGCCCTTGGCGCCCGCATACGTCATCGTCAAAGCGAGCGTTGCGCTGATCGGCGAGGTGAGCAGATTGCCGTCCGCATGGCTCGTCAACACATGGCCGTACAAGTCCACCGCGAAGGCATTGTTCGCAGTCACGGCCGCGCTCAGCGCGGCGTCGGGCACTGCCGAAGCGGCCACGCGCGCGACGGAAGATTGTGCGACGTCGACCTTGGAGCCCGTATCAGGCTTGCCCGCCGAATCCGAATCCGAACCAGAACAGCCCACGGCGGCGATCAGCAGCGCGGCGCTCGAAGCGAAGACGGTGCGTGAGGTCATGGTGCTCCCCAGAGCAGCTTTCGTGCCGCAGCCCTCGCCTCGCATTTCCCCGCGCAGACGAGACACGCGGCTGCGCCAGCTGAGCCAACCTGTGCCGCACAGGATCGGCGTGTCGTGAATCGAACCGGGTCACGTCTCACGTCGCGCGAGAGCTTTCTGCGCCCAGCTCGGCATCGACGCGGGGACCAAGCTCCCGTGCTGAGCCGCCGGCCGGCTAGCGCTGCGCCGCTGACGTTGTAACTAACCGTATTCGTTAGTGGTTTTTTGTTGGTTGGAACGCTGGGCGGCGCTGGGTTGCTCGGCAACGCCGCATTAGCTAGCTTTCCTGCCCCCTTTCGAGGAGCCTCCCGCCCATGGCACGCGTCACCGTCGAAGATTGTTTGGAACAAGAAGAGAACCGTTTCGCCCTCGTGGTGCTGGCGGCTCAGCGCACGCGCACGATCATGAAGGGTGGCCCCGCCCTGGTGAACGCCAAGAACAAGCCGCCCGTACTCAGCCTGCGCGAGATCGCCGCTGGCAAAGTGCGCTTTCACCGCCCGTCGGTTGAAGCGGTCGCCGAGTACATCAATGAGCTCGGTCGCGTAAATCTTTGAGCGGTAAGTCGCGCAGCGCCGAACCGGCGCGCACGATCCGTGACTTTGGCGCTGCCGCTGACGACGGCGCCAAAGGACACTACACCGACCCCGCGTACTACACGAAGACGTACAAGGATCGCCGGCACGACATCGACTACTACGTGCGTCTCGCGCGTCAGTCGAAGGGCCCGGTGCTCGAGTACGGTGTTGGTAACGGCCGCATCGCGTTGCACGTCGCGCGCGCGGGCGTCGAGGTTTACGGTGTGGACCTGTCGCGCCCGATGCTCGATGACTTCGAGGCGCGCCTCAAATTAGAGCCGAAACAAGTGCGTGGCCGCGTCTCGCTCGCCGAGGGCGACATGCGCGAGTACCGGCTCGGCAAACGCGTGCCGCTGGTTTACGCGCCGTTCAACTGCTTCCTGCACCTGTACACGCGCCCCGACGTGGAAGCGTTTCTGGCTCGCGTGCGCGCGCACTTGGCGCCTGGCGGCCGCTTCGTCTTCGACTTCTCTGTCCCGCACGGCGAGGACCTCTCGCGCGATCCCGAACGCAGCTACGGCTCGCCAAAGATCCGCCACCCCACGACCGGCGAGCTCGTCAAATATGCCGAGCGCTTCGAGTACGATCGGTTGCGCCAGCTGCTCTTGATTTGGATGGAGTTCGAACCGGAAGAGGGCGGCAAGCCCTGGAAGGTCCCACTCACCCATCGCCAGTTCTTCCCGCGTGAAGTCGAAGCGCTGCTACACTACAACGGGTTCACCGACATCTTTTTCACGGCGGATTTCACGGATCAACCCGCCGACCAGTGGGTCGACTCCATGGTGGTGAACTGCCGCGTGGCCCCGGCCAAAGCCCGGAAGCCCGTGCAGCTTCGCCAGATCAAGCGTTCCCCGCCAGCCAAGAAGCGAGTTCCGCGCGGCTGACCTTGCCGGGTCGCGCTCGGGCGCTTAGTTTGTCACAGACCCATGGCCGCTGATTTCTACAAAGAGCTCGGAGTCGCGCGAACCGCCAGCGACGACGAGATCAAGAAGGCGTACCGCAAGCTCGCCGCGAAACTCCATCCGGACAAAAACCCGGGGGAGAAGAAGATCGAGGCTCGCTTCAAGGCGGTGAACGCTGCCTACCAAGCCCTCTCGGACAAGGAAAAGCGCGCTCTTTACGACGAGTTCGGGGAAGAGGGGCTGCGTGAAGGCTTCAATACGGGCGCGGCTCGGGCGTATCGCTCGGGCGCGGGCGTCGGGCCGCGCAGCCGCAGGGGCGGCGGCACCGGTCCGAGCATCGAAGATCTGTTCAGCGGCGGGGCGGGCAGCGAGCAGCCGGGCAATATTGGGGATTTGTTTGGGGATCTGTTCAGCCGTGCCGGTCGTCGCGGTTCGAACCCAGGCATGAAGGGCTCGGACATCGCCAGCGAAGTGGTGGTGGACTTCATCTCCGCGCTACGTGGCGCCGAGCTCAAGCTGCGTCTCCAAGACGGCGGTGAAGACATCACGGTGCGCGTGCCGCCGGGCGCGGGTGACGGCGACAAAGTTCGGATCGCCGGGCACGGTGCCCCCGGCTCCTACGGCGGCCCGCCCGGGGATCTACTGCTCAGCATCCGCGTCAAAAAGCACCCGCATTTCGAGCGCTCCGGGTTGGACCTATCCTTGGATTTGCCAATCACCGTGGGTGAGGCCTATCGCGGGGCTAAGGTGCGGGTGCCCACGCCCGATGGCCCGATCACGCTGACCGTGCCGAAGCACGCGCAAAGCGGGCAGGTCGCGCGCCTGAAGGGCCGCGGCGTGAAGCGCAAGACCGAACAGGGGGACCTGTTCATCCGCTTTCAGATCAAGCTGCCCGCGGTGGACTCGGATGAGATCGAGCAAGCGGTGAGCACGCTTGAGTCTGCCATGGCCGGTGACGTGCGCGCTGACGTTCACTTCTGAGCGTCACTCCGCGTCCGCAACTACGTCCGCGGCGCTGCCCCGTGGCCGACGCGAGCTGCGGTCGGTGCTGCCGTTGCTCGCGGAGGCGCGCAATACGCCGTTGTCGTCGTAGCGGTCCAGCTCCACGGAGGCGCGCCTCAAAGCGGCTTGTTTCTCGTGGAATGGCTGAAAGCTCGACTTGAAGCCGGCCAGGATCATGCTCTTGATATCGGTGAACGGGACGCCCATCTTCGTGTGAACCAAGAACAGCTCTTTCGAGACGCTGGTGTCCGTGATCAAGCGATTGTCCGTGTTCACGGTCACGCGCAAGCCGAGGTCGAAGTACAGCTTGAGCGGGTGAGACGCGAGGTCCTTCACTGCGCCTGTTTGCACGTTGCTCGACGGGCAGCACTCGAGCGGCACGCGGTGATCGTTCAAGTAGTGCAGCAGATCCCCATCTTCACGCAGCCGGCAGCCGTGACCGATGCGGTGCGCGCCGCACACGTGAATGGCCTGCGCGATGGACTCCGGGCCGTACGCTTCGCCCGCATGGATCGTGCAATTGATGTTGTTGTCGCGCACCAGTTGGAACGCCGCGCGGTGATGTTTGGCCGGAAAATCAGCCTCCGCGCCCGCCAAATCGAAGCCGACCACACCGCGGCCCTTGTACGCCACGGCCAGCTCCGCCATCTGATACGAGGACTCCGCCGAGATATTGCGGATGCCGCACACGATGACGTTGGCCTTGATGCCGTACGTCTCTCTCGCGCGGCGCAGGCCGTCCAGCACGGCTTCGACGACCTTGGTCAGCTTGAGGCCGCGCTGGGTGTGCAGCATGGGCGCGTAACGCACCTCCATGTAGCGCACGTTTTCGCGGTGCGCGTCTTCGGCCAGCTCGAAAGCAATGCGTTCGAGCGCAGCTTCGGTCTGCATCACGCGCAGCGTGATCTCGAAGCCGCGCAGGTACTCGACGAGCGAGCCGAAGTTATTTCCGCAGCCAATGGCTGCCCGTAGGCCTTCGACGTTGTCTGCCGGAAGTTCGACTTTGTAGGCGCGGGCCAGCTCCAAAATGGTTTCCAGGCGTAACGAGCCGTCCAAATGGACGTGCAAGTCAGTCTTGGGCAAAGCCCTGAAAACCTCGAAGGGAACCTGACCGGGAACGTTCTCGCTGGCAGCGGCCGCATTGGCGCTGGCGTTCGTATTCGTGTGTTCCATATCAGAGCGTAGCACGCCGCACGCGACCTACCCAACTTACGACGAGCAGCAGCGCGAGCACGCTCCCCCAATAGACCGGCCTGGGAATTCCTCGGTCGCCTTCACCAGCCGCGGCACGGTCGAACGCGTCTCGGAATACTTCTTCCGGCTGCGCGCCGAGGATCGTCTTGGCGCCGACGTAGGTGGTCGGCAGCCCCTGTAAGCCGGCATCGATCAAGATCTTCGATTCCGCGTCGATGATGCGATCGGCTTTGCCGGAAGCAATGCACTGATCATACGCGGTGAGCTCGACACCCAGCGTTCGTGCAAGCGCGCGGTTCGTCGTCGGCGTAAGATCTTCGGCTGAAAACAGCCGATTTGCCATCTCGTCGCCCTTGCCTTGTTCGCGGGCGCACACCTGTGCTTGCGCCGCGCCGTGCGCGAATTCATGGCTTTGCAGCGGCAAATTCAAGCGCGTGAAGTTCACCTTGTTCGGGTAGCTCTCGATCACGCTTTTCAGAACCGGATACAACGCGCGGCAGAACGGGCACTGGTAGTCCGCGAACTCGACCACGTTGATTTTCCCGGGCACGTAGCGCTCCAGCACCCCGGCGGGCACGGGTGCCGCGGGTCGCAGCTGAGGCCAGAGCAACGGCGCGCACAACGCGAGCAAGCCCAGGACTGGCCAAGCGCCGCTCCGCAAGCCGAAGTTCTCGTTCGCCTCACCGCGCCCCTTCCACACGACGACGCCGCATAGCGCGGCCACGACGCTGAGCGAGTCCACCGTCACGCACAGCGAGCAGAAATGCCCGATCTTGAACGCCTGCAGAGCGAACAAACCCAGCCCATGCACGCCGCCAATGATGGCTACGAAGGGCAGCCAACGCTGCACCGGCCGCGCTAACGAGAACCCGAGCAGCGCTGCAAAGGCCAGCATGCCCAAGAGCGGCATCGGGATGGGGTAGTTGCTGAAGACGATGTAGCCGTAGCCACTGCCGCGGACTACCGCACAGCCAGAAGTTGCCCCGCAGAAGGTCGGGGTGGCGTTCGTGTAGTCCACGAAAAGCGCCGCTGAAACCGCCAGCGCCACGACTGCGGCAAGCCGCACTCCAAACAGACCGATTGCCCTTCGCACCCTTCGATTCCTAGCTCGATCTGGGCAAAAAGCCCAACGAAGCCGAAACGTGGATGGTACAAGGCCGCATGGCCAGTCGAATCCCGGCGAAGGGTGAAGTGTTACGCATGCTCGCCGACGCAAAGAAGCCCGTACATGCACGCGAACTCGCGTCGAAGCTCGGTGTCAGTGAGGCGAACGTGCCGCGACTGATCGGCGCTCTCGATGAGCTGGCGGAGCAACGCAGGGTCAAACGTTTGAGCGGGCAGCGTTATGCCATTGAGCTGCGTGAAGTGACCCAGACCGAGGGCTGGGAGGGCGTATTGAGCATGAATGCCCGCGGTTTCGGTTTCGTCAATTCTGTCGGTCACGACGACCTGTACATTGCCCCTGACGCTATCGGCTCCGCGTTGCACGGCGACCGCGTGAAGGTGGTCGTGGTCAGTCGCTCGACGCGCGGCACTGAGGGCCGTGTCGAACAAGTCGTGTCGCGTCGCAACCCGCGCGTCGCAGGCGTGCTGCGTAAGCGCGGCCGAAGCATGTGGCTGGAACCGGATGACTCGCGCCTGCGCGGCCCGATTGTGCTCTCGCTGAACCTGAAGCTCGGCCAAGACGGCGACGCTGCCGTCGCGGAGATCACGAAATTCCCTGAATTTCCCTACGAAAATCCAGAAGGTGAGCTGATCACGGTGCTCGGCGCACCCGGCGACCCGAACGTGGAAGTCGCCAAGATCCTGATCCGCGAACAAGTCACGGAAGAGCATCCCGAACCTGCGATTCGCGAAGCCGAAGCCATGGCCGTGCGCCTCTTGCCGTTGAACCTGGAAGGCCGAGTCGATCTACGCGCCATCCCGCTGCCCACGATCGATCCGGAAGACGCGCGCGATCACGACGATGCGGTCTGGGTCGAAAAACAAGGCGATGGCTTCCGTGCCTGGATCGCCATCGCGGACGTGAGCGAATACGTGCAACCGGGCAGCGCGCTGGACAAAGAAGCGCTGCGCCGCGGCTGCACCATCTACCTCCCGGACCGCGCCATCCCGATGCTGCCCGCCGCGCTCGCGGCGGATCTGTGCTCGCTGCTGGCCGAGAAAGAGCGCCTCTGTCTATGCGTGATCGCGGACCTGGACCGCGACGGCAAGGTCAAGACCTTCGAAATCGTTGAAGGCGTGATGCGCTCGGCGGCCATGCTCACCTACGGCGGTGTGGCCCGAACTTTGGGATTTACGGACATTCCGCCCAAGAGTGCGCCGGCGGAGGCGTTCAAAAAAGAACTCCGCGTGATGGAAGAGCTCACCAAAAAATTGCGCAAAGCGCGCATGACTCGTGGCTCGCTCGACTTAGATCTGCCGGAAGCCAAGTTGACCCTCGACCCGGCCACCAAGGCGCCAGTCGACGTCACGCGTCGCACGTCCGACCCGGGGATCAAGCGCGCCTACAACATGATCGAAGAGCTGATGCTCTTGGCGAATGAGCTCGTGGCCACCTGGCTCGGTCAAAAGAAGTCGCCAGCTATTTACCGCGTTCACGGCAAGCCGGATGCCACCAAGCTCGCGCGCCTGGGCATGGTCGCTGAAAAGCTGGGCGTAGAGTTCAACGCGGACGAGATGACCGAGCCGCTGGGTGTCTCGAAATTTCTGCAGCGCATCTCCACCCATGCGCGCAAGCAAGTGCTGGAAATGCTCTTGCTGCGCTCGCTCAAGCAAGCCGCGTATGACATCAAAAACGTTGGTCATTTCGGCCTGGCATCCGCGAATTACCTGCATTTTACCTCGCCCATTCGCCGTTATCCGGACGTGCAGGTGCACCGCGCCGTGAAGCACCTGCTGCGCGGCGGCAAGCCGATCAGCAGTGAGCCCGCGTTGGAAGAGCTGGCTCAAAGCGCGACCTCGGCGAGCGTCCGCGAACGCGCCGCGATGGACGTGGAGCGTGAAGTCGTCGACTTGTACCGCTGCTTGCTGATGCGCGACCACATCGGCGAAACCTGTGAAGGCATCGTCACCGCGCTCGTCGGCAGCGGCGCGTACGTCACGCTTGACGCGCCGTTCGTGGACGTGATGCTCAAGTACGAGAGCATGGGCCCCGACCAATACGAGATGGCCGAGGACGAGCTGAGCGTCGTCGGTGCGCGCTCGGGTGATACCATCTCGCTCGGTGACCGCATCGCTGTCGTGATCGAAGACGTTGCCATCCTGCGCCGCCAAACGCTGGCCCGGCGCGTCGTGCCGGAAAGTGTCCTCAAAGCCGTGGAAGAGGGCACGTATGAGTCGCGCGAGGCGGACGGCGGCAAGCCCAAGCTGCGCGCTCCTGGCGCGCGGGGTACGCGCGTACCCACTCGCGGCCGTGGCGCGCCGCTACTCAAAGTCGGGCATCGCCCGACGCCAACGCGCAAAGGCGCTGCGAAGCCGACCACCGGCGGTGGCAAGAGCTACAAGCCTGGTCGCGGAGGTCCTGGGCCCAAAGTGGGAGCCGCCAAGAGCGGCGGCGGCGCTAAGAGCGGCGGCGCCGGCGGCAAAGCCGGCGCCGGTGGCCGCGCCAAGAAGCGACGCTGAGGGGCCGCCACGCTCAACGCGAAGGCGACTCAGGTCGTCTTCGCGTTGATGCGGTCGGTGCCCATGAACGGGCGCAGCACTTCCGGAATCACGACGCCGCCGTCTGCCTGCTGAAACTGCTCGACGACCGCCACCCACGTCCGACCAACGGCCAGGCCTGAGCCGTTCAGCGTGTGCAGCAGCTTGGGCTTGCCCTTTGGCTCCGGGCGGTAGCGGATTTTCGCGCGGCGCGCCTGGAAATCCCCGAACACGGAGCAGCTGGAGATCTCGCGGTAGGTGCTCTGTGAAGGCAGCCAAACCTCCAGATCGTAGCCCTTTGTGGCTGCGAACCCTAGATCCCCCGCGCAGTGCTCGACCACCCGGTAGTGCAGTCCGAGGCGCTTCAAGACCTCTTCGGCGTGCAGCGTGAGCTTCTCCAGCTCGGCCATGGCTTGCTCGGGCGTCGCGAAGCGCACGAGCTCCACCTTGTCGAATTGGTGCTGTCGAATCAACCCGCGCACGTCACGCCCGTAGGAGCCTGCTTCGCTGCGGAAGCAAGGCGTGTACGCTGTGTAACCGAGGGGTAAGTCCGCCGCTTCCAAGATCTCGTCCGCGTGCAGGTTGGTGACCGGGACCTCCGCCGTCGGGATCAGGTACAGCGCGCTAGGGTCGTTCGGGTCGCTGCGCTTGGTCTTGAACAAGTCCTCTTCGAACTTGGGTAGCTGGCTCGTGCCGCGCAGGGCTTCGGCCTTCACCAGGTAGGGCGGATGCACCTCGGTGTACCCGTGCTCCCCGGTGTGGAGATCGAGCATGAAGGTGGCGAGCGCGCGTTCCAGCCGTGCCCCCAAGCCCCAGAGCACCGAGAAGCGCGCCCCGGACAGCTTGGCCGCGCGCTCGAAGTCCAAAATGCCGAGTTTTTCACCCAATTCGTAGTGCGGCTTGGGCTCGAACGCGAAGCTCGGCTTCTCACCCCAAGTGCGCACGACGACGTTCTTGTCTTCGGTCTGCCCGTCCGGCACGGAGGCGTGCGGCACGTTCGGGATGTTGAGCAACACCTCTTCGATCTGCGCTTCGACGGCGGCCAGCTCTTGCTCAAGGCCTTTGACGCGCTCCGACAGCGCTTTGAGCTCGTCGCGGCGTGCAGCCATGCCCTCTTTGTCGCCGCTCTTCGCGAGCTTGGCCATGGCGTCGCTCGCGGTGTTGCGCTCACCCTGCAAGAGCTCCGTCTTGCGCGTGAGCTCGCGACGCGACGCGACTAAACTTGCTACGCCGTCGAGAGCTTGCGCGAACTCCGAGCCGCGGCGAGCGAGCTGAGTTCGGACCTCATCGAGATGATCGGCAACGTAACGTGCGTCCAACATGGTTTGTTCTCATACCTTAAAAACCGACACCGACGCCAACTCCCACGCCCAGCGTCACCCCGCTATTCGGCGTCACTCGGTAGTTTTTGAGCGCGAAGAGCTGCGTCACCAGCGTGCAGGCACGCCGCCCCGGGCCGTCGCAACCAGTCCACTTACCGTGCTCCGAGCGGTCGCCGTTGGGCTCGAAAAACAGCACGCGCCCATCGGGTTGCAAGCTTAGCCAAGCCTGCTCGGCAAACGGTGGTGATGCATTGCTCAGCCCCACGTAGCCGAGCATGCGCTCATCCGTGCCCAGCAAGTGCCCGTCGGGCGCGAGCAGCGCAAACGGCTCGTAGTCGTCCTCCGTCACGCGGCCCACGCGATCGATCACGAAGCGCAGGCGCCCGCCTTCGAGCACCTGGCCGTTGGGCTTGATATCGACTGCGTCATCATCCGGGCGCTCCCAATGCGCGGGCTGGATGAACAACTGCGCGCCACCTTCCGCCCAGCGCGGCGGCGCACTGGGCACGCAACTCACCGCGCACAGCGAGAGCACCAGCGCTGAACCGAGCCTCAGAGAGAAATGCACGCCCGGAGGATAGCGCCGCGCAAGCTCACGCGCGAAGCGAGCAAAGAACGCGGCCGGCCAGTCGCCATGTGCGCTGGCGTAGGGTGATCGCGCGAAAGAGAATCGGCGGCGCGCGCGCGGATTCGGGCAGGTTGCCCGTTCGTTCATCGGACGCAGGCGTCGTCTGCGGCGCGCTATTGAACTGCTTCACGCATCTCGGCGCAACAGCCAGCGGCATCGCTAACGCTTGGTCGCGCTGACCAAATATTCGTACAGCTCGCGCTTGCTGGTGCGCTTGCGGAGCGTGGTCACCGTCGCGTTTCTGAACCCGGAAAGCTCGAAGATATCGGCGAATAGCCGTTCAACGGGCAAGACCACGTCGAAGAACTTCGAGTTACCCACCACGTAGTGCACCTGGCCCCCGCGCGCCACCGAGCGTGACAAGCTGCGCACGTGCAGCAGCATGTCGAAGAAATATTTGGTCACGTAACGCGCTAGCACGTCGCTCTGCTTGGCGATCTCGTCGGTCATACGCGTGAGATCTCTGAGCGGGATCTGCCGGTCGCTCCGCCAAGCCGCGACACGGCTCGTGGCCGAGCCCCAGGTGCCGCCGATGGCCTGCCAATCCAACTCGCTGGCATCGCTGGCTTGCTCCAGGTAGCCGAGCCAATACATGTAAGGCCGTAATTCGCGCACGTAGCTCATGCGATTCACGTACGGCGGGGATGTGATGACGCAGCCGAATTTGGCGTCCTTCAGGCTGTTGGCGACGTTTCGCGAGTCCCCGAGAACTACGCTGCGCGCGCTGTTCGGCAGCGCGAAGCGTGCCGCCGCAGCAATCGGCGCGAAGGCATCCGTGAGCGCTTGGCCGACACGGCGCGCCGCACCCGGTGCGGTCACGCCTGCCGCTGCAAAGGACATCGACTGGTGCCCAAAGCTCACGTTGGCGCTCGTGATCAAGCTGCGACAAAACGCGAGCTTCGCCAAATCCAGCGCGGGCTTCGGTGCGTCACTCTCGCTCAGCACCGCAAAAGCACGCCCCAGCGCGTGCAGTGTCGGCGCGGCCCACCACTTCTCGATCTGAAACAGCGCGGGCAACCACGGCGCCTTGCCGCGCGCGCCGGCGGCTGCGCGCATCTCGGCGATCAGCGCTTCGGCCCTCGTCAGCGAATTCGGGCTGTATTTCGCGGTTTTCGCGCGCGCTAGCCAGACCAAGAATGGGTTCACGTCGAGCGTGGTGCAGGCGATGCCGCGTTCGGCGCAGGAGAGCAGTGTCGTGCCCGTGCCGCAGAATGGGTCGAGCACCGGCAGCTCAGGCTTGGTGCGCGTGTCCAGCAGTTCGCGTACCAGGTGCACGGAGTACGCCGGCGTGAGGCGGAGCCAACCGTAGCGCGTGTCGCGCACGTTGCCGTGGAACGTGAAGCGCGCGCGTGCCGTGCGGCTCACTCCGCCAGGCGTTGCGCGGACGGTCGCGGCTTCAGGCCTGGATGTTTTCGCCGAGGTACGCTTCACGAATTCGGGGGTCCGTTCGAAGATCCGCGCTCGCGCCGGTCAGCACGACCTCGCCCGTGACGAGCACATAGGCGCGCTGTGCGACTTGCAACGCCAGGCGCGTATTCTGCTCTACGAGCAGAATAGTGATTCCAGATTTTGCAATTGCAACAATAGATTCAAATATTTGGGTTACGAGCTTCGGGGCCAGCCCCAAGCTCGGCTCGTCCAGTAAGACAAGCTTCGGGTCGGCCATCAGCGCCCGCGCGATAGCCAACATTTGCTGTTCGCCGCCGGACAGCGTGCCTGCGTTCTGGTCGATGCGTTCACCCAAGCGCGGGAAGAGCGCGACGCTGCGCGCCAGATTCTTGTGCACGCTCGTCGGATCCCGCTTCAAGAACGCACCCAAGAGTAGGTTCTCCCGCACGCTCAAGTTGCCGAAGATCGCGCGGCCTTCTGGCACCAAGACGGCGCCCAGTGCGACCACGCGATGCGTGGGCATGCCGCGCACGTCTTGCCCCAGCACGCGCACGGTGCCACTGGCGTGGCGCACGAGCTGCAGGATCGACTTGAGCACGCTGCTCTTGCCGGCACCGTTGGAGCCGATCAGCGTGACGATCTCGCCGCGTTCGACGGTCAAGGACACGCCCTTCACCGCCGCTATTCCGCCATACGTGACGCGCACGTCAGTCAGCTCCAAGGCCAGCTCAGAGCTCACTAAACGACCTCTTTTTCGGGATCTTCGCCCAAGTAGGCGGCCAGCACTTTGGGGTGCACTTTGATCTCTGCGGGCGTGCCCTCGGCGATGGTCTCGCCGTGATCGACTACGTGAATCGTCTCGCACACGTTCATGACCACCGCCATGTTGTGCTCCACCAAAACCACCGTCAGCCCGAGCTCGTCCCGCAGGAATCGGATCTGCTCGTTCAGGGTCTGCGCTTCCTGGCTATTCATGCCGGCAGCCGGTTCGTCGAGCAGCAGCAGCTCCGGCGACAGCATCAAGCCGCGCGCAATCTCCAGCCGTCGCTGGGAGCCGTACGGCAGGCTACCGGCGATTTCACCGGACAGCTCGGCCAGGCCCAAGATCTCCAGCAGCTCGTTGGCGCGCTTCTTCAGCGCTTGTTCGTCGGTTTCGTACGCGCGCGTGCGTAGCATGGCGTCCAGGATGCTCGCGCTGTGCAGGTGGTGCCCCGCGACCATGACGTTTTCAGCCACGGTCATGGCTCGGAAAATGCGGATATTCTGAAAGGTACGCGCAATGCCTCGAGCTGCAATCAGCGCAGGGCGCAGCCCCGCGATGTTCTCGTCGCGGAATAGAATCTGCCCATGCTCGGGTGTGTACACGCCGGTAATGACGTTGAAGAGCGTGGTCTTGCCGGCACCGTTCGGACCAATCAGGCCGAAGATGGAGCCCTTCTCAACCTGAAATGACACGCCGCGCACGGCGTGTAAGCCGCCGAAGATCTTAGCAACGCCTTGGAGCTTCAGCAGGCTCACATGCCCTCCATCGGTGTGCTGGGCGGCTTCGGTTTGCGCGCTAGCTGGTACAGCTCACGGTTACCCAACAGGCCCTGTGGGCGAACCAGCATGATCACGACCAAGAGCAGCGCGTACAGCACGAGCCGGTATTGCTGCAGGTCACGCATCAGCTCGAGCGACACGGCCACGAAAATGCCCCCCAAAACGGCTCCAGAAATCGAGCCCAAGCCGCCCACGATGATCATCACGACCATGTCGATCGACTTCTCGAAGCGAAAGTCCTCAGGTCGTACGCCGGCCTGCATATGCGCGAACAACCCGCCTGCAATGCCGGCGGTGGCGGCGCTGATGGCGAATGCGGTCACCTTCAGTCGGGTGGTCGGCGTGGCCATGGCCTCGGCCGCGATTTCGTCTTCGCGGATGGCGATCAGTGAGCGGCCCGTCTGCGAGAAGGTTAGGTTGTGAATGAGCACCACGATCGCGGCGACCCAGGCATAAACCCAAAAGAAAGTCGTGTACGCGGGCAACCCGGACGGGGAATCGCCGAAGTAACCGGTGGCGGCTCCCAGGAACGTCGCATTATTGAACAGGATGCGAATGATTTCGCCGAACCCGAGCGTGACCACGGCCAGGTAATCGCCACGCAGGCGCAGGCTGGGCATGCCCACGATGAGCCCAGAAATTCCGGCAAATAGCGCGCCTGCCAGCAGCGCCAAGTTGAACACGACCGCGTCCGCCACCGACCCGGTACCGAGGAGTCCGTGGAGGCCAGGCGCGATCTTCACGCCCACGAAGGCCGCGGCATAGGCGCCGACGGCCATGAACCCGGCGTGCCCAATCGAGAACTGCCCGGTGGTGCCGTTGATCAGATTGAGTCCCACCGCGAGGATGATGTTCACCCCCGCGAGCAAGATGATGCGCTGCACGTACTCCGTAAATCCCGCTTCGACGCCGAAGCCGAGCCCGTAAATGGCGATGAGTACAACGACGCCTACCGCGCTTCGAAGCAGCATCCGGCGCATCAAACCTTTTCCACCCGGACGACGCCCAGCAAGCCCTCTGGCTTGAGCAGCAAGATCAGGATCAAGATCACGAAGGTGATCGCGTCGCGGTACTCGGGCGACAGGTAACCGGCAGTGAGCTGCTCGGCCAAGCCGATCAAAAGCCCGCCCACTACAGCGCCCGGAATGCTGCCAATTCCACCCAAAACCGCGGCCACGAAGGCCTTCAGGCCGGTGAGCACGCCCATCAACGGGTTGATCGTGATCTGGTCCAGGCCGAACAGGATGCCGCCTGCGGCAGCGAGCGCCGAGCCGATCGCGAAGGTGGAGCGGATCACGCGGTTGGTGTCGATGCCCATCAACTTCGCGGCGTCGATGTTGAAGGACAAGGCGCGCATTGCCCGGCCCGTCCACGTGCGCTGCACGAACAAATGCAGTCCAAGCATCAACGACAGCGCGACCACGAAGATCGTCAATTTGATGTTGGTGACGATCACGCCGAACAGCTCGAAGCGCACCTCCGACAAGACCGCTGGGTAGCGCCGGGGGTTCGGCGAGAACACCAACATGGCCGCGTTCTGCAGGAACAAGCTCATGCCGATGGCAGTGATCAGCGGCGTCAGGCGCGGCGCATTGCGCACCGGGCGATACGCGAATAGCTCGATCAACACGCCGAGCAACGCGGCCGCCGCCATGGCAGCAATCAGCACCAGGAGCGCCAAATACAGCGGAAAGCTCTGATGCCGTTCTTCGAAGGCCGCGATGCCGAGCGCGCCGGCCGCATAGTAACCCGTGTAGGCGCCAACCATGAACACCTCGCCGTGCGCGAAGTTGATCAGTTTCAGGATGCCGTAGACCATCGTGTAGCCCAATGCGATCAGGGCGTAGATCGACCCCAACGAGAGGCCATTGATGATCTGCTGAAGGAACTGGGTCACGCGATCACGGAGCGATCGATGTTTCGAATTTGGCTTTGCCGCCTTCGACCTTCAGCACCACGGCGCTCTTCAACGGGTTGCGCTCTGCATCCATCGTGATCTTTCCGGTCACGCCTTCGAAGTCTTTCGTGCTGGCGATGGCATCACGAATGGCAGTTCCGTCCAGCTTGCCGGCGCGACCGATCGCGTCAACTAGAACCTCGGCCGCTTCGTAGCCGAGGGCGCCGAGTCCAGTCGGGGGCTGACCGTACTTCGTCGTGAAATGGGCCACAAAAGCCTTCGCCTTCTCCGTGGCTACGTCCGGCGCGAAGTGGTCCGAGAAGTACGAGCCGTTGATGGCGTCCCCGCCGATCTTGAATAGATCCGGGGAATCCCAGCCGTCCCCGCCCAAGAGCGGGATCTTCAGACCCAAGCGATCCGCTGTGCGGGCGATTGAGCCGACCTCGGAGTAGTAGCCGGGGACGAAGATGGCTTGAGCACCGGTGCCGCGAATCGCGGTGACCTGCGCGCTGAAGTCGGTGTCGTTCTGCGAGTACGCCTGCTCGGCGACGATCGTGCCGCCCATGGCTGTGAAGGACGCCTTGAACGCGTCCGACAAGCCGATTGAGTAGTCGTTCTTCACGTCCTTCAAGATCGCGACCTTGTCGAGCTTCAGATTTTGCCGCGCAAACGTGGCCATCACCTTGCCCTGGAAAGGGTCGATGAAGCACACGCGAAAGATGAAGTCCCCGACCTCAGTCACTTTGGGATTGGTCGACGTCGGTGAAATCATCGGGATTTTGCGGCGCTGCGCGACGCGGCCGCCGGCCAAGGACAAGCTGGAGGCGACCTCACCGAGCACCGCGCTGACCTTCTCCACGTCGATCAGACGATTCACCGCGTTGGCGGCTTCGGCCGAGTCCCCGCGATCGTCGAGCGTGACCAGCCTGAGCTTCTTGCCGAGCACGCCGCCCTTCGCGTTCGCTTCCTCGAGCGCGAGGCGCACGCCGCGGTCCGTGTCTTGGCCGAAGTGCGCGGTACTGCCCGTCATCGAAGCGTAGTGGCCAATGACGATCTCGGTTGCGTTGGCGCTTGCGGCTGCGGCTGCGGCTTCGCTCGTGTGCTTCTTGCAGCTGACACTCGCGCTCAGAGCCGCCGCGCACAGTCCGAGAATCAGGGTTCGTCGCAGGATCCGCATCGGCCCAGGACGCTATCACAGGCGCGTTTCGGAACGTGTCCTGGCCTATTTGCAGGCCCGCAAGATCTTCAGGCCGTCTACTTCGACTTCGCACATGCGAGCGGCGGGGGTGTCGTGCCTGGCAGGTGGTGGCGCGCTGGCCGCGAGCAACTTGATCGTGACCTTTTGATCGCGTTGGGCGAGGACCTTTGCGGTGCCCTTCAACGCGCCCTTCAGCGCTTGAAATTCCAGCGTTTCGTTGGGCGCGGCCAGCACTTCACACGGTGTCGAATCGCACACTTGAAAGCCATTTTTGAGCAGGGTGGCGCCGGTGGGGTCGCTCGATACGTTGAGGCGAACGGCGCTCGCCGGCGTGACATTGGGCCCGCTGTCTGTGGGTTTCGCCGCTTCGACCGTGGCCAAGGGTGCGGGAGCCGGTGGTGGCGCGGGCGGCTTCGTCGCGACTGCGACGCTGGTTTCCGGGGCCGGGGTGCTGGTGGCGTTGCGCTTGGCCATCAACCACGCGCCGCCGCCTCCGAGCGTCAGGAGGGCCGCAAGGACCGTCGCGAGGGCGCCGCCGTGACCCTGTTTTACTGGGGGAAGTGTGTTTCCTTCTGCCCCGACGAGCGTTTCCGCGCGCGCCGCTGCCGTGTCGTGCCCCGTGAGAGCAGGGCCGGGGTGCGCGGCACCGGGCCGCCCTGGCGCGGGCGTCGGTCCGCCGGGCGGAGGGCTGGAGGGCGGCATGAATTGCTGCGCGGTCGGCGTGCCCGGTGAATGGGGCAGCAAAGACATCGAGTGCTCGGCCACGGAGGCCAGTACGGGGCGGTACCCGAGCTCAGCGGCGTCGGGCGTGGCCGTGATCGCCTGCGCGAACTCGAGCATCGTTTGGTAGCGGACGTTCGGGTCCTTCACCAAAGCGCGCATGATCACGGTCTGCAGTTGCTGCGAGATCGCGAGCTCCGGGAACACCACGCTCATCTGAGGCGCGGGCTCGTTCAGGTGCTTCGTCAGCACGCCGAGGAACGTTTCACCGGTGAAGGGCACCGCGCCGGTGAACATCTCGTACATCATGACGCCCACCGCGTAGATGTCCGCGCGCAAATCTGCGTGCTTGCCCCCGGCTTGCTCGGGCGACATGTACTCCGGCGTGCCGAAGATCATTCCGGTGCGCGTGAGCCGACGCTTGGTGGCGACGACCGCGTCGTCCTTGGAGCGCAGCTGTGCGATGCCGAAATCGACGATTTTGACGATTTCTTCGCCATCCGCGGTGCGCTGTAAGAAGACGTTTTCAGGCTTCATATCGCGATGCACGACGCCGTTGGCGTGAGCCGCCGCCAAGGCACGGCAGATCTGCATCGAGACGCGAATGCCGGTGGCCGCGTCAAGCACGCGCCGCCGTTGGATCTCGTCCGCGAGGTCATTGCCCTCGAGGTACTCCATCGCCAAAAAGTAGCAGCCGTTATCGAGCTGCCCGAAGTCGAACACGTCCAGCACGTTCGGGTGCTTGATGCGCGACGCGCTGATCGCTTCCTGTTGAAAGCGCGTCACGATCTCGCCCTTGCTCGCGTACTCCGCGCGCAGGACCTTCAGCGCCACGCGTTTCTCGATCGCGACGTGTTCGGCCAAGTAAACCTGGCCCATGCCGCCTTCGCCGAGTTGTTTGATGACTCGGTAACGCCCGGCGGCCAGGGAACCAAGCATCGGGTCAGTAGGGTCGGTCATGAGCTAGGCGCACGGAACGGAGCGGACCTGGGACAGCGCCGGCGGGCCCCGAGCACCGGCCCACCGAGCTTGAAACCATACCTTTCCTTCCCGGGAGCGGCCACAGCGCTCTCGTGGGTCTCGTTCGGCTGGCAACAAAACGCGCGCTTTGATACGCTCGCGGACCGCCAATGATTGTCGTGATGGAGACCGATGCGTCGGACGCAGCGATTGAAAACGTCATCTCCTTCTTGGTAGCGGCCGGCTTCGACGTGCACCGATCGAGCGGTCAATTCCGCTCGATCCTCGGGGTCGTCGGTGACGTGAGCGCGAATGACGTTTCAGTCGTCAGTGAATTCGAGGGCGTGGCGCAGGTTACGCGCGTGAGCGAGCCGTTTCGGCTGGCGTCGCGTCGCTTTCGCAAGCGCTCGACCGTGGTGGAAGGCCCCTGGGGCAGCATCGGTGGGGATCGCCCGTGGATTGCCATTGAGCCCATCGGTCCGCTCGGCTTAGGCCGCAAATCCACCAGCGGTGCGGATGAAGCGCCGGGTTCCTCTGAGCTCCCGTACGCGGTTGCAGCGGGTCGCCCGTTCGACGCCGCCGTGACGCGCTCGCATTTGGCGATAGAAAATGTCGGTTCCCTAGTGTGCTTGTCGATGCACCCGCAACCGCTGCAGCAGGCATTTCCGGTGCGTTTCGTGGAAAGGCAGCCGAGCTGGGGCGCCAACTCCTGGATTGGTGCGGCCGAGCGGGAGCTCGAGCGCGGCTCGGATCAAGTGGTGCTGCTGGAGGCCGGCGGTGAATACCCAAACGGCGCGCGAACGCTCGAAATTGCGGCGATCGCGCGCGCCAAGATCCGCACGCACCTGCCGCTGATCGTGGATGTCGCGAGCATTGCGCAACGTGCGAAGTACTCGAAAGCCGTGGCTTGCGCAGCGATTGGCGCCGGCGCTGACGGCGTGATCCTACGAACCTGGGTCGGTCGCGCCGGTGAGGTCCCGCGCGTGCCGGCCACTCTGGGTTGGCAAGAAGCGGTACAGCTGGCTGAGCAGCTGCGTGAAATCGGCGCCATCGTGCGCAAATGAAGCAGGTCGCGATCTTCGGTTTCGGGCTGGTGGGTGCCTCGATTGCCGCTGCCATCCGCGAGTCTGGGGCAGGCATTGAGATCATCGCGATTGACTTGCCGACCGTCATCGCCTCCCCGGCCGTGCGCGCGTTGGCGCACGAGTGCATAGCGAGTGACGACCTGGTGCGGCTATCGTCCGTCGCCGCAGCGGCTGATTTGTGCGTGCTCGCCGCTCCAGTGAGCGTGATCATGGCGCAGCTTCCGACCTTGCTCGAGTCTGCGCAGGCGATAACGGACTGCGGCTCGACTAAGCGTTCTATCTGCGCGACCGTTGCCGGCCTGCCCAAGGCTCGCCGTTTCGTGCCTGGGCACCCCATGGCGGGCGGGCCCGAGGGGGGCGCAAGTCTCGCGCGAGCTGACCTGTTTCGCGGTCAAAACTGGCTGCTCTGTGCCGAGAACAGCGACGCAGAGGCAGTCTCGCGCGTGGAATCACTGATCCAATTGGTGGGCGGCAAGGTCGTGCACATGAGTCTGGCAGCGCATGATCGAGCGGTCGCCTACACGAGCCACGCGCCGCAGCTCTTCGCGAGCGCACTTTCGGCGTTGGCCGCCGATGCAGCCGCCCTTCCCGCCGCCGGTCCCGCATTTCGGGCAACCACGCGCAGCGCAGGCGGCTCGGAACTGATGTGGCGCGACATTTTTGCGGCAAATGCGGATGAGATCGCGCGCGTGCTCCGCCAGCTGAGCGCGGAGTTGGCCGCTGTCGCCAGCGGCTTGGAGGCGTCGCCGACCGACGCTCAGGCCGCGCTATCGCTGCTCGCGCGGGCACGAGCGGCGCGCTCTCATTGAACGGCGCCCAAGTCCTGGCTGCGAAGTGGCCGACTTCTTGCTAAAATCCGAACCAATGAGTTTGTTCGTGCGACGTTGGCGATGGTTCGCGTGCCTAGCTCTTGCAGCCGGCTGCGCGCTCAACCCACAGCCCGAGCTGCCGAGCGCGAGCGACAACGGGAGTGGCGGTGCTAGCAGCGCGGGTGCCTCATCGGGCATCCCTGTCGGCGGGGCCGGGACGACGTCTGCTGGAGGCTCCGCGAATTTGGGGCCGGGCGCCGGAGCCGTCGGAGCATCTGAGGGCGGGAGCGGCGGTGCAGACGACCGTGGCGCGGGCGGAGAGCTGGAAGCGGGCGGTGCCCCTCCGACCGGCGAGGCCGGGCAGGCCGGTTCCGCGGAAGCGGGCGCGCTGGGCGCGAGTCCGCACTGAGCGGTGGCCGGGTTCGCGACAGCGGCGCCCTGATCTGTGCCAGGTTGTGCCGAGCGGCTGTGCTCCGGGGCCTCCTGAAGCCTCGTTCAGTTGGCTCGACTCGTGCTACAACGGAGGTGCGCAATGCGTCTTCGTTGGCACACGTCGTGGCTGCTCGGGTTGGCACTCGGCGGCTGTGTGCTCAATCCACAGCCGGATCTGCCAGGTGAGAGCGCTTCTCTACCGGGCGGCACAGGCGCCGGCGGACAGCCGGCCTCGAGTGGGGCGTCGTCCGGCGGCAAGGGGAGCACAGGCACTCCCGGCGTTGCTGGCGCCCCCGATTCTGCGGGCGCCGCGGCCGCCGGCGGATCAGTGGCAATCAGTGACGCCGGCGAGGGCGGCGAAGGCGGTGGGCCGCCGATCAGCGACGCTGGTGCAGGCGGAGAAGCGGGGCGCGCTCAGCTCGCGCCCGGGCCTGCCAGGTAGTGGTCGAGCACATTCGAAATCAGGTCGGCAAGAATGCCGTCCGCGACGCGTAAACGACGGCTCAGCTCGCGGGCGAGGTTGAGCACGATCAACGAATACGAGCGCAGGTCGTAGCGATAGAGCGCGTCCAAATCTGCGGCGCTCACGCGCAGTAGACGTGAAGGGGCGAGCGCGCGCACCGTCGCCGAGCGCGGCTGAATGTCCACGATGCTCATCTCCCCGAACCAGTCACCGGGCCCAAGTAGAGCAACGCGCGCTTCCGTGCCGCGCTTGCTCCTCTTCAGCACTTCCATCTCGCCGCCGATCACCACGAACATCGCATTGGCGTCGTCGCCTTCGCGGAAAACGATCTCTCCTGCTTCAGGCCGTTGCATGGTGAGCGTTCCGGCCAGGTGCGTTAGCACTTCGTCGCTCAGTGCCCCGAACAACCCAATCGCTCGGAGTTCCGCGGGGCTGATGCTGTCCGAGGGAGTAGTGCTCATTTCGGCTTCGGCACAGCTTCTATCGCTGCCTCGTGCGCGTCAAACCCGGGGCCGCTCCCAGCCTCGAAACGAGGCCCAGAAACCTTCGGCTGCCTGCTTGGGACGCTTAAACGGTCACAGGTTCTTGTTGAACACGACGCGCGGTCGCGCGGGGCCGGCATAGTCTTCGACGCTCGTGACGTTCCAACCGGTCGCGCGATGGAAGGCGATCGAGCCCTCATTGCCGCTGGTGGTAATGGCTTTAAGCCGGGTGCAACCGGCCGCTCGCGCGTCCTCTTCAAACGTCTGATAGAGCACCTTCCCCACACCACGCCGACGATAGTCCGGGTGGATGCCGACGAGGTGTACGTAGCCTGTTTTGGGCGGCCCTGGCGCAACGAAGCCCAGCAAGAAGCCGACCAAAATGCCGTCGTGCTCCACGACTCGCGCCATGGCACCGAGCTCGTGGAAGAAGATCGGATGAGCGAGAGCCGTTGTCGGCCCGCCCCACCAGCGATCGATGACCTGGACGATGTGATCGTAGTCTTGTTTACCGAGTGGCCGAGTGATCATGAGCTCAATCTGCGCGGCGGCGAAAGGCGGGGCCCGGACGTTTCTCCAAGATTAACACGCCTTCCACCGCGGTCCGCCACAAACGCCAGATCCCGCACGCAACGCAACGCGTCGCCGAACTCGACCCGCCTCGGGTCGTCGGCTATTGGATCGGTCAGCCATGAGCACGAGCGCTTCCAGCCAGCAGTCACTCGCCGCAGTTCGCCCGCGGCAAATTCGCATCGCGCCGTCCATCCTGAGCGCCGACCTCGGGCGGTTGGCCGAGGAAGTCCAAGAAGCGGAAGCCGCCGGTGCGGACTGGATCCACGTCGACGTGATGGATGGGCGTTTCGTGCCGAACATCACGCTTGGTCCGCTGATCGTGAACGCCGTGCGCCGCGCAACGAAGGCGCACGTGGACGTGCACCTGATGATCGTCGAGCCGGAGCGCTACATCGAAGCGTTTGCGGGCGCCGGCGCTGATTCTATTAGCGTGCACGTGGAGGCGTCGACGCATCTGCAACGCACGCTGAGCCACCTCCGTGAGCTGAAGGTGATGGCGGGTGTGGTGATGAACCCGCACACTCCGGAGGACTTCCTGCGCTACGTGCTTTCGGATTTGGATTTGGTGTTGCTAATGACAGTAAATCCCGGCTTTGGCGGGCAAAAGTTCATCCCCAACGTGCTGCCGAAGATCGCCGCAGTACGACGCATGATCGACCAAGCGGGCGCCACGATCGAGCTGGAGGTGGACGGTGGCATCGCGGCGGATACGGCCGCGCGCGTCGTGGCTGCCGGCGCAACGATGTTGGTCGCTGGAAACGCCGTGTTTGGTCAGCCGGATCGGCGATCGGCGATCGCTGCCTTGCGTGCTGCTGCCGCGCAATGAGTCGTTTCGGCTGCGTCGTACTCGCTGCGTGCTGCGCCGTGAGCGCCGCGTGCGGTGGCGCCGCGCCCGCGTTTGCGCCCCCCGCCGAGTCCGAGCCCGTCGCTCCGCAGGTGAAGGTCGGAGCATCACCCAAGGCGGCTCCTGACGGCGAGGCGCAAGACGCGGCGGCCGAGGAAACCGTTGCCCGCGCGCTCGCCTACGTTTCGGCCCTGCGCGAGTTGCCAGCCACGGGAACGGTAAAAGGCCGCGTGATCACGCGTGACCAAATGGTCGCGCGCGTCGAGCATGAGCTCGACACCGAAATTCCTCCGGCGGTCGTCAACGCGTCAGGAGAAATCCTGTTCGCGCTCGGCACCGTGCCGGCCTCGTTCGACTATCGGCGTGGGCTCCTGGAAGTCATGCGAGCGGAGTTACTCGGCTTCTACGAGCCACACGACAAGACCATGTTCCTGAGCGGGGATTTGCACGGCCAAGAGTTGGACGCGACGCTTTGGCATGAACTCGTCCACGCCTTGCAGGACCAGCACTACGGCCTGGAGAAGCTGCTCGATTTCAGCGCTGACGCCGGTGATTGGCAGAGCGCCGTGCACGCGCTGGCCGAAGGGGATGCGACCAGCGCGATGTTCGACGCGATGTTCGCGGCGAAAGGCCTGCGCGCGCCGGACCTTCCGGATTCGATGATGGATCTGCAGGGGGCACTGTCGACAGGTGCCGTGCAGCAGGTGCCGGCCATCATCAAACGCTCGGTGATCGCCCCCTACGTAGACGGCCTCGCGTTCGTGAACGCCGTTCGGCGCCGCGGCGGGTGGCCAGCGGTGGACGCGGTGTGGCGACATTTGCCCGCCAGCACCGAGCAAATCTTGCACCTAGAGAAGTATGACGCCCACGAAGCCCCGGAAGCGCTCGCTGCGCTGACGCCGAATGCCGTCGGGCCGAAGACCGCCACCTACAGCGACATCTACGGCGAGGAAACGCTGCGCATCCTGTTCGAGGAGTGGATGCCGGCCCGGGCTGCCCACGAGGCGGCGAGCGGTTGGGCGGGGGACCGCGTGACTGCGTTCTCGGACGGCGGTGCGACAGCCGTTGGTTGGCGGATTCGCTATGACACGGATGCCGCGGCAGAGGCCGGCCTGCACGCCTTCGCACGCGGCGTCCTCGCGGTCGAAGACCAGGTTCAGGACAGTCGCGGACGCCTGTCCGAGTTCGTGTCCGCGGCTGAGGCTGAACACGCCACACTGCCCGGACACCTGTGTCGCGAACGGCACACTCGGGGTCCTTTCGCGGTGTTTCGGCACGGTCGTGACGTGGCTGTTACGCTCGGGCCGTTTCGACGCAACTCCCTGGCAGCCGCGTCCGAAGGCAATTGCAGGGACGCGCTGAAGTGGGCGGCGACCCTGGCTGCCCAGCCTATCTCCGCACTTTAGCGCCAAAAACCGAGTACCAGGGTCGACCCATACCCTGGGGCTGGGTAGCTGGCGACCCCGCGCGCGCGTCAGAAAAGCGTCTAAGTGCTTCAATTTGGGAAGGGTGAGCGGCCTGTCTCGTTGGCACAGAACCTGCTTAAGCATATCTCGAGAAACGAACTCTCCCGCTGAAGCGTTTGATCAAATGAACGAGGCAACCTTGGTAACGCCGCAAAACACCGAAAAGAGAACGCGCAAGCCGCGGTCGTCGGTCGTGAGTTCCGCGGCCGCCAGTGCCTCGTGGATGGCCCTGCTGGCAGTTACTAGTCTCGGAGCTGTCTCGGTAGAGCGCACGCGAGCGGAGGTCAGCGCTCAGGATGTGGCGGCTGCGACCAGCGCCGGCTACCGGTTGATCGTTCAGTCGTACTCGCGTGACAGCGTGGTCGGTGATCAGCTCCCGGGGGCTAGCCAACGCCCGTTGGCGTCGGTTCAGCGCGCCGTCACCGCCGAGGAGCTGGCCCGCGGCGTTGCCGTCGATATGCATCAGATCGATCAGGTCAAAGCCGGGGAGCGCGTGATCGTCGCTTGGATAGAGCACGGTGCTCCTGACCTGGAGTTCGACGCTCTGCGTGCTCGCCCGAGCCGCGGTGCTGTCGTCGGTATCGCGCAGGCCTCGGAAGGTTCCGCCCAAATCGTGCTCCGCCGCCAAGCGGCGTGAGTTATGCGGCTTCGCGTTCGTTATTCGTGCGCTGGGTACGTACTGACCGCACGCGCGCCGCGAAATCCCTCCGCTCATCGATGCTCAGAGGGATGCCGCCAAAGCGCGCCGCTAAGTAGCGTTCCGTGAGTGCGAGGGCTTCGCTCCCGACCGGGTGGCCCATCCCTGCCAACGCAGCAGCGTGCGCGCGGGGCGGGGTACCCGTTGGTCGAGGCACCCCTCGCACCGCCAGGGCGGCCTCGAGTTGGCGGTACAGCTCGACCACCTCGCGCGCCATGGTTTCACGTTCCGTGGCTGCGCGCGCCGCGGGTGAGAACGCCTTGCGTCGCCGCATCAGCCATACCGCGGCGTAAACCCCTGCGATTAGCCCGACGATTGCCAGCAATGTCGCGCGAGGCGAAGACAGCATGCGTCCGAGGGTTCCCGGGCGGTCGCGCAGCGCGCTGAAGCCTTTGTGTACCGACTTCAGCAGGCTGACCTGTTGTTTCAAGTCGTAGCCGATCACGTGCCGGTTCCAGCGCTGGGTCGTGGCCTCGACGAAGTCGCGGACGAACGCCAAGAAGCCCGTGATGTCGCTTTGCGGAGCGGCACTCGCGGGGGGCGTCGGGTCGAAGCGTGTCCAACCCGTATCGTCCAAGTAGACTTCGACCCAGGAGTGCGCGTCGCCCTGCCGCACCGCGTACGAGCGCGCGAACCGGTTGTAGGTGCCGCCGATGAAGCCAGTGACGTTCCGTGTCGGTACGCCGAGCGTCCGAAGCATCACCGCCATCGCGGTCGAATAGAACTCGCAATGTCCACGCTTGGAGACGAACAGAAAGTCGTCAAGCGGGTTCTTCGCGGCGCCCGACGGTGAATCCACGTCGTAGCGGTAGTCATGGCGTAGTCGACTTTCGATCAGGCGCGCTTCCAAGCGCGGGTCGCTCGCGTTCCCCACCCACGTGTGGGCGAGCTCGTTGATCCGCGGCGGCAAATCCATCGGCACGGTCAGGTATCGAGAGCGATCCCCGGCGGTGAGCGGTGCGGAGGTCGGTTCGTCCGGGGCTGCCAGCGAAACCTCGTAGCGAAGTCCTCGCTCATCCGGGCTCTTGTAGGTCAGCGAACCTTCTGGCCCGCCGGTCACTTGCGGCGAGCTGTCGATGATAGACGGACCCTGCAGCGACACCGTGAGCGCAACGGCCTCCGGCGGCAGGAACACCACTGGGGGCTCGATCGACTCGAGGTCGATGTGCATGGTGCGGTCGCGAACCGGATCGGGGTAGCGCAGCAGGTGCACCTGGCGACCTCGTTGCTCGGTGTGTAGCACTCCGCCGGAGCCGCGAGACCAGGCCTTACCCTTGTAGCTATCGAACGCCGCTCCTCGTAAATACAAGGCAACGCGAGGCGGCGGCTCTTTGGGTAGCCCCGGCACTTCGACACGCATCACGATCGTTGGATCGCTGCGTAGGCGGCCGACCCCACCCAAATCCACATGCTCGGTGAACCCCACCATGCGCTCGGCCTTGGGATGGCTGAGTAACAGTAGCGACAGACCCACCCGTGGGAAGGCCACGAATAGCACCAGCGTGAACAGGAAGATCGGTACCGAGAGCAAGCACGTGAAAATGAGGAAGGATCTGCCGATCACGCGCCGGCTGCGCAAGATGCGCGGCACGTCGACCGGCAGTCCGGTGCGATCACGCGCGCCCTGACGGTAGTTGCCCTCGACCTCGCGGCGCAGGTGGCTGAGCACTAGGGCTCCCGGCGCGATCACGAGAAAGCCCAGGAAACACAGCCCGTACGCCAACCCGCTGCCTAGCACCGTCGCTGCGATCAGGTGCAACAGTGCCAGCACGATGACTTGCTGATCGTGAGCTGCCCCGCGTCGTGTTGCGAGGCGGATCACCTGCAGACCGGCGGCGAATTCGACCGCTACCTCGAGCAAGCTTGCGTTCATGAACAAGCGCACGCCCTGCACGCCTAGCAACGCGAGCGGCAGAATGACGCCGATTCGGCGCATTGTCGGGCGGTCCTGAAAGCTCTCCGGAATGACCACCGCGATGGCCAGCCCGACCAGAATGACGATCGTGAGCCAGTGGTTGAGCTCCCCGCTCGAGATCAACGCCAGCAGCCCGAGCGCGGCCAAGGTGTCGGTCATGATTCGGTGAATCAGCCCGAATCTCACGCGCTTTCCTTGGTTTTCTGGCCAGGCCCGCTGGACTCGACGGCAGCCGCGGCCGGCGACTCGCTCGGCTTTGCCTCCAAAAGCGCGAGAAAACGTAGGACTGGGTCGGCGCCGACCGCAGGGGTGGCTCGAACCCGCTCACCGCTGCGCGCTCGGACGGTCACGCCATCCCCGCGTTTGATGTGGGCGACGGCACGCGATGCGACATCGCGAATGCGTCGTTCGAAGCGCATTGTCCAGTCGTCGTCCGGGGTGCGACCTGGGTGCGTGGAATCGATCATGTAAGAGACGTCGCGTCGCGCTTCGCGAGCGCGTTCGCGCACGATCATTTGCTCGACGCTTTTGCGCCAATAGATGTCGCGCGGGTCATCCCCCTCGCGCATCGCGCGTAGCGATAAGATCTCGTCCCCTGAGCCTCTGCCCAACGCGGAGTTCCCGCCGAGCTTGTCACCGGCCAGGTTGCTCGGCAACTGCACTGGGTCGACCGCGGGGTAGATGACGAGATCACCCTCGGCGGTCAGCTCACGGGATTTTTCGAACAGGCCGAAAGGAAAGCGAGTGGCGACTCGAAAGCCGACGTGTCGGTCGTGCCCGCGCCGCGCGGGCGTGCGGCGGTAGGCCGCCACCTGCGCTGAGTGCGGGCTGATTTTGAGGAAAAAGCAGCGTTTGTCCGCGGGCTGCCCGGCGCGCAGATCTTCGACCTCGATTGCGTACGATGGGATGCGACGCTTGTGATTGAAGACTTCGATCTCGACCAAGTGCGGCCGCGCGACTTGTGCGCGCGGCGGCAGTCGGCGCACCACGGTGAGTTCGCGCAGGCTGAGCTCACTCAGCACGCCCGAGACGACGATCATCGACAGCAGCATGCCCAGCAGCAGGTACAAGAGATTGTTGCCCGTGTTGATGGCAGCGAAGCCGACACCGAACGTGATGCCGATGAAGTACTTGCCCTCGCGAGTCAGCTTCAGCCGTCGTGGCGGTCGAAGCAGACGCCGAAGGCGCGCCCACGCGGCTCGCGCGCGCTCCGGGAACCGCGGCGACTTGGGCTTGCGACCGGAGGCTGGGCCATCAGCCGCCAGCGAAGAAACCTCGAGCGAACGAGCGTCTGCCACCGGCTTTTCTCGTCTAAAGCGGCACTGGGACGCGCGCGATGACTTCGCGAATTGCGGCTTCGGTCTCTTCGCGCGTGGGCGCGTAGCCTTCTGCGTGGGCAGCGAGGCGCACCCGATGCGCAAATACCGGCACGACCAAGCTGTGTATGTCGTCCGCGATGCAATAGTCGCGGCCGTTCAGCAACGCGCGGGCACGCGCCGCACGCGACAAATTCATGCCCGCGCGAGTGCTCGCACCGAGCGACAGCGCGGGACTCCCGCGCGTGGCCGTAACCAAGGCTTGCAAATAAGTGCCGAGCGCGCCGTCCATCGACACGCGCTCGACCTCGCGTTGCAGACTCACGAGGCCTTTCGGATCCAGCACCACTGGGACGTTCTGAATGCGATCGTGATCCGGCTCCATCATCAGGCGCATCTCCACCTGCGGCGGCGGATAACCGATCCGGATGCGCATCATGAACCGGTCCAACTGCGACTCGGGAAGCGGGAAAGTTCCTGCGAAATCTTGTGGGTTCTGAGTCGCGACGACCAAGAACGGCTCCGGCAATGGGTGCGTTTTGCCATCGAGCGACACTTGTTCGTCGCTCATCGCCTCGAGCAGCGCGGACTGCGTGCGCGGGCTGGCGCGATTGATCTCGTCGGCGAGCAAGACGTTGGAGAACACTGGGCCGTGGCGCAGTACGAATTCCGACGTGCGTTGGTCAAACACCGAAACGCCGAGCACGTCACTGGGCAGCAAGTCGCTCGTGAACTGAACGCGACGCATTTCGCCGCCGACAGCGCGAGCAAGTGCCCGCGCCAGCGTAGTCTTGCCGACCCCAGGCACGTCCTCGATCAAGATGTGGCCGCGCGCGATCAGCGCGATCAACGCGAGCTCCACGACCTCCGCCTTGCCTTCGAGCGCTCCTTCTACGGCTCGGCGCAATTCGAGCAGCTGCTCGAGGTGCTGAGCTGGCATCGCGAGAGCGGAAGAACTCATTCGAAAGCCATGTTAGCATGCGGCGGACACAAACTGGGTCAAGCCGAAACGGCCGTACTATTGCGGGTTTATCGTGACAAGTTTCGATGAAAGCTCAGCTTTGGCCGTGGGATTTGGCCGGCGCCCCCAAGGCTCGGCCCTACCAGAGCGCCGCTTAGGGTGCCGAGGGGCTTTCGCGGTGCTCTGCCGGGCGCCCAGGGTGCGCGCGTGATCGAGCACATCGAAGTCCGAAACGTCACCCGGTTGTTCGGCGCAACGCCCGCCCTGCGGGCAGTGAACGCCCGCTTCGATGCCGGCAGCATCACGTTTCTCGAAGGCCCGAACGGCGCGGGCAAGAGCACGCTGCTGGCAGTGATTGGCACGGTGCTCACGCCGACCAGCGGCGAGGTCATCTATCACCCCATCGGGTCCGAGCTCGAGCTCGTGCGCCCGTACATCGGTTGGGTCGCGCACGACTCGCTGTGTTATCGGGAGCTGAGCGCGCGCCAGAATGTCGAGCTTGCCGCGCGCGTGTACGGTGTAGAGGTCGAGGGCGCGTGGCAGCGCGTTGCAAAGCGCGTCGGGGCCGAGTCGCTCGCGGATCGTCGTGTGGGGACGCTCTCGCGGGGGCAGCGTCAGCGCGTCGCGCTCGCTCGCGCGCTCGTGCACGATCCTGCACTTTTGCTGCTGGATGAGCCGTGGTCTGGGCTCGACCGCGCCAGCGCAGAACACCTCCAACAAGCACTCTTGGAAGAACGCGCGCGCGGCGCGTTGGTGATCGTCGTCAACCACGCGGATGGCTTGGCTGACCGTCTGGGTGCCCGCTGCGTTCGCCTCGAAAACGGGCGCGTAGTCTAGCGTTCAACGAACGCGGGCGTGTTTAACAAACGCTCAACCAAGCTCGCGATACCGCGGTCGTCGTTGCGGGCTAAGACGGCACTGGTCGAGGCGATGCCGAGCGTGTCCAATTCGGCGTTGTTGCAGCCGGTACTCGCGTCCGGTTCCCGGGCAGCCGACAAAACCACGTGATCTGGGCCGCGGCTCCGTGCGCGCATCGCTTGCAGCGTGGCACTCAGGTCGTGCAGCACGCCCAGCGCGTCCGCCGCTACGAGGATCCAGATTGCGGGGTCTAGGGCGAGTCCGAGCTCGAAATTCGTGGCTCTGTCTGCAAGCGGGGAGAAGACGCCACCCGCCGTCTCGATCACAGACCAAAAAGCGCTATCTGACGATACAAGTGGTGTCACCGCGGTTTCGGCTTCGCGCACCCAGTTCTGGATGCTCGCGAGCTTGATGCCAAGACCCTGGTTGCGCGCTGCGAGGTGCGGGGAGACCGGGTCGCGCAGCGCATAGAGTGGGGAGCGGAGCGTCGTCCGATGTGACGCGGCATCGGCCAGCGACGCGGCGTCTGAGCCTGGTGGGTTGTTTGCAGTTCCGAGGACGCCGCTCTCCACGGGCTTCAATCCGAGCGTCGCGTGCCCGCGATCGGTGAGCGCGCGAAGCAGCGCAACGCTGACCCTCGTTTTGCCGACCCCGGTTCCGGCGCCCAGAATCACGACGCGTGGCACGCATCCTCAACTGCTTGCGCCAGACGATTTAGCTCTGCATCGCCGAAGGTCGCCTTCACGGTTAGCCGCAGGCGAGCTGCGCCAACGGGGACTGTCGGCGGTCTGATCCCTTGCGCAAGGATGCCCACCGCTCTGAGGCGCGCCGCAACGGCGAGCACTCGATCGTTCGCGCCGAGGATAAGTGAAACGATCGGCCCGAACGAGCCCGGCGCTACGGGGAGCCCAGCCCCGCTGAGTCGCTTGCGAAGCTCGCCCGCGTTGAACGCAAGACGTTGGCGGAGTTGATTCGCCTCCCGTGCCGCCGCGACTTGCTCGAGCGTCAGCTGCGCGTGACGCGGGGAAAGAGCGGTCGAGAACACGAAGCTGCGTGCCTTGTTCCAGAGAAACGTGCGCAGCGCAGAAGAACCCGCGACGAATCCACCGTGGCTTCCCACGGCCTTCCCCAAGGCGCCCACCAAAATGTCCGCCCGGATGCCCGCCTCCGTACATCGCCCGCCACCGCCCGGACCAAACACGCCAAGCGCGTGGGCCTCGTCGACGACCAGGCAGGCGTCAGCTTCGTCGCACAGAGTCCTCAACGAGGCGAGGTCCGGGCCATCGCCGTCCATGCTGAAGTAGGATTCAGTCACGACCCAGCACGCGCGCGCTCCGCGCCGCTCGCGGAGCGCCCCGCGAACGCTTTCCAGGTCGAGGTGCGGCACCACTTTGACTTCGGCCCTGCCGAGCCGCGCGCCGTCAATCAGCGAAGCATGGTTCGCCGAATCAGAGATCACGATCGAATCGCGCACGGCGAGGGCCGAGATTAGCCCCAGGTTTGCCGCGTAGGTTGAGGCGAACAGGAGCGAGCTCTCTGCGTGCACCCAAGTAGCGAGTTGGGCCTCGAGAGCCAGGTGCTCGGACGAGGTACCGTGAATCAATCTCGACGCACCGGCGCCGGCCTTCCCTTGTGTTTCACGTGAAACACAGCGCGCCGCCAGACCTAGGTAATCATTGGAAGAAGCGTCAAGGGCTTCGACCCCGAGCGCGCGAGCCGCAGCCTCCACGTTCTGCCGCGCCGCGCCGTCGTCCGGCTCGCGCAAAAGCAGTGACTCTCTAAGTTCAGCGAGTGTCTGGTCTAAAAAGGTCTCGAACCGCACGCAGCCGTTAGTAGCACCTCCCACCGGAAGGGGGGCGACCGACAGCGGGATCCACTGGAGGCCGCAGTGGAGGGGCTTGACGTCGGGGCCGCTCACAACTTCCGGCGCGTAGCCTGCCGGGGGCGCCCGCGGCCCAGCAACGCACCTTGTGGTTGACGTCCCAGTTTCCGTCAGTGTCGGCGCGGGGTTCGGTGTCTGGGCTCACCGCAGGGTTCGGGCTCTCGGGTGAGCGCAGGGTTCGGGCTCTCGGGTGAGCGCAGGGTTCGGCCTCTCGGGTGAGCGCAGGGTTCGGCCTCTCGGGTGAGCGCAGGGTTCGGGCTCTCGGGTGAGCGCAGGGTTCGGCCTTCATTGGCCTTCATTGGAGTGACGAGATCGGACGTCCCGAGAGGTTCGAGCCGCGAATGGCCCGCCCTCGGCGGCTAGGCCTCTCACTGAATGTTGAATCCGCCGTGTCCGTGCCTGCGCCCGCAAAGGGGATACGCTGCCCATCGCCCGGCACTCGCGCACGCTGGCTGCCGCCAGGAGACCCACACTCGGGAGATACCAGAGGGCGATCGGTCACGGGCGCGGCACGGGGCACGGCCATCCGGCGCCTCCTAGTCCGAGGCGTTCCAGTGGTGCCGGTGCCCCTGTCGGCGCCGCGTTCGGTGTTCCGCGCTGCGGCCTCCGCCGGGGCGCCAGTGAGGCGTGCAGACCCGTCAGGGCAGGGCGCAAGCACCGCTCGGACCCGTCGCGGGGGAGGCGGGCGGGCTCCTGCGCGGTTCGAACGTGGCGGTGGAGCTGAGCGGTTTTGCTCCGAATCAGCGCGTCCGCCCGGAGAGGCTCTCGAGGGCTGAGCGTTCGCAGCGGCTCGGCGGTTACGACGCTCGCTAGCCCGTTCGGCACGCCGACGACCACGGCGGGAGTTCGAGGATGCGGGCAGACTGTTGCCACGTGAATGACCTGGCAGCGATTCGGGCGGTCCGACTGGTGAGCGCGGCCCGCGTGGTCTGAGGTTGGCGATGCGTTGCTCGACTTAGCAGCGACCTTGCTGTCCGACCCACAAGTGACTGGTGTGGGGCGGCGCGCCTGAGCGACGTCCCTCTTCGCGCCGCTGCCCCGTTGTCTACACTTCCTGGAGGGCCGGCTACACCCTCCAGAGCTGCCGAGTCAGTCGACCGGTGCCGCGCCAACACGCAGAAAAATTCCCACCCGCTCCGCTGGCGGATGATCCCCTGCGCGGCGACGCGGGCCACCGTTTGTTTCACGTGAAACCTATAAAGATTTCAAGTTTTTATAACAATCATCAATGAATACGAATATTTTAGTGTGGTTGTCGAATTCCTATAACAAATAAAAGGATCATCCGTTCTCAATAGTCTCGCTTCTCGCTCGGTTCTCTGATCCGGCAGATCACCCTCTTCAATGAGCATTGAGATATATTGCTCTCAATGAAGCGAGCCGAGCTCGAACCAGCGCCGAAGCGGGGTCAGTACGACCGCGCCTTGAGCCGGCGTGAGCGACAGGACGCGCAGCGAGAGCGTGTGATTTTGGCGTTGTCTGCGCTCATCGAGGCAAATCGTGAACTCAGCATCGCAAACGTCGTGGAAGCTGCCGGTATCGGGCGCAACACGTTCTACGAATACTTTGACGACGTAGAACACGCGCTCGCCGCGATTAAAACTCGCGCGCTGCAACAGTTGATCGCACGCATCGAAAGCTCGATGCAAGCGGCGCGCACGCCGCTTGAACGCATCCGTGCTCTAGCTCGCGCGTGGGCGGAGAATGCGCTGGCAAATCCAAGGATCGTGAGCCTCGCGTTGCGCGCTCCAGTGGAGAGCGTGGACGCAACTCAGCTGTCCGTGTTGGCTCAACACGTTGCCGTCGCGCTTACCGCCGAGCGCGAGGCGCGCAGCGCGCTGCCCGGCCTTGCAGATCGGCTCAGGGTCAACGTGGTCGCTGCTGTTTTTGATGCTGTGAGCTGGGCGCACTTCCGGGCCCAGCCAATGTCGGTCGAAGAGCTCCAAGCCGCGCTCTCGGACCTCGCGCTGCGTCTGCTCCGTTGAGCCTCAGGACGGCTCAGGTTGATGCGGGCGCCCATGATGTGGTGCATGAATCGTGTTTCTGTCAGGATCCGAGCGCTTTCGCGAGTCGCCAGAGCACCCACCGGCTGTGGAAAACCTGCGCGCTTCGCGGGGTAATCGATCGAATTCGAGACATCGCTAAAACACACGAACCGAGCATTTCCATCACGGCGCTGGGGTGCTAGCGTCCCTCGCGCATGCCCAAAGGTCCGGTCGAGCTCCGTGTTGGCGGGCAGACCTACCGCGTCGTCGCGACCGCGGAAGAGGCCGATCTGCATCGTCTGGCTGACGTGGTGGACGACCGTCTGCGCACGCTCACGGCTCCCGGTCGCAGCGTGACCCCGCAGTCGTTGCTGCTGGCGGCACTCTCGCTAGCCCACGATCTCGAAGAGGAGCGTAGCCGTCGGCTGCGCTCCGAGCAACGTGCGCGGGAGATGCTCAGCAGCCTGGTCTTGCGCATCGATGCGGCATTGGAGGCGGATTCCGCCGAGGCCGCTGAGCCGCCGGTTCCTGTGCCCAGCGCCGAGCGGGATGACTCCGAGGTCGAGTTCGATTTCGGCCCTGCGCTCGATCCGTAGCTCTTCACTCGGCGCGCCCCGGTTAGTCGCCGGGGTCCGGTGTCTTGTGCAGCCACTCGTAGCCGAGGATGAACGGCAACGCGATCCACAAGCCGTCGATCTGCAGGCCCACGTACAGGGTGTTTCCGTGCCCGTCGTTCAACGCGCGGTCGCCGCCGATGACGACGCCGCTCGCCATCGCATACGCGCCGTGAAAGTTGTGACTGCGCAACCCAAAAAAAGCTTCCCCGCTCAGCCGCGCGTCACTGCCGTTACGGCTCAGACCGCCCGCCGAAAGCACAATCGGAAAGTCCCCGGAGAACGTCGGCAGCAGCAAGCTCAAGCCCGCTCCCAACCGCACATCCGAAAATTTCGCCGTACCGAGTGTGGCGTAGGGCCCGAGCGCGAAGTCGGCGTTGCGATCGCGCCCGAACAGCAGATCACCACGAAGAGCGCCGCAAAATGCGGTCTTTTGCCAGACGTGGTCGTGCGCCCCGAGAGCGCACAGCTGCGTCTGTGCGGCGACGTTCCATTCCGGTTCGGCGTGTAGCTGCGCGCCTGCGAGCAGCAGCGCAGGCAACGTGGCGAACGGTGCGACGCGCATGGGAGGCTTTGACGACTTACGAGCGACCGAGGGAGCTCGGCAAACTACGGAGTCGCAGGGGGCGTGTAGGCGGGATTTTGCTTCGGGTCCTTGCAGACGTCGTAAGCGGCCGAGCACAGCGTGCACGGGAACGGCGTGTCCTGGCCTTGGACGCACGGTCCGACCGTGGTGCCCGTCATGTCAGCAGCCGACGGCGGGGGGCACATGTACGTGGTGGTGGCGGTCGGATCGCCCTGCGCCGGGTAGGTGACGAGGCAGCCATTGCACACGGTGATCGGAAAATCGAGCTCGCTCGAGGTGACGTCCTTGCCGCCGAGGGTGGCACCGAACACGCGGATTTTCGCGAGAACCTCGCCAGGAAGCTTGGCGCTGAGGGGTCCCGGAATCACATTCACCGAAACGGCGGCGTACGACGGGGCGTCGCCCGAAGCGGCGTCCACGAAGCCAGTCCCGACCGTCGAGAAGTGCGCGATTTCCTTGCCAGCGAGGGTCGTCAGCGTCACTTCGGCGCCGCGCAGCGAGACGCGCGAGGTTTCGGTGCGTATCTGCTCGCGCGAGCCCTGCTGGGTGAGCTGATTGCCGACCAACAGGACGGCCGTGTAATCCTGCCTAAAAGCGATATCCAAGACACCTTGGGTCAACATCGCGCTGGTGGTGTCCGGTTTGGCGATGCAGGTCGACAGATCGACGTTGATCACACCCACGATGAACATCGAGCTGTCGTTCGTGGCGCAGCTCGGCATGAAGGCGAGCGTGCCAAGTGTCAGCAACCCCGCGGTAAGCAAGTACTTGGTTTTCGAGCGGCGCATAGGGACCTCAAAGGCTGCGACGCGAGAGGGCGCGCAGCTAACGTGAAGTGTACCGAGGCACTCAGCGCGACGCCAAGATTGTGCCGAATCAGACTTAATGAAGTGGGAGATCCACGGCGGAAGTCGGTCACTCTGCCAAAGCTAGAACCAGCGTTCGGAGTTCGGTCAGGTCTACTGGCATCGTCTCGACCTGGCCAAGGCCTCGCGCAACGACGAAGCGCACCGCGGCCCCTGCCCGCTTCTTGTCGTGTCCGATCAAGCCGGCCGCTGCCGCCAGCGGCTGCCCGCGCAGGCTCGCCGGGAGCCCCAACCGCCTGAGCAGTTCCAAGGTTCGGACGGTGAGCTCACGCGGGGTCTTGCCCAGCGCTTCACCTAGCCGCAGTGCTGCGACCAAGCCCAAGCTGACCGCCTCGCCGTGAGTCAGCGCGGTGAAACCCGACTGAGCCTCGAGGGCATGCCCGACCGTGTGCCCAAGATTGAGCACCGCGCGCAGGCCGCTCTCGCGCTCGTCAAAGCTGACGATGCGCGCTTTCACGCGGACCGAGCGCCGCACGAGTTCCGCCGCGAGCTCAAGATCACGTGCGGCGACGCGCTCTGCGTTGGCCTCGAGCAGCGAAAACATTTCCGGATCGCCGATCAATGCAGTCTTTACGACCTCCGCGAGTGCGCTGACGAAGCCGCGCGCCGCTTCGGTCTCGAGGTAGCTGACGTCGCACATCACCGCGGAAGGCTGCCAAAATGCGCCGACTGCGTTCTTTGCCGACTCCAAGTCGACGCCGGTCTTGCCGCCGACCGAGGCATCCACCATCGCCAGCAAAGTGGTGGGAATGCCGACCCAGCGCACGCCGCGCATCCACGTTGAGGCGGCAAAACCGGTCATATCCGTGACCACTCCGCCGCCGAGCGCGACGAACGTGGCTTGGCGATCCACCGATCCAGCTAGCGACGCACGCCAGATCGATTCGATGGACGCGATGTTCTTGTGAGCCTCACCGGGTTCGAGCACGACGCGCACGACGCGGGTGCCGGCCGCGCTCAGGGCCTGCTCGATGCCGGCGCCGTGGAGCGCAGCGACGGTCTTGTCCGTGACTAAAACGGTCACGGGGCTCTGCTTGACGAGCGAGCCAACGCGCCCGCGTGCGAAACCGCCGCCGATCTGCACACCGTAGGACGCCTCACCGGCCGCAACGGCCACTTCGTCGCGCGCCCACACCTCCTGCACCAGCGCCGCTACCGTTTCGGGCGCCCCTTCACACGAAATCCGGGCTTGGGCCTCGGCGTAGCTCGAGGCGCGGAGCGCGAGCAGCTCGCCGACGCGCTGCTCGGGGTTGCCACCGGACAGCAGCGGGCGAGCGCCCTGGGCTAGCGCACGCCGTGCCAATTCTGGCGCGCTTCCTTCGAGCGTGACGACGACGCCTTGATCCAACGCTTGCAGGCGCAGATCACGAGGAAGCAGCGCGCCGCCGCCCACCGCGATCACGGGGGCGGGGCCGCGGGCGTTCGCCGCGTCCAGGATGCGGCTCAACGCGGCTCGTTCCAGACTCCGAAATGTCGCTTCGCCGCGCGTCGCGAAGAGCTGTTCGACGCTGTTGCCGGCCTCCGCTTCGATGACGCGATCGAGGTCGATGAAGGCGCGTCCGGCGCGCTGCGCCACCAAGGCCCCGACGGTGGATTTGCCGGTAGCCATGAAACCATTGAGGATGAGGGGGCGACGCATGATGAAGGTGCTCGCCGGGAAGCGGGCCGAGCTCCCGCAGAGCTTGCCGGACCCGGGTCAGGCGCGCCAGGGCGGCCGAGCGTGTTACGTACAGCCGCAAAATGTCTGCCTTCGAGGTCGAGGAGAGGGCCGGCGCCGCGCGAATTCGGGTGCGAGTGAAGCCCCGCGCTTCAAAAAGCCGGGTTCTCGGCGTTCGAGAAGGCGCCTTGGAAGTGGCCGTGGCAGCCCCTCCTTTGGACGGAGAGGCCAATTCGGAACTCATTCGTACGCTGGCGGCGGCGCTAGGAACCGCAAAAAGCGCGATCGAAATTATCTCCGGCGAGGGCTCTCGCAGTAAGCTGGTCGCGATCTCCGGCCTTACGGAAGCCGAACTCCGGGCGAAGTTGGACCAATTGGGGATCTCAGGGTGACGGGGCTAGCCAGAGCGACCCGTTGGAATCAGATTCAGCACTGACCGGATACGGCTCGCCATGACTGAACAGACGAACCTGCGCTTCACGAAGTACGAAGGCTTGGGTAATGATTTTTTGATCGTCGATGCGACTGACGACCAGTTGCTCGACGCCAAGCAGGTCGAAAGCCTGTGCAATCGACACTTCGGGGTCGGGGGCGACGGCGTGCTGCTGGTGACTCCGCCGAAGTCGCTCGGCGCGCGCGCCACGATGGTCGTGCTCAACGCCGACGGCAGCCGACCCGAGATGTGCGGCAATGGCTTGCGCTGCGTTGCTTTGCATTTGGCGTCGCAAGACCGTTCGGCAGGCATCAGCTTCATCGTCGATACGGATGCGGGTCCGCGTCTGGTGCACGTCGAGCGCGGGGATGGCGGCGGTTCGGTCTCGGTGGGCATGGGTCGGGGCTTGCCCGAGGGCGAACTCAGCTACCCGTTCGGTGCGCAATCTTTCGAATTTTCCCAGGTTTCCATGGGAAATCCGCACGCGATCAGCTTCGACACGGGGCTGGACGAGCGCGCCTTGGACGAACTCGGGCCGGCTGTTTCCGCACAGTTTCCCGCAGGCACGAACGTAGAGCTCGTTACCAAGCGTGACGCCCGTACGTTGGACGTAATCGTGTGGGAGCGCGGCGTCGGTCGCACCCTTGCGTGCGGTACTGGCGCCTGCGCGGTCGTCGTGGCTGCCGCTCGCCAGGGACGTGTTCCCTTCGACACCGAGGTCGAGGTGTGGCTGCCGGGCGGTCCTCTGCACATCACCGTGTCCCGAGAAACGTTGGAGGTGACCATGCGCGGTCCCGCCAAGCGCGTGTTCTCGGGCGAGGTCCGAGTGCGGTGAATGTCGGGCTCCACGAGCGTGCTCAGGAACTGAGCGTCGTAGCGATCGCGTCCAACGCGGGCGCGATCGAGCTCATGAGCCGGACGCTTAGCCAGTCCGGCGACAGGCTGAGCGTGGCGACCGACCTCGCCGAAGGGCTGCTGCAAATTTCCTCGCAAGTTCCAGATGTTGCGTTCGTGGACGTGACCTTGGGGGACGGCGCGGGCTTGGCAGTCTTGCACCACATCCGAACCCTCGCAGCGCACGTCACGGTGTTCGCCCTGACGAGTGCGGATCGCTTGCCGCTCGGCGTCCAGGCGGCGTCCTTGGGGAGCGCCGGCACGTTGGTGTTGCCGCTCTCGGGCGATGAGCTGCTGAACGCTCTCTCTGATGTGCGCACGCGCCTAGCGGAACGCCGTGAGCGACTCCGTTTGGAACGGGTTGCTGCCGCTTCGGAGCGGCACGTCGGGCTGGTCGAGCAGGTCGCGGAGCTCGCGGAAGCCGGATCACGCCGCGCTGCCGCCGAGCGGCTCACCGAACTATTGGTGAACGGCATCGGCTTGCTTTCGGCGGCGGTGTACGTGCCCGCGGCCGAAGGTTCGCGTCAGCTCATGCGCGTGGCCACTCGCGGTCATGCCCTAGATTCGCCCGCCTTTTGCGACGAAATGGAGCTCCTCAATTACGCGCGCGAGCGGAGCCTTCAAACGCTTCGTCTTGCGCTCAAGCGGGAGCAGAGCGGGGTGCTCCTCATCGGCCGCACCACGGATGGTGTCGACGCGGCCAGCGTGTTTCCGCTCTTACCGCTGCTGGTTGCACAGGCGACGACCTCGCTCGCGCTGATCGGCGCGCGTGAGCAATCGCATCGCGGCGCGATGAAGGACCCGAGCTCAAGCGCGTACACCTTCGCGTACTTCGTGGATGTCGCTGGCCGCGAAATCGACATGGCGCGCCGCCACGGTCGGCGCTTTGCCCTCGCGACGATTGGCGTACAATTCGAGCGGTTATTGAGCGATCCCAGGTCGTCGGAGGTCGAACCAACCGTGCTTGTCGCCGAGCACGTACTGTCTGCGGTGCGCGATACGGACGTGCTCGCCCGCGTGGATGCCAACGAATTTTACCTGCTTTTGCCCGAGACCGGCGGGCTGGGGGCCCATTCGTGTCGGCGGCGCGTGCTCAACGAACTGACCGAGGAGGCTTCGAGCATCCGCGGTACCGGTCTTGTCGTGACTGTGGGCGTGGCTAGCTTTCCGCACGATGGTGGCGACCTATCGCGCTTGCTGCGCGTCGCGAAGCAGCGTGCCGAAGCCTCGCTGAACAGCGTCGTCAATCGGCTGAATCTGCGTGATTTGTCGGTCCCTGATCTGGTGGACGCGCTGCTCGGTCAGCCCGTGCCCGATCCGTCACTCGGGGCGCGCGGAGTCGAGTGTCCGCACTACATCGAGCTCCCGGCGATGGACTTGGTTGGACTCGCGCTGGCGGCGGTGTCCGAAGCGTGGCGAGCCGGGCAAGCACGGGTCGTCGCGTCGGTGCACGCGGGGATTAGCGTGGGTGGTGCCGTGCGCGCCGAGCACGCCCGCGATGGCGAGGGGCTGCGCTTCGACGCGATCGACGTGTCCGGGCAGCCAGGATGCGCGAATTTGGACGTTTTGTGCGTCGTCGCGGAGCACGCGGCGTACGTGCTCCTGGGTCGGCGTGAGGGCAATCTCGTGCGTGCCGTGCACGCCGCGGACCCGCTGCTGGTCGACCTCGTACTCAGCAAGTTGTCGCTGGCCACCGACTTGAGGCTGAACGACTGATGGCGCGCTCGGTCCTCGTCGTAGAACCTGACTTCGACATCTTGGGTGCGCTGGCCTCACGGTTGCGCGCCCGCGGGCTCGAAGTCGCGATCGCCGACAGTGTCGCGAGCGCGTTGGACAAGGCGCGCGCTTTCGCCCCCGACGCGGTGATCGTCGAAGCCGCGATCCTCGAAAACGGCGAATTGCGCGCGAAATTGGCCCAAGATCCAGCTCTGGCTCGGGTGATGATTTTCACCTTGTTTGGGCGCGTGCCGGACCGTGAATTGCGGGCGGATGAACTTGATGCCGCGGACGTCGACGACATCGCGCGACGCATGCACGCCTTGCCCGGGCGTCAAAACTCAGTCGTGGCTGATAGCGGCGATTTGCGCGGGAACTTGCAGCAGATCGGGATCTTGGATCTGTTGCAATTGCTCAGCATGAATCGTCGCAGCGGTTCACTGTCGATCACGACGCAAGCCGGCGCCGGCGAAGTGCGCGTCGCAGATGGTGAAATCGTCGACGCCGTTTATCGCCGTTTGGAGGGGGAAAAAGCCCTGTACCGCATGCTCGGCGAGAGCGAAGGTGTGTTCTCCTTCGCAAGCGGGACCCCTCATTCGTTGCGCCGCATCATGCTGCCGACGCGCAGTTTATTGCTCGAGGGCGTGCGTCACATCGACGAGACGAAGCGCTGTCGCGACGCGCTGAAGTCGGAGTCGGAGGCGTTCCTGGCGATCGTACCTCCGGAAGCCGGCGCGCGGGAGGCGTCGCAGCGGGTGCTGGAGGTGCTGCTCGCGCCGCGCACCCTGAGTGAGCTGCTGGACGAGGTGCCGCTCGCCGATTTGGAGGTCCTGGAGGAGCTCGCCGAGCTGCTGGAACTGGGCCAAGTACGCCGCATTTCGGCCGGCGCAGCGCGCGTGGAGCTCGCCGATGCAGAGCGGCTCGCCGTGCTCGCGGCTTTGGCCAAGCGCGCCGCGCGCGCCGGCTTTCGTGGCCCGGTGCGGGTCGCGATCGCGGCGTCGCAGCAACGCCTGGCCACCCTGACTCACGCGGTGAGCCGCATCGCCGACGCCATCGTGCCGACGGAGCCGGTCCCCAGCGCGCCCATCCCGCACGTCCTGGCCACTCTGCGCCTCGCTGACGGCGCGGAGTTGGGCGTCGTCGGTATCCCGTTCGTTGACGCTTACGCGCCGCTCTGGGCACTCGTGCTCCCCAGCTGCGCCGCGGTTGCCTGCCTGGAAACCGGTGGTTCCGGCGTGCTCGAGGCGACCTGCGGCCACGCGGGCGTTGCTGTGCTGGACGCCAGCGGCCTGCTGCCCGAGGGCGAAGAGGGCGATCCTGAGCGCGTCGCCTCGCTGTTGCGCTCCCTGCTTGAACGAGCTGCCGGTGGCTGAACGGAAGAAAGTCGCGCTCATCGGCGGCGATGGCATCGGGCCCGAGGTGATCGCCGAGGGAGTGCGAGTGCTGGACTGGTTTCGCGCTCAGCGCGGGGTCGAACTCGAGCTGTGGCATTTGGATTTGGGGGCCGAGCGCTACCTGCGTGACGGCACGACCTTTCCGGATGCCGTGCGCGACGCCATCTTCAAAGACTGCGCGGCTGTTTTGTTGGGCGCGCTCGGTGACGCCCGTGTGCCGGGGTTCGAGCACGCACGCGATATCCTGTTTGGGATGCGCATGGGCTTCGATTTGTACGCGAATGTGCGGCCCGTGCGGGCGCTCTCGGACCAGCTCGTGCCGCTCCGGGGCCGCTCGGCAAAAGACGTGAATTTTGTGGTATTTCGCGAAAATACCGAGGGAATTTACGCTGGCATAGGTGGCCAGCTGCGGCGTGGCACCGCGGATGAGATCGCGATCAACGAGGACATCAACACGCGCAAGGGCGTGGAGCGCATCGTGCGCGCCGCGTTTGCCTTTGCCAAGCGCACCGGGCGGAAACACGTGTTGCTTTCGGATAAGTCGAACGCCATGCGCTACGCGCACGAGCTGTGGCAGCGCGTATTTGCTGAGGTGCGCTGCGAGTATCCGGATATCGCGGCGAGCCACCTGTACATCGACGCTTTATGTCTTGAGCTGATCCGCGACCCGAGCCAGTTTCAGGTGATCGTGACGAACAACTTGTTCGGGGACATCGTGACCGATCTCGGTGCGGCGTTGCAGGGAGGGCTCGGGGTAGCGGCGAGCGTGAGCTCCAACCCGGAGCATCCAGAGCGCGTGAAGCTGTTCGAGCCGGTGCACGGCTCCGCTCCGAACCTGGTCGGCCTGGGGCAAGCCAACCCGGTTGCGACGCTGCTATGCGTCGCACTGCTATTCGAAGAGCTGGGTTTTGGCCCTGCCGGCCAAGAGCTAGAGGCGGCGATCCAGTCGGCCGTCGTCGATGGCCACACCACCCCGGACCTGGGCGGCTCACTCGGAACGCGGGCCGTAACCGACGCTGTGCTTGCTCGGCTTCGGCCGGCCTGAAGGCCTGAGGCGCCAAAAACTCGGCTCGCGCGTGCGGCTGTGGTACGGCCGAGTGATGGTCGGGCCAGTTCCTGCCCGCGAAGACGAGACAGCCCGTCTTACCGGCGCGCGCGGCGATTTCGTGGGCAGCCTGGGCAGGCGCGTTGAAGCTCTGCGCGTGTCGCTGCGTGCGATCGAGCAGAGTCCGGGCGACGTTCCCTTGCGCAATGGGCTGCTGCGCCGTGTCCATGCGCTCAGCTCGGCCTCCCGGGTGCTCGGTTTTGCCAGTGTCGCTGAGGCCTTGACGGAGGTCGAAAGGCGCCTGCGCAAAAGCGAGTTTGCGGAAGTGGCGCGTTCACTCGATGTGCTGCCGTCGTTGGTGCTCGGCATGCCCGTTTCGCTGCGTCCGCAGCCGGAGGCGAGCGCGGACCGCGCGTCCAGCCCGTGGCCGCTTAGCGTGTTGGTTTTCGGCGCTCAAGGCCTCGCCGAGGCTATCCAGGCCATTCCCGGCACACACGTGGAATGCGAGCGCACCGAGGACCTGACCAGGGCCCGCGAGCAAGCACGGTTGTGCGGGCCTGACCTAGCCGTCATCGACGCGGATCGCCCCGGCGCACGCCAGCTGGTCGAGGCCTTCGGCCGGGACCTTTTGGTCGAGCCCGTGCCGCTGGTCGTGGTCGGTGACTTCGCAAGTGCCGAAGCGGCCTCGTCGTTCATCGCGCTGGGCGCTGCGCGAGTGCTCGCCAAACCGGTGAGTCCGGATGCGCTGCGCCGCACGGTCATTGAGCTGCGTGCCCAAGCGGCGGAACCACGTCCGGGTCGAGAGCCGCTGGGTGACCTTTCGGTGGAGGCGCTTGTCGATCGCATTTCCGCCGAGGTTCGGCGTGGTTTGCTCGAAGCGGTGGAACCGAGTTCCCGCGGGACGAGCGTCGGCTTCGGCGATGGGGCAGACGTGATGGCGGCGGTCTGGGGCGCCGTGGCCCGCATACGGGAACTGGTCACCTTGCGCTCTAGTGGCGCTGTGCGCTTCGATTCAAGCGGGCCCGAAGGCGCAGTCCCGATCGCCGCGTGGAGCAACGCCGAGCGCCGCGCCGGAGAACGCGAGACGGGGAATGCTGACTCGCGCGACAGCGACGACGTCACCTTGCAAGGTCGTCGCATCGTGGTTGCCGACGACGATCCTGCGGTCGTCTGGTTCATGAGCGGGCTGCTCAAAGCCCTCGGTGTCGAGGTGCTTGAGGCGCACGACGGCGCCCGCGCTCTGGCGCTGACTTATGATTCTTGGCCTGATTTGGTGGTCAGTGACGTGCTGATGCCGAAACTAGACGGTTTTTCCCTGTGCCACGAGATCAAGCGGGACGTCGCCGTGCGCGACGTGCCCGTGATTTTGCTGTCTTGGAAAGAGGATCTGCTGCAGCGAGTGCGCGAATTGGGCGCCTCGGCGGATGGCTACCTGCGCAAGGAAGCCGCCGCCTCGACGGTCGCCGAACGGTTGCGCGAGGTGCTCCGGCCCCGCGCCCGCGTCGAACGTCGCATCGCCTCCGGAGGCGATGCACGCGGTCGCCTGGATGGCCTCACTCCGCGACTCATTCTCGAACTCGCGAGCGCAGGGCAGCGCGACGTGCGCGTGGGAATTCGCGACGCGGTGTATTTGTATGAAGTGCAGATCCGAGGCGGTCGGCTGTGCTCGGCGTCGCGCAGCGCGTCCGACGGCAGCTTCCAGCGCGGCGAATTCGTGCTGGCGGCCCTGCTCGGCGTGAGTGCCGGTCGTTTCGTGATCGAACCGGACGCGACCCCGTGTCGCGCCGAATTCGACGGCACCGCGGCGGAAATCCTCAAAGGTCCGGTGGATCGCGCCCGCGCTGCCCTCAACTCGATTTCAGCGGGCGCTTTGGTCGGGGTCACGCGAGTGCACATCGCGGCACCGGTCATCGAGGGTTACCTGGACTGCACGCCCGAGCCCGCACGAGACCTGCTACAGAAGGTGATGAATGGTGCGTCGCCGCGCGAGTTGATTACTTCTGGGAGCGTCGCGCCGCGCTTGCTCGAAGCTGTGTTGTCTGACGTCGCGCGCCGCGGTGGCATCACGGAGATCGAGCGCGTCGGGAATGAGCCGTCACCGCTGCGTGGCTCCCTTCCGCCGCAGCCCATGGCGCGCACCGCGGTTCATGTGTTGCCGTCGCCGGCGGTGCCGGTAGGCCCGCCAATCGTCCTGGAGTCGCCACCACCGAAGGCCGAACGGCCGGTATCGGCCGACGACGCCGGTTGGTTCTCGCTGCAGGTCGAGTCGGCTGTGCCGAGCGCGGTTGCTCAGACACTAGAAACCGCGCCGCTTTCCGAGCCTGCGATCACGCTGCCACGTGGTGCTGCTGCGCCGGTTGCGTCGCCTGCCCCCGATGAAACCAAAATTCTGCCCTTCAGCACCGATGTTACGCCGTCGGTCGATCGACTCTGGGACACGATCACCGAAGGCGTGTTCAAGGACTCTTCGACGCTTCAAGGCGTGGGCGCAAACCTGCCTGCGGTCGGCGACGGGTCGGATGTACTTGAGCGGGCTTTGACTGGGGATTCGCCGAGTCCGACTGTCGTGAACGCGGCCCCGCCGCAATCGACGCAAGTGATGGCGGCGCTGGCCTTGCCTGAACTCGCCGCTCCGGCGGCGGTCGACGCCCCGGCGAGCAATCAAATTTCGGGGGAGCCCTCTCGACCCACGCTTGCCTCCGAAGGAGCGCTTGAAGCGGCGTCGCCGGTCGCCGGTCGCGCGAGCCGTGCCAAGCCCGAGTCGCGCTCGGGCTCAGTGGTCGTTGTAGCTCCGGCCGCTCGCACTGCGGCGCCCGAGGCGCAGCGCGGTAGCGCGGAGTCATGGCTGGTGAAAGCGCTGCTCGCGTTTGCCGTGTCGTACGCAGCCGTCAGTTACTACCGAGCAAACGTGATGCAGGTCATCGAGCCCCCGCCGAGCCCTGGTCCCGCGTCTTCACGATGAATCGAGTCTCGGCGCACAAGGAGCGCGAGCGGAGCGGCCTTTGCGGCTTTTTCTCGCTTGTTTTCGCGTTTTCCCTGGCCGGCTGCAAAGGCCCGTCCGGCTCGACGGCAACGCCCCGTCCAGTCACCAGCGCGCCGGTTCCGGCCGCGGTTGTGCCGAGCGGCGATGTCGTCGGCCCGATCCCGAGCGCGCGCGACCGCTTCGAAATCATTCCGAATTCGTCGTGGTGTGAAGTCGACCATGAGGGCTTGTTGCTCGACCTCGGAAGCCTTGCAGCTACCGCGTACAGCGGGTTCGGCGCCGCGCGCTCCGACGACACGGAGGACGTCGAGCGAGACGGGCAGACCTTCGTGCGCGCGCACGGTCGTGTGTTGCACTACGACTTCTGGCTCGATGAGCCGCGCTCGGGCACTAGCGTGAGCCTGCGCGTACACGGCGGCCAGGCTAAGTGGCTCGCCGTCGCCATCGACGACAAGAAGGTCGGCGCGATTAAGCCGAACCCGGGCGAGACTAAGGTTTACTCGTTACCGACGCTCGCGGCCGAGCTTGCGCGCGGTCATCATCGACTGAGACTGAGCTTTTCCGGGGCTCCCCGCAGCGTTCGGCCGACTCAAGGTGAAATCGATTGGGTGCGGATCGGAAGCAAGGGCGACGACGTGACCGGTTACGCCGCGCCCACCTTGAGCGACGTCGTAGGTGATGTCGTGCTCAATGGGGCGCCGAAGCGCTCGCTCGTGCTGAGTCCATCCAGCACGGTTCGCTGTTGGTTGCGGCCCGCGCCGGATGCGCGCTTGAAGGTCGCGCTCGGCTTCTGGGGCGCGGGGAAAGGCACTGCAGAAGTGCGTGTCGTTGCCGACGCCGAAGAGCCGGTGGTGCTCCAAACGCGCAAACTGAATGGCGGGGACAGCGCGTCTTGGACCCCTCTAGCGGTCGATCTCGCGCCGTTCGCGGGCAAGGTGATCGGCATTGAGTTTCGCGCACTCGACGGCTCGCGCGGCGGGCGCCTGGCCTTCGGCGATCCGAGTATTTCGCGTAGGCCCGCCGCTCCGATCGCGGTTCCACGGGCAAAAGTTGCGGTCCTGTTGATCGAGGCGGGCATCGATCGACGGCGTGTGCCGCCGTTCGGCCCGACCGGCAAGCTCCCCGCGTTCGGCGAGTTGGGGCGTTTGGCGACTGCCTTCAGCGGCTATCGCGCGCCGAGCGTCGTCGTGCAGTCGGTTGCCGCATCGCTCCTGAGCGGTGTGTCGCCCCGCACGCACCGCGTCGAGGATCCGAGTTCGCGTGTGGCAGATTCAGTACGCCTGCTCAGTGAAATCGTGAAAGAGGCCGGTGGGCGCACGGCCATGTTCACGGAAGTACCGAACACATTTGCAGCGTTCGGGTTCGGCGTGGGTTGGGACACCTTCGACGCGCTCTCGCCGGTGCAAGATTTGCCGGCCACCGAGTCGCTGACGCGCGCGCTCAAATGGCTCGAAACGGAGCTCGACGACGAGCATCCAGGGCCGCGCTTGCTGGTCATTCATGCCCGCGGCTCGCACCCGCCCTGGGACCTGACGCGCGAAGAATCGCAGCAGCTAAAGCCAGATGAATATTCAGGAATTCTCGACCCGCGGCGCGGCGGAATCATGCTCGCAGCGTTGCGCGCGAGGAAGCGAAACGCGCACCACCTGCAGGAGGACGATTGGGTTCGCCTGCATGCTCTGCAGGATGCCGCGCTAGCGAAGCAAGACAGCGGCGTTGATCAGCTGGTGGCTTTGCTCAAGAAGAAGGGCGCTTGGGATCAGGCGCTGGTTGCGTTTGCGGGTGACGTGTCCGCGGGCGACCCCCCCGATGTCCCGTACGGCCCGCAGGGCCCGCTGGATGAGAGTCGTTTAGCGGTGCCGCTGGTCGTGAAGTTTCCGGGCGGAGATTTGGCTGGGCGCGACGTGCCACTGCTCGTCGGTGCGATGGATGTGAGCGCAACGATCCTCACCTCGTTGGGCATACCGGTGCCCGACTACTTCGAAGGCATCGATTTGTATGCGGCGGCGCACGGCAGCGTTTCGGTCGTTACACCGCCGTCGGTGGCGACCGAGGCGGGTCGCTACTCGACGCGGTTGGGGTCCTGGCTCTTGCGCGGGGAACTCGGAAAAACGCCCACCTTGTGCGCGGTCGACGTGGATCCCGCGTGCGTGAACGACGTGTTCGACGACCGGCCGTATGCGGCGCGCGCACTGTGGCTTTCGACCTTTCGCGCGGAAAGCGCCTCGCTCCACGCCAGCGAACGGCCCAAAGAGAAGGTGCCCGCCGTGCTCGACCCAGACACCATCGCGGCGCTCACGGTTTGGGGCGACGTGCGCTGATCAAGTGCCGCGCCGCCCGCCCCACAGCTCCAGGTGCAAGCGGGACGAAAACCGGAAACCACGGGTGCGAGCCGCCTCTGCTACGTCGAATGAGCGCGCGCGCAGCTGTTCGCGATCGTTGGCTTCGGGCATGAGCAGTACGGTTTGAGCAGGCCAGCTGAGGCGTTGGACGAGTGCGTCGGCCTCGGCGTAGTCCGCGTCCGTGCGCACTACGAGCTTCAGGTACGCGCGCGCGGTGTCTCGAAAGGTGGCTAAAATATCGGGTCGAATGCGGAATTGCTCGGGGTCCCCGGCGCTGCTGAGCTTGGCGGACACATTCCACTGGTTGACGCGTTGGAGCGCTTCCGGTTCGGGTGCGATCGTGCCGTTCGTTTCGACCTCGACCGCGATGTCGGGTGCCAAGCAAGCGAAGAACTCTTTTAGGGCGCGTTGCTGGAGCAGCGGCTCGCCGCCCGTCAGGATGAGACGGCGGCTCGTCGAAGCGTTGACGAGCTGCGCGACTTCAGCCGCGGACTGCTCGCGAACTTCGTCTTCGTAGCGATAGCGTTCGAAGTCCCAGGTGTATTTGGTGTCGCACCAGGTGCAATGCAGATTGCACTGCGCCAAGCGCACGAAAACCGCGGGTGCGCCGGTGCTGACACCTTCACCCTGCAAGCTCTCGAAGATCTCGGAGATCTTTAGCATCGCGCTCTCGGCGGCCATTTCGCCTGGTCTTACACGATCACAGGCTGGTGCGGATCTTACGACCGGCGCCTCGCCGCCTACGCCAATCAGCCGAATGGTGCGGTGCTTGCGGTCGATGAGCGCGCCGGTGCTGGGCATGTGATTCCTTCGTTGAATGCGAAGAAAGAACCCTCAGTGAGCAGGTCGAGCGGCCACTCGGCCCGTCCATCCTGGGCGCTGAACCCGCCCCGCCGATCCTGCCTCCGCTCAGAAGCATACGGTGCTACAGCGGCCGGGATGAGCCCTTCGCCCCAAGCGACTCGAAATTCCGTGCTGGCCGCGCGTGCTGGCCGCGATTTGCGCACTATTCGCCCCGTGGAAGCCACGCCGGGGTTCCATCGTTTGGCAGAGGGATCGGTGCTTTACCGTGCTGGAGGAACAGTCGTGCTGGCTACGGCATCCATCGAGGAATCCGTGCCGGACTTTCTGTCGGGCAAGGGCAAGGGTTGGATCACCGCGGACTATCAGATGCACCCTCGGGCTAACCCGAAGCGGCGAGAGAACCGCGATGGGCGTGAACGCCCGCTCGGTGGGCGTGCTCGCGAGATTCAGCGCTTGATCGGCCGTTCGTTGCGCGCCGCGGTGGATCTGGATCGCTTGGGCGAGAAGAGCATTCACATCGATTGCGACATTCTCGAAGCCGATGGCGGCACGCGCACTGCTTCCGTGACGGCGGGTTTCATCGCGCTCGCGTTGGCATGCGACAAGCTGACGACCAATGGTCGTCTGAACAAGCCCGTGCTTCGGGACCAAGTGGCAGCGGTCAGCGCCGGTCACGTCGCGGGCGAGTACGCTTTGGACCTCTGTTACATCGAAGACAGCAATGCGCGTGTCGATCTGAACGTAGTGGCGACTGCCAACGGCGCGATCGTCGAGGTGCAGGGCACTGCGGAGGGCGAGGCCGTTCCACGCGCTGACATCGACGCGATGATCGACTTGGCGCTCGAAGGCATTCGAGAGCTGTGCGTCGTGCAGCGACGAACGCTGGAAGCGACTGGGGTGAACCTGGACCGGCTGCTGATGAAGCCGGCGGGTTGAGCTGTTTTTCGCTGATTTCTCAGCGTGCGCGCAGCAGGCGCTCGACGCGCTCCATCGAGCCGCGCACGCCGTACAACGTCGAGACGTCGTCGGGCAGGACCGGGCCCAGCCCGACCGCCGCCAGGATACCACACAGGTTGAGGCGCGCGAGCTCCGAGTCCTCGCCGACCGATGCTACGTCCCAGATGACGTGACAGCGTTCGGCGAGGCCGGCCATGCCTGCGGCCCGTCCCCGTTCCTCGGCAGCGCGGGCGTCCGCCAAATCGGCGTCGAGCACGCGCCGACTTCGGATCTTGAGCCGACCCTCGTAGTCGTGCTTCTCGCATCTCAAGAGCAGCTCGACCTCGTCGCCCGCGTCGGAGCGAGACTGGACGTCGAGGGTGGCATCGAAGAAACGCCGTGTCGCGTTCAGGAGTGCCGGCAGATCGATGCTCAGCTCGTCGCGTTGCGCAAAGACTCGCACGTCATGAGAGCAACACGGGGCGCCGAGGGCTTCAACGTTGCCCCCCAGCTTGCTTGTTTTGGCTCAAAATGCGCGCCATATTCCGGCGCGTGCGACCCGAGCATGGCGGCCGACTCGAGCTCAGGCTCATGGAAGCGACGGACACGACGGCCCGTTACGCGATGCTGGTCTCGACGGCTGCAGCGGAGGTCAGCGCAGACGCGCACGTGCAGACGCAAAACGGTGCGCTGGAAATCGGCGCATGGACCGAGAGCGCTCCCCCCGCCTGGCTCGAGGCATTCGCGCGGACGTTGCTGCGCGCCGCGCTGCGCGACAAAACGAGCGACGGGGTGTGGCCGCGGCGCATGACGCGCTGGCGGCCGGAGCCGTCGACGCGGGGTTCCGATCCGGCCGATTGAAGACTTGACCTCGCCGCAGCGAGGCGCTGGCTCCGGCCGCGCCGGTCAGCCATGATGAGGGTGGCATGCGAACGCAGATCTGGATCCCGGTCACGGTTTTGGGTCTGCTGCTCGGCAGCTGTCACCCGAGTGCGCCGCGCGTCGCTGTCACGAGCAGACCCGGTCCCGCAGCGGCACACCTGCTCTCCTCGGGGGCGCGCTTAGCTCGGGCCAATCAGCGCCTGGCACTCAGCGGTTATCGGGAAGCGGAGGCCGATTTTCGGGCCCTACTCGGAGCACCGGAGGCTGCTGAAGCTCGGCTCGGCCTGGCCCGAGTGTTGGTAACCACCGGGCGTTACGCAGAGGCGAAGCGCACGCTCGCGCCGCTCGTCAATGATTCGAAGTGGGGCGCGGATGCGGTTCTGTGGATCGCCCGCGCTCTAGAGAGCGAGGGGGACGTCGCGGGCGCGGAGGCCTCGCTGCGCGCGTTGCCAGCGGGTCGCATGTCTTACGCGCTACAGCTCGAACTCGGGACCGTGCTGCTACGTGAGGGGCGGCGTGCCGACGCAGAGCCCGTGTTGATGACTCTGGTCACAGCGTACAACGAGGATCGCATCAAGGAAACGGACGGCGCAGGGCTTGCGTTGGTCGGCCGCGCCGCGCAGCTCCTGCGTAGCCCGCGTGACGCTAACGACGCTTACAACGCAGCGGAACGCGCGCTGCCGGGTGACACCCAAACCCTGTTATTTCGGGCCGATCTGTTCCTGGACAAGTACGACCCGGGCCACGCTGAGGAGGTGTTGAACGAGATCCTCGCCACGGCGCCCGCCGAGCCTCAGGCCTTGGTGCTCCTGGCACGGGTGAAGCTCGCCCAGGCATTGGACTTCGATGAGGCGGAGCGGCTCGCGCGCTTGGCGTTGGGGGTGAATCCGAAGCTGGGCGCTGCGTATGCGATCTTGATCGGTATCGCGCTGCGTGATCAGGATCTCGAACAGGCAGCGCGTCTGTTGGACGAGGGCTCGAAGGCCGAGCCGGGCAACCTGGAACTACTCAGCTTGCGCGTCGCCGAACGCTTTCTGGCTGACGATAAAGGGGGCCTAGAACGCGCAAGACAGGCCGTATTCAAGCTCAATTCTCAATACTCGAAGCTGTACTCGATAGTCGGGGAGTTCGCGGATTGGGAGCACCGCTACGACGAAATCGTGCGCATGATGCGGGCCGCGGTCGCCATCGATAGCGACGACGGCGTGGCTTACGGTGAGCTCGGCTTGAACTTGATTCGTTCAGGAGACGACGCGGGCGGGCTCGAAGCACTGAGACGAGCTTTCGCTATCGACCCGTACAACGTGCGCGTGTTCAACACGCTAAATTTGTACGAAAAGACGATCGCGCACGACTACGTGACGGTCGAGCACCCGCCGTTCCGGATCCGCTATCGCAAGGACGAGCGCGCCATTTTGGACCGCTACGTGCCCGCGCTGCTGGATCAGGCGTGGCACAAAATGGTCAAGGCCTATGGCTTCACGCCAGAGACGCCGATAGGCGTCGAGCTGTACGCTGAGCGCGACAATTTCGGCATCAGAACCGCTGGTTTGCCGGAAACAGCGATTCAGGGCGTGTGCTTCGGTCGAACCCTGGCGGCGATGAGCCCCAAGAACGAATCCTTCAACCTGGGCATGACGCTGTGGCACGAACTCTCGCACGTGTTCCACATTCAACTCTCGAAGAGCCACGTTCCACGCTGGTTCACCGAGGGTCTGGCGGAGTACGAAACGCTCATCGAGCGGCCCGAGTGGGCGCGCGAGCAGGACCCGGAACTCTATCAGGCGCTGCGCGGTGGACGGCTTCCGGCGGTAGCCAACATGACGCGCGCCTTCACGCGCGCGGAGGAATTGAACGACGTCGCGACCGCGTACTACGCGTCGAGTCAGATCCTGGTGATGTGGGCTGGGAAATACGGCATGCCCAAGTTGAGTGAGATGCTGCGCGAATGGGGAGCCGGCAAACGCACCCCGGAAGTTCTGCAAAATGTGCTGGGCAAGGCCCCGGACGAGCTGGATCGGGAATTTCGAGTGTTCGCAGAGCAGCGCCTGGCGCGCTACCAAACGCAGTTCGTGCCCATCACGCGCGGCGGCTCGATTCCGCTCGCGGAGGAGGCGGTCGAGCGCAGTCCTGACAGCGCGACAACGCACACGGCCCTGGCTTTGGCGCTATTGCGTCGCGGTCAGGGCGACAAGGCGAAGACCGAGCTGACGCGCGCTTTAGCGCTCGATGCCGGGTTTGCCGATGCGCGTTTCTTGGACGCGCAGCTGACGATTCATGACGACCCGGTACACGGCGTCGTCGAGCTGCGTCAGCTGATCGCGGACGGTAAGGATGGCTACGCAGTCGAGATGTTGCTCGCTCAAGCGCTCGGGCCGAACGACGAAGCGGGGGCGAAAGCGGCCTGGGAAGCCGCCGCAAAGTTCGACCCCACCCAGGCTTCGCCGCAATATGCGCTGGCGGATTTGGCCAAAAAATCGGGGGATTTGCCGGCGGAAATGCAGGCGCTCCGCGTCTTGTGCGCACTCGAGCAGCATGAGCCGAAGGTGTACCAACGGCTGCTGCAGCACTTGGTCGACAGCGGCGGCTTCGAGGAGGCAGTCAAGGTGGGAGAAGCGGCGATCTACGCAGACATGTCCGGCTTGACGACACACTTGTTGTTCGCCGAAGCGCTAGCTAACACCAAGCAGCAGGAGCGCGCGATCTTCGAACTGGAGAGTGCTGTGTTGTGCGCGGGTGCCCCCGAGGAACTAGCCGAAGCGCATGCTCGCCTCGCAGAGTTGTACTTGTCGGCGGGCAAGCGCAAGCAAAGCAAGCAGCGGGCAGACGCGGCGCGCCTTCTCGATCCGAAAAACGCCCGGCTCGCGAAGCTTCCGCGCTGAAGCCTCAGGCCTCTGCTTCGTCGTCTTTGTCAGCGCGTAGCCCGAGGGCTCGCGCTTTCTTGTACAAATGGCTGCGTTCTAGGCCTAAAGCGCGAGCTGTCGCGGCCATCTGCCCGCCGTGATGGGCGAGCGCTTCTTCGACGATCGCTCGCTCCGCTTGCTCGGACAGGACTCGAAATGGGATCCCAGGTTGGTACAAACCGGCGGCTGGTGTGGCGCCGCTCATGCCGACGGAGCGCTCCACGTCCTCACCCGTGACCGCGTCATCGGGATTCAAAATTACTAGGCGCTCCATCAAGTTGCGCAACTCTCGCACATTGCCGGGGAACGGATGGCGCGTGAGCGCCGTGACGGCGGAGGGCCTGAGGGTCATCCCCGGGCGCGCGTTGGCCTTGCGCGCGCTAAGCATGAAGTGTTCCGCGAGGCGCGGGATGTCCTCACGGCGTGCGCGCAGGGGCGGCAACTCCAGCGGTACGACGTTGAGTCGGTCATACAAGTCCGCCCTGAATGCGCCCTTCGCACAGGCCTCGACCAAGTCTTTGTTCGTCGCGGCTACGACGCGTACATCGACCTTGAACGTCGAACTACCGCCGACGCGCTCGATCTCTTGCTCCTGTAAAACGCGCAGCAGCTTTGCTTGCATCGCCAGAGGCATGTCGCCAACCTCGTCGAGGAACAAGGTGCCGCCGCTGGCACGTTCGAACTTTCCACGGCGCTGTTTCGTGGCACCGGTAAAGGCACCGGCTTCGTGCCCAAACAGTTCACTCTCAATGAGTTCGGCCGGTACCGCGGCGCAGTTCATGCGTTCCAGGATGGCTTTCGCTCGCGGGGAGGCGCGATGGATCGCTCGCGCGACGAGTTCCTTGCCGGTGCCGCGCTCGCCGCGAATCAGCACGCTCGCGTTGGAGCGCGCGGCGCGCAGTACTCGCTCGCGGAGATCGCGCATTACTCGGCTGTCGCCCACCAAATCATCGAAATGTCCGGCCTCGGCGTGGAGTTCGCGGGCCTCTTCTTCCGCGTGCAGCAGTCGCAGCGCATTCTCCAACATCACCAAAAGGCGATCGGTCGACAGCGGTTTCTCGAGAAAGTCGAGTGCTCCCAATTTGGTCGCGCGAACGGCCGCGTCGATCGTGGCGTGCCCACTCATCATTAGAACGGCGCAGTCGTTGCCTGCGCCGCGCAATCGAGCCAGGAGGTCCAGCCCGTCGCCGTCCTTTAGCGCCACGTCCAGGAGAACGACGTCATAGGATTGCTTCGCGAGCCGCTCTTCGGCCACGCTGATCCCACCGGCCAGATCGACCTGATAACCCTCGAGAGATAGCGCCTTCTTTAGTGTGCTTAGAATCGAGGTTTCGTCGTCTACAACCAACACATGACCGCGGCGCATGCGAAAACGCTACCGAAAGTGTCTGCCGCGCGCCACGCGCCAGCCCGCGGGCGTCGGCGACATCGGCGGTTGTGCGGCATTTCGACTGTAAAAATAACTAGGACTCCGTTTGCGTGCCTCCGTAGACAGCCCACGTTGGCGCTCATTCTCAGTTCGAGCCGCCCACAGAAGTACTGCCGAAATTGCGCAGGTGGTGCTAGACTGCGTCGGCTTTGACGGAGGCGGAACCCAGTGCACAAGGCTCGTTGGAAGCGACGCCGCTCGGGCATCTGCTGGTTTACAGTCTCGATAGAGTGCTGACCGGCACGCTCGTGCTCGAGGAGCCAACCGGTAAGCGGCACGCGATCTACTTCGACGGCGGCGGCCCGGCCAAGGCCAAGGTACAGGATCCGATCTTGTTTTTGGGCCGCGTGCTCGTCGAGCAGAAGACCATCTCCGATGAGGTTTACGAGCGCACTTTGGCCGCTGCGACCGAGCGCGGTGTGCTTCACGGCCAGGTTCTGGTGGAAGCCGGCGCAATCGACGAGCACACGTTGCGTGAGGGCCTGCGGGAGCAACTGTCGCGGCAAGTGTTGTGGATGTTCAGCCTGCCGCCCAACACGCTTTTTGGCTATTACGACCAGCTGAATTTCCTGGAGCGCTGGGGTGGTGAAGGCGTACGGGCCAAGCCCCTCGCGTTGATCTGGCGGGGCGTGCGTGAGTACGCGCACGCGGGCCACCTGGCGGATGTGCTCGAGCGCTTCGGGGACCAGATCATTCAGCTGCATGTCGACGCTCCGATTCGGCGTTTCCGGTTTGAGAAGCGTGAGCAAGCCGTCATCGACGTATTGCGCGCCAAACCACAGTCGCTGCCAGAACTGCTCGGCCGTGGGCTGGCGAACGAGGCCTACGTGCAGCGCCTGGTGTACGCGATGATCCTCACGCGCCAACTGGAGACCGGTATTCCGGGGGTGGAGCCGATTGGCGTGGACGAGGCGCCTTCTTCGTCGCGCATGCCGGTCGCAAGCGCGTACCCGCCGCGCGCTGCGGCTGCGCCCGCGCGGCGTTCCGTCAGTCCTTCGGGCGCTTCGGTCATGACGTCGAGTTCGCAACCACCCGCGCAATCAGTAGTGCCGGAGTCAGCGCAGCCCCGGCCGGTAGACAGTCCGCAGCTCGCCGCATTCAAAACGGAGATCCGCGACAAGGCGGTGCGCGGCAGTGCGGACTACTACGAGCTACTCGGCGTCGCCCCGGACGCGGTGCCTTCGGTGATTCAAGCGAGTTTCTTTCAACTCGCGAAAAAATGGCACCCCGACCGCCTGGGGCCGGACTTGGCAGACGTACGCGAACTCGCCAGCAAGGTCTTCTCGCGCATGAGTGAAGCCCATCAGATCTTGTCTGACGCTTCACGACGCAAGGAATACGACGAGCTGCGCAAGGATGGCGCTGGCGGCGCCGATGAGCAGGAGCATGTTCAGCGCGTGATCCGCGCGGCGACTGCCTATCAAAAGGCGGAAGTGCTGATGCGCCGCAACAACGCGGTCGCGGCGCTCGAAGAGGCTCGCAAAGCGGTGGAGCTGGACCCGAGCCAAGCCGACTACATTGCCCTTTTGGCTTGGGTCGAGGCGACTCAGCTGAACGCCAACCTCGATGAGGTTTTGGCGCGCATCGAGAAGGCGCAACGCCTTGAGCCGAACAACACCCGCATTCGTTGGTACCGCGGCTCAATCCTCAAGCGCATGGGAAAAGGCGGCAAGGCGATCGGGGATTTTCGCTTCATCGTCGAGAACGACCCGCGTCACGTGGACGCTCAGCGCGAGATCCGCTTGTACGATATGCGCAAGGCGGAGTTGCGACGAACCGGCCAGAAATCGCCCAGCGATCCGCCGGGCGCTGGAGCTTCGATCTTGCCTCCGAGCGGGAGCAAGCCGAGCGAAAGCGGTCGCTTCGGCAAATGGTTCAAGCGCTGAGCTCGTGACTCAGTTGGAGCGCGTCACGCTGAGGCGCGTAACCGCCACCGCTCCGAGCTGGCTCCCACACATGCCGAGCGGCAGGCGCTCGCCGAGTACGCTGCAGGTCGCGCTCTCGGTGCCCAGTTTGATGCTGAGCTGAGTCCCTGTTCGCACGAGCTCCAGACTCGCGCCCGCTGCTGTGTTGACGGTCGGTAACCGGCACGCGCTGGTATCTGCCGAGGCTGGCTCTTTTATCGGTGTTTCGCCCAATTTTAGCGTCGGCGCGGCAGCGGACGAGAAGTCGATGCGCGCCGAGAAGTCTGCGTATTGGGCGTCGGTGATCCAGACGCACGGGTTTGCATCGGTGGCGCGGACCTTCGCGAAGCCGAGGACGCCGTGGGCGCTGTCGTATTGCACGTCGTTGCCCGGCGGATGATCTGGAGCGAGGTGCGCGGGGCGTCGCGCGTCTTCGGCGTCGCGCAGTGTGATGAGTTCGACGTCATTGACGAAGGTTGAGCGTGTGCCCCAGCGCACGCCCTGCAGGACCGGGCCGTCCGCGTCTTGCTCGAACCACACGAAGGCATCCGTTCCCGTGGAAACGAAGCGCGGTGGAATGTTGCTGGCCGGTGTTCCCAAGTCCAAGTCGGTTTCGACGAATGCCTTCTGCCAGGGGTCGAAGCGGTAGGCGACAGAGCTGCCGGGCGCCGCGTTGCCGTCTGCGTCCACGCCCGAGGTGACGAGCCAGGGCCTGCCGTCGCTTCCGGGCAGCAGTACCGGCTGAGCGGCGCTGAATGGGAAATCCAGCGCGGAAACCGCGCCGTCAGCCGAGACCCAGAACGCGTCGTAGCGCTGTTTGGTGGTTCCGTCCGGGGTTGGCGGACAACCCCGTGTACACCACTCCGAGCAATCTTCGCCGGCATCGGGGCTGCGGTCTTCACAGCCGCCCACTGCCAGGGCGGCGCCTCCAGGGAGCGCAACCCAAGCGCGGTCGAAGCGCGCGGGCAGCGCGACGCTGCCATCCCACGGTGCTTCCAAACTGTTCGCGTCGGCGGCACGCCACTCCAGGGCGCCGACCGGGTGTCCCTCTGCATCCTCGCCGCCGCCAATCAGGATTCGATCATCGCTGAGCGCCAAGGCGTGGGGGGCGTTGCGCCCAAAGCGCAGATTCTGAATGAGCTTCGAGACGCGGGTGTCCGGTGAGATGACCTCGACAAAGCTCGAAGCGTCCGAATCGTCGGCGCGCCCACCGATGAGGACGGTCTCCCCGCTCGCGAGCGTCACCGCTGCATGCCGGGTGCGCGGGACCGCAAGCTGGAGCAGGGCGGGCTCGAAGCTCTGGAATTCCTGGGCAGGGTCGTAAATTTCTGCGGTTTCTCGCAAGACCGCAGCGGGAACTTGTGCGTCGTGGATGGGGTTCTCCCCGCCCGCGACGAGCACCTTGCCGCCGAAGTCAGTCACGCTGGCAAACGCGCGCGGTTCGGTGAGCACTGCGCGCAGCTTGGGGTCCACCAGGTGGCTCTCGCCGCTGCGTGCGTCAAACGTCAGTGCGCCCACAATCGCCGAGCTCATGCCGTCGTTGCTGCCCGCGAGCATCACGAGGCCGGCGCTGCTGGCGTAGCCCATGGCTTCACCGCCCAATCTCCCGGGGTAGGAGTCGGCGCTGCTGGGGCGCTCCAATTCGCACGCACTGCCGCGCGGCCAGAGGACGAAGTCCAGATCGGTCGCGATGCGATCGCCGTAGCCGATGAAGGGCTGCTCTGAGCTATCAGAGCGCGCCGTGGCGTCCAGGGCCAGTGTTGTCGCTGGGAACCCGAGCCGAGCATCGGAAGCAGCCAACGACAGCGATTCACTGGTCCGGTTACTGGTCGGAAAGTCACCCAGCGCGGCCAAATCCAAGCGCGCCGGCTGCGGGATGGGGCAGCTGGCCAAGGTGTGGGGCCGCAACGCCAGGATGATTTCGTGGGCCGGAGGGGCCGAACAGCCAGAAAGCAGCCAGGCGATCGCAGCGGCGCTACTATGAAGCAGCGCGATGTTCCCGCAGATCTTCGGCAAGTACGTGCTCGAGCGCGAGATCGCTGCGGGAGGCATGGCGCGCGTCTACCTGGCGACCTTACGTGGCGCCGTTGGCTTCGAGAAGCGCCTGGTGGTCAAGCAGATCCGCACCGAGCTCGCGTCGGACCACGCCTTCGTCACCCGCTTCGTGGAAGAAGCGAAGACTGCCGTCGAACTCAGCCACCCGAACATCGTGCCGGTTTACGAGCTCGGAGTCGAGCAGGGTGTGTATTACATCGCGATGGAGCTGTGTGAGGGGCTCACCTTGTCGGAGGTGCTCGCCGAGACGGGCC
>JBDTJC010000450.1:0-73214 GCA_039936055.1 Polyangiaceae bacterium | reverse complement strand
AGAGCGCTACGGTGCAGCGGCGACTGGGACGAGTACCACCGCTTCCACCACAGCCAGGAAGCCCTCCGAAACTACGCTGAAGCCGCGTGAAATCTGAACGTGCCGGCTCCAAAGGAGCCGCACCCGGCGTCTAGTACGAAAGTGATGACAACGAACCGAGAGCTCCTTGATCTCCTCGGGCGGGCAACGCTGGTTCGCTTGATGCGCGAACGCGACCTCACCCCGACAAGGGAGAACGATGAGCGAAGGAAAGCCCTCGCTCACTCGTTCCGCGGAGACGTGCAGGCGCTCGTCCTTGCCCTACTGCGGCAGGAGCTGGTCGACCTCTTTAAGAACTACACCTTCGATGTTCAGGGGGTCGAATCTTGCGTCTCAAACCCTGCGAAGTATCGGCTCGAAGAGCTCCAGGCTTTCGCGCTGTGCGCATTTGCCGGACGTCGAGTTCGGATTCCCGCTGACTTCGTTCCAGTGGTTGACCCCCATGGCGATTCAGAAAGCGCCAGCGGCAGGACTGACCCGGAAATCAAATCGTCCGGTGTTCGCGACGACATCGAAGACGGGGACACCCCTTCGCTTGCGGAAGCGCTTGGCGTCGACGGGCACGCCTGGTCGAGGCCACGAATGATTGGGCGTCTGCTTGAGGTGCTCGGACATGAGCCACTCCAGCGCCTTCGCACAGCGCGATTCCGAGAGTTGATCGCGCAACTCGTCGCTGAAGGTCTCGAAGCTTGCCTGGCCGACGATCCCGCCGCCACCCCGCTCACTGACGACGACGAGTCCCCGGGCATTGAAGCCAAGCTCCGCCTGCGCCAACGCATCGACGCTCGCGTACGAAGTAAGCAAGAACCACCCGCCGAGGTGGACGCTGGCCCTCGCATCACGGTGTCACCTGGCGAGAGACCCGTGCAGGTGCATGTCGCGAAGCCGTCCGACTACAATCTTGCCGTTCTGCGTCTTCAGTTCCTCACGGCTGTGCCGAGCGCCGAACGCCGGTCACTCGCCGCGTGGCCAGACGGCTACCTGACAGCAGCGACGAATGGGCTCACTCTGCGACTGCAGGAAGTCGCGCTCTTGCGCGCCTACGCCGCGGGACTCTGCATGGGGAACCACAATCCCTACGACGCGATTCCAAGGCTCAGCCAAATCCTTTCGCCGACTGAGTGGGAAAGCCTTCTCACGGACTTCCAAGCCTTGAATCCGTTTCAACCTGAGCTTGTCCAGGCGATCATCGCCCAAGTTGCGCCAGTCGCGCCTCCACAAGGCTCAACCTCAAAGGCGGGCGAGGGACAGGTCCAACACCAACCGCCGGATTTCGAGGCTAAAGGACGGGCACTTTCGCCGGAATCACGCGCCGCCGCGGGACAGCGAACACCCGTCGCGCCGGAGACGGCTCAGCCGACTGCTCCAAATAAGCGCGACCTTGGCGCCCTAGCTGGCATGTTCGACGAGGACTGACCGATGGATGAACAGCTCCGCATCAAGATCGAACGCGTCTTCGACAAGCTTGTCGTCGACAAGCGCGAGGCGCTGAAGGCCGGCTTTGAGCTGATGCCCCGATTCGTCACCGAGTTCCTTCTCGCGCAGGCTCGCGCGAAGAACGCGGAGATGGGACTGGACGATGTCCGTAAGCGCATCGCCAAGTACACGGTCGACGCTGACCGGAAGAACGCCTTCATTCACGAGCTCATGATGAAGGGCGAGGCGGTGCTCATTGCATTGCTCGACGTCGAGCCCAATCTCCAGACGCGGGAACACATCGGTCGCATTGCCCAATTGGACGGTCAGGACATCTTCGTACCTGATTCGATCGTCGAGCGCTGCAAGGAGCTCCTCTACGGCGGACTCTGGGGCAGCGCGAAACTGGTGCTCGACAGTGCCGGACCGAAACCTCGCATCAAGCTGGCCGAGTTCACGCCCTATCAGCTGACGCAGCCTGATATGGACATGTTCCGTCGGGCGCGTGACGAATTCACCCTCGAGGAGTGGGTCGACCTGTTGATCACGAGCGCAGGATACCGGCCGGAGGCGTTCGTGACGTTCCGCGCCAAGTTGCTCCTCCTTGCCCGCCTGACTCCGTTGACGCAGCCGAATTTGAACGTCGTCGAGCTCGGTCCTCGCGGCACTGGCAAGAGCTACCTCCTGCGAAGCCTGAGTACTCGCGTTTACGTCCTCTCGGGGGCACGTGCCACACCGGCAGCTCTTCTCTACGATCTGAACAAGAAGCGGCTTGGCATCGTCGGCACAAAAAAGGTCGTCGTTTTCGACGAGGTGTCGCACACGTCCTTCCCCGACAAGGCGCTCGTTGCCGCGCTGAAGGACTTTATGGAGTCTGGCAACATCGCGCGCGGCGGTCGCTCCTTCGTCGCTGACTCTAGCCTGGTGTTCACCGGCAACATTGATCTCGATGGCGAAGGCCGCCTCCCGAGCAAACACTACACGCACCTTTTCGAGGCGCTCCCAGACGCGCTATGCGACCTCGCGATCGGCGACCGCATTCACGCTTTCATTCCAGGATGGGAGATGCCGAAAATATCGGACCAGGTGCTCGCGGATGGCATTGGTCTACTATCGGACTACTTCGGCGAAGTCCTCGGCGAACTGCGTCGCGACCAAACGTTTCTCGATTTTCTTCAACGGAACAAGCGTCTGGTCAACGCGACGATTCGCGATCAGACGGCGGTGACGCGTACGGCTGCAGGCTTGCTGCGAATGATCTATCCCAACGGCAAGATCGGCGACGAAGGACTGAGCCACGTCCTACAGGTCGCGACAGAGCTACGCCAGCGCGTGCATCGACAGCTCGAGCGGATGTCGCCCGGCGAGTTCAAGCCCAAAACCCTGTATTTCGACGGACATGAACACCCGACAGCGGCGCCAGATCTCGGAACTCGCGACCACCTCGAAGAGCAGGATGTCCTTGCCAACGAAACAGTACAGGTTGGAAAGATCACGATATTGCTCGTCGGCGGCAAGGGCGGAGGCGGGGTAGGCTTCATCGAATGCGTGCACCGTGCCGGCACGGGCGCCCCTAGCGTGACGGGCCTCCACGGGCCCGAACTGCGACACTCCGTGCAGGCCGCGTACGAAGCGCTTCTTCACGTGGGGCCAGAGCTGGGCGTGAGCGTCGCGACCCTGCAAGCCAAACGCTTCGGCGTCCATCTCGTCAACATCGCCGAGCCAAAGGAAGGCCCTAGCGCTGGGCTGGCCATCGCGCTCGCGATGCTCTCTGCGGCGACAGGCCGACCGGTCCGAAGGCGAATCGCCGTCACCGGCGAACTCTCCGTCCACGGCAACGTCAATCCGATCGGAGGCGTGGCTGAGAAGCTGAGCGCAGCACATCGCCAGGGACGGAAGCTCGTGGTCATCCCCGCGGAGAATGCTTCGGAGCTCGGACGACTCGAGGAACTCGTCGCGAAGCTCAACGTTCACCCGGTTCGGACCCTGAGGGAGGCCGTGGATCTCGTGTTGGTAGAGCCGGGCGTGGAGACGCCGGACTATTGACCCTTGCCATCTTCTTTGCGGCCAGCCAGCCCCACTGAGTACGGTGTCGGGTCGCCCACTGTTGCGGCGAACGTCCGAATGCGGGCGCAATGCCAGCTCAACATCGTTCGCGAACGCATGCGCAAGGAGGCCGAAACCAATCCGGTCTTAGTTCAAGATGATGGCGGACGCGCTCGATCAGCTGCCGAAGCCGCCAGCCGGCTAAGCAAAAGGCAAAGACTCCTCGCTATCGCTGGCGGGGAGCGCGTGGCGCGACAAGTCTGCCGTCCTGGGCTACATTCAGGGGCATGGCTGCCGGAAAGCTGCGAGCGGTCGCTGGTGCCGCTGAGACCGAAACCAAATCGGTGTCGAGTGCTCTATTCGCGCGCTTCGAGCGTGGCGAGATCGGCGTCGATGAGTACCTCGACGCGCGAGCGAGCGAAGCGGTCGCGCCGTACGAGGGGAAGCTCCCCGCTGAGCGGATCGCTTGGCTCAAGGGCATGCTGCGAGAGCAGCTCGAGACCGATCCCGTTCTGAGTGAGCGCGTGCGGCAGGCGACCGGTCGGGCTCCCCAGGCGAGATGAATCGTGTACGGCAGGTTGAGCGGTGTGGCTTGGCGCACACGGGTTGAAGTAGGGTCCGTGCCGTGAGTGTCACTGACTCGCCGGAGGTGCTGGAACGATTCCATGGCGAGCTATCGCTCGTCGAGATCGTGGCGGCGCAGATCGCGCGCTCGGTCGGGCGCTCGATTGAATTTGATGATCTTGTAGGCGCTGGGCGCGAGGGGCTGCTCGACGCGGCTCGACGCTTCGAGCCAGCTCGCGGCGTGCCGTTTCGTGCCTACGCGAACTTCAGAGTCCGCGGCGCGATCCTTGATGGAGTGCGCCAGCTCTCGCTATTGCCTCGCCGAGCCTACGAGCGAATTTCAGCGCTCGAAGCCGCGGCGAGCGTCAGCGAGGGAGAGGCCGAGCACACGTTTGCCCCTGGTTCCGCGGTCGCACCAAGCGCAGCAGACGACGCGCTCGCTGAGCACCTTGCGGCGATTGCCATGGCCGCTGCCGTGGGCATCGCAACCGAAACGCACGGTGAAGCCACCGACAGTGACGACTCTCCAGAGGAAGCGCTGGGGCGTGCCCAGCTCATCCAGATGGTGCGCAGCGCAATCGCTGAGCTCTCGAATGACGAGGGTGAGCTGGTGCGCCGGCACTACCTTGAGGGCGAACGGCTCGAAGACATCGGTCGCGATCTCGGGATGAGCAAGTCATGGGCGAGCCGCCTCCACACCCGCGCGGTCGGCAGGCTCGCGAAGCGTCTACGTCACGTCGCCTAACTCTCAGATCAAGGCTAACGCGTGCCGGGACGCACGCCGCTGGAGAATGCGGTCGAGAGCCAGACGGCGAGCGACTCGGCAGCTTGGCCGTGTGCCAATAGCTCGACTCCGCCAACCTTGGTGACGCGCTTCTCGAATGGAGCCTGGTTCGATTCCATGTGGCGCGCGAGATCGTCAAAGTCGAGCAGCACCGGATAGGCTTCGCCGTGCGCATCGAAGAAGGGTTTCAAGTAGCGAGGGAGCCACGTGGGTCGCACGTGAACCCGCCATGCTTCGCCCTCAAGCGAACAGAACAGACTCAGTTCCTCTGCGGGTCCTTCTCGTTCAGCTTGGGCGCCAGAGTTCATTCGATTGGCCTCCTTGACGTTGTAGCATGAGCAGCAGCGCTAGCGCGGCCACTGCGAAACGGTCCGCGGAGCGAACTGGTCGAGCGCACTCAGAAAGCTGGGAACGGTTTGGTACCGCGCGTCGGGCTGTTCGGCGATTGCTTTGATGACGATTGCGTCCAGTTCCGCGGTGACCTCGGGGCCGGCGAAGCGCGAGGGGGGCTCGAGTTGGGCCTGTCGAAGAGCGTCAAAGGGACCGCGGCCAGCCAGCATGACGTAGGTGACGAGGCCCACAGAGTAAATGTCCGCGCGCTCGTCCACCTTCTGCCCAGCCGCCCCTTCGGGACTGACAAAACGTGGCGATCCGACGATGGTGCCAGTGTCAGTTGGAAGCGCGAGCGGCATCAGGGACTTGTTCGCCACAGCCGGGAGTACGCGCGCGACCCCGAAGTCGAGCACTTTGACGATGCCTCCGTTCGTGAGGAAGATGTTCTCGGGTTTGACGTCGCGGTGCACAATCCCAATCCCATGTGCCGCACCCAACGCGTACAGGACCTGCTTAACGATGGCCACGGTCTCGCCGACTGGCAGTTTTCGCCGCTGTGCCAGCTCCTGCGCCAGCGTGCGCCCCTGGAGGAGCTCCATGACAATGCACGGGCGACCGTCTGCCGCGGTCCAGAAGTCCGCGACATCGACAACGTTGGAATGCTGAAGGCGCGCCATCGACTGGGCCTCCACCCGCATGCGATCCACGAATTGCGGCTCCCCAGCAAAGCGGGCGTGCAAGACTTTCAGCACGAAGTGGCGACCCAGGAAGCGGTGCTCGACCTCGTAGACCGCGCCCATACCGCCGCGCCCGAGGTACTTGCAGAGGCGATATTGGGTCGAAGCCAGCAGGGCCTCGATGGCATCGGCCGACTGGCCAGGCGGCGGAGACGAATCAGCTGACACAAATCTCCTATCGGACAGCCGCGGCAAAAAGTGTGGAAAATCGTACTGCCGGGTCTAGGTTGCCGCGGTGACAGGGTCGGGGCATGTCTCACCCGGGCGGCCCCGCTGAGAATGAGCGCTGATCTGGACAATCAGGGGAGCCGCGTGTCGAATTTCAGCATCCGCAACTACGGGACGACCGAACAGTGATTGCCATGCCCGACGTCATCTCTCCTGGCCCTTCGGAGCGCCCTGATGACGATCTGTTCGCGGACACGCGGTACACCACCATTCGCCGATTGGCCGCCGGTGGAATGGGAGAGGTGTTTCTCGTCCTTCACCGCGAGATGGGCCGAGAGTTCGTGATCAAGGTGCTCCACGAACGCTTCGCGGGGAACGGGCAGCTGCTCGACCGGATGCGGATCGAAGCACAGACCATGGGGCGGCTCGCTCACGCGCACATCGTGGCCGTGGTCGACTTCGGCGTAACGCGACAGGGGCGCCCCTTCATCGTGATGGAGCGCCTCGTCGGCAGGACTCTCGCCGCGGAGCTCAAGGAGCGGGGCGCACTGCCTCCGCCGGAAGCCGTGAGCTACGTTCTGCAGCTGTTGTCGGCGCTCGAAGCCGCGCATGCGGTCGGCATTGTTCACCGCGACATCAAGCCAGATAACCTCTTTCTAGTGACGGGCCCGGACGGCCAGCTCACTCTGAAGGTGCTGGATTTTGGCATTGCTCGCGTGCTTCCTGGGTTTGGGGATGCCGCACCGCGGCCACTGGCTGTGCCAACGGACACCGGGCTCGTCGTTGGAACGCCGCGCTACGTCTCGCCGGAAGGAGCGCTTGGCAAACGAGTCGACGAGCGCGCGGATGTCTACGCTACCGGGCTCATCCTTTACCTACTCTTGGCCGGCCGAGGCCCCTTCGATCACCTGCGCGCCGAAACCCAGATCTTGGGTGCTCACGCCAACGTCCAACCGGTTGCTCCATCGACCGCGGCAGGCGGCGCCAAGCGGTGGCCCAGCGTTCTCGACGACATGGTCCTGTGCGCGCTTCGCAAGAACCCCGACGCTCGCTTTCAAAGTGCGAAGCAGTTCAGGGAGATTTTGCAGGAGTTCGTCGACATGATGAACGCCCCGCCAGCAGCTCCCGCGAGCGACGACGGCGCGACCGCGCAGACCGACTCGTCCATTCCGCCGCCTGCGCAGGCCGAGCCGGAGTCGAAAGGCTCGTCCTCAACGGGTTTTCTCCATATCCCCGTGTCGACGCCGAGCCTGCGCGATTTGCTAATTTTCATCGCCATCGCTGGCGCGACGGCGGTCGTGATCTCGCAAGTGGTCCGCGTGGTGCTGAGGCATTGACCATGAACTGCTCGTACCAAGCAGGCGCCCATGGCTGACGCCCAAACGACCTCGCGGAGCGGGCCGCTGAACATCGGCGATCCGTTCCTGAAGTTCGAGATCCGCGGCCTGCTTGGCAAGGGCGGGCACGCCTGGGTCTACCACGGCTACGACGCTTTTCTCGATCGCCATGTCGCGATCAAGATCATCCCGAATCCGGGGGAACCCAGCCGAGATTTGAGGCAACGCGCCCAGTACGAAGCGCGCGTCTTGTACAAGATCGTGGATCCGAACGTAGTGCGGATCTCAGAGGCGGGTTGGACGAGCGATAGCGCGGTCTACATCGTGATGGAGCTGCTTCACGGCAGCACGCTGCGCGAGGGAATCCACGCCTTCGGCCAGCTGAGTGTCATCGAGGTCCTACCGCTCGGTGAGAAGATCGCCTCCGGTGTGCACGCGGCGCATTTGGTCGGCGCGATTCACCGGGACCTGAAGCCCGAGAACGTCTTCATTGTCGAAGACAACGGGGTCAAAGTGCTCGACTTCGGCATCGCCAAGCTGTTCGGGTTCGGCGCTGCCACCACCCAAAGGGATGTCCTGCACGGAACGATGATGTACATGAGCCCTGAACACCTCCAGGGGCTCCGCGTCACCGAGCGCACGGATATTTACGCACTGGGCACCGTGCTCTACGAGGCGCTCAGCGGCCAGCTCCCGTGCATGATCGGCATTCAAGACCCGAGCTTGAATGCCCTCACCTACGCCCAAATCAACCGCATGCCGCCGCTGCTCGACGAGCTCGTGCCGTCGGTGCCCCGCTTCGTGGCGCGCACGATTCAACGAATGCTCGCCAAGAATCCCGACGAACGCTTCGCCACTATGGCTGAGGTCGCCGAAGCGTTTCGCGCCCACCTCGCGCGGTATCTCGAGGAGTCGAAACGCTCAGCTCCGACCGCTCGCCAATTGTGGCTCGCGGCCCAGGCTTCTCGACCGTCAGACGCGCTGCATTTGAGCCACGCCACCACGGAGATCCACCACCTCTCGGACGTCGCGCCCACGACCGCGCCGCCCGTGTCTCTGCCGACCCCGCCGGGTATCGACACGGCGCCCGTGTCAAAGCCGCCCTTTTCCGAGCCCAGGGGTGCGAGCTCCCACGCTCTGGTGACCGAGCCCATTCGCGTCATCGCAGCTCAGTCAGTGACGCCGCCGTTGTTCTCGTCTGCCCGAGCCGCGGAGCAGCCGATTCAACCCGCGCCTCGCTCAGCTCCCCCTCCCGCTCCACCGATGGCACCACACGCCGAGGCGCGCGCGCCCCTTTCGCGCGCCGCATCACGACCCGGCCCTGGTGCGATGCAACGCGCGCCCTCTGCACATCGCCCCGTTGCGGCCCCAGAACCCGATTCGCACGCGTTCATGCATCAGGTCGGCACGTACCCGGTTCAGGCGGCGGCGTCCGCTCGAAAGGCCGTCAGCCGTCGACGAGCCAGTAGCCCGCGCCCCGGCGCAAGGACGTTGCGGCAGATAGCGTCCGTCGCACTTCTGGTGGGCATGCCACTCGGACTGGGCGGTGGACTGCTTGCGTACTGGCCGAAGGCGACCTCAGTCACTACCACGCCCTCCACCCAACGCGACGAGCCGATTGTGGTGGTCGCCACGCAAGTGCCCGCGCATGCCGAACCACCCGCGCCCGTTGCGGAGGTGCTACCGAGGGCAGTTGAAGCACTACCGGTGAGCCCCTCTCCGGCGGCAACGGCAGCGGTACCGGCTGCCACTCCGATCCATCCGCAATCCAAGCCGCTCGCCACCCCACCCGCGCCGGTAGCAACCCCTGCACCGACAGCGCACGCGGTTGCAAGGGCGGCAGCAAAGCCAGCAGCGGCGGCGCCGACCGGCGGACTCTGGGACATGTCCGATCTGGATACGCCGGCCAAACCCAAGTCCGCGCCCTCCGCTCCGCCCAAACCCCGTAATGTGGCCGTGTACTGAGGCGGCGGAAATGACTGAAAAACAACCCCAGCTCAAGACCGCCTACGTGCCGGAAGAAACCGCGGGCGACCGAACCGTGGTCGACGCGGCAAACGCCCGCGCCGACGAGTTGCTGGAAATCCCGAGCTCCGATCCCCAACCGCCTGCGTTCAACCCCTACAAATTCTCGCGGATCGAAGTCAGTCCTGAGCTGCGCAAAGAAATGTCGCAGGCCAAGCCTCCGCGCCTGGCACCTGAAATCCTTCAGGACACGGTCCCGCCCAATCGGCCGCTCGCGGTGGCTAACGGTTCGCCGGACGCAGAAGTCGCTATCCCCCTGGTCACCCGGCGTCGACCGGCGACGGCGATCGTTGTTGTGTGCTTGTTCGGCGTAGTCTTCATCTTGGCTCTCGCGATCATTCGTTCACTTCTCGGCAGGCCGGAGCCGGCGCTGGCGCCAAAGCAGACGCCGACGGCGGCAACAGAAACGCCCCCCGCGCCGCCTCAAATCGTTGCACAAGCGACCTCACTTCCCGTCGCGCCGACGCTACCGATCGCCAAGCCAGATCCCGAGGTACTCGCCACTTCGCACGAGCCCGTTGGCAGCGCCCCCTCGGCCGCGCAGATCCCGCGGACAAAAGGCGCGACAGAGCGCGCGAACACGGCGCACTCATCTCCGGATCGCGCCGCGCCTTCGAAACCGACGCCGCCAGCTTTGGCAGACACGCCCTCAGTGGTCGTGACTCAGACAGTCCCCACGCCGACCGCTACACCAAACGCCCCCAGCACACCCGCGCCCGCGCGGTCATCTTGGTTCCACAAATGAATTGCTTTCCGTCACTTCGCATCATCTGTTCCCATGCCGGCAAGATGGCAGTCGCGGCAGTCATCGCGTTCGTCGTGCCGTCTATCTGTCGTGCCGATCCTAGCCCGACCACCAACGTCGCAGCAGCAGACGAGAACACCCGACTGCAGGCGTTGTTTCGCAAGGGTGTCACCGCGTTCGAGGCTGGAAAAGACGACGAGGCAGTAAAGATATTGAGCGAAGCGTGGGCGATCCGTCAAACCTACGACATAGCAGGAGCACTCGCGCAAACGGAGATTTCGCTCAAGCGGTACCCTGACGCGGCGGAGCACCTCGATTTCGGGCTCAAGCATTTTGTTCCGGGCGACAGCGAGCAGACGCTACAGCAAATGCGCACAGCCTTTACGGAAGTGAAAACGCACGTTGCCGCGCTGAAAATCAGCGTCGATCGCGCGGGGGCGGAAGTCCACGTCGACGCTCGTACAATTGGCGTTTCGCCGTTGCCCGGATCTGCGTTCGTGGACCCAGGCGTACACACGCTCGAAGCGCGCCTCGGAGGGGACAAGGTGAGCCAAGTCTTGAGCTTTGAGGCCGGGCACGAGTATCCCGTCTCACTGCGATTGGGCGTCGCTGGTGTCAGCGCGCCACCCTCCGGTGCATCTACTGACGACCGAAGCTTGGTGCCTGTGATCATTGGCGGCACGGTCGCCGTGCTCGGCGCCGTCGGGCTGGTCGCCTTTGACCTGGCTGCTTCGTCTGACACTGACCACGCAGCCGCACTACAGGCAAAGAACGGCGATTCAGGTTGCTTAGTCGGCACTGTTACCGCGAGCGATTGCGCGGCGCAACGCGACGCCTTGAAGAGCCACGACAGCAACCGGAACCTCGCCGTTGCCAGCGCCATTGTTGGCGCGGTCGGGCTGGTATCCATTCCCGTCTATTGGTTTTGGCCACGCGACGAAGCGACGACGAGCACTTCGGGCGCGTCCGCCTTTCGCCTACGCGGCTCCTTAGGCATCGGTAGCGTTTCTATATCTGGGGATTTCTGAGAGCGGAGAACACGATGAGAACTTTCATTTTTTGCTTCACTAGTGCGACCGCTTTGGCCTGCGTCTCGTCGGCTTGTTCGAGCTCGACCGACGACTGCCACAAACTTTCAAACTGCCCGCCCTCTGGCGGCTCGTCGGGCTCCGGTGGAGATGCCGGCACAGGTGCTGCCAGCGGCTCGAGCGGCTCAAGTGGAGTAAGCGGCGGTGGGCATGGCGGCGCTAGCGGTAGCGGCGGCGCTAGCGCAGGCAACGGCAACGCGGGGAGCAGCGGCATGGCCGGTGATGCGGGAGCTGGGGGCGACGTGATTCCGCCGTGCGACGCGACGAAGAGCCCGAGCGTAGAGGCGTGCGTGGTGAGCAACGACTACGCGATTTTCGTCGCGCCGACGGGCAAGGATACTGCCGTTGGAACGACGACAGCGCCCGTCAAAACCATCGCCAAAGCCCTGCAGCTGGCGGGCAACGCGAAGATAGTGATCGCGTGCGACGGGGCGTACGACGAGCAAGTAAAGCTAACGAGTGGAGCAAAGTTGTACGGCGGTTTTTCATGCCCCGGCACCGCAACGCCATGGTCCTATGAAACGGGCAAGAAGGCGACGGTTGCGCCATCGGCGCGGGGCTTGGCTCTCTCGATTGCCTCCACCACGTCGAGCGTCGTCATCGAGGATTTTGAATTTGATGCGCAAGCCGGCGTCGACCCCGGCGAGTCGAGTGTGGCAGGGTTCGTTAATACCTCGACGAGCGTCGCCCTTACGCGCGTGAAGCTGGTGGCTGGGAAGGGCGTGGACGGCACCAACGGCTCGCTTGCGCAGATCATACCGCCAGACCCCGCGACCTTGGACGGGCAACCAGCGAGCGGCAGCACGGGCGGTCCACCGAACTCGAAGACGTGCGGTGCCGGCGGCACCACGAAGGGTGGCGTAGGGGGCAACGGCGGAAGTGCTGCGTCTGGAGGTGGTCTTGGTTTGCCCGATTTGGGAATGGGGAAGGGCGGTGTTCAGGGCAGCTGCTCTCCGAATGGATACGGACAAGACGGTGCGAGCGCCGCACCTCAAACACCTGCCGCTGGGGCGACGAAGCTTGGCAGCATCACACCAACGGGCTGGAGCGGCACCAACGGCAACGATGGCCCGGGAGGCACGCCAGGCCAGGGCGGCGGCGGCGGAGCCGGCAAAGACACGAGTGGCGCGGGAGGCGGAGGCGCTGCCGGTGGCTGCGGCGGCGCGGGAGGCACAGGCGGCAAAGCCGGCGGCTCGTCCATCGCCCTCGTCGTTACGAATTCCACACTCGCGATGACCGTGGACGAGTTGGTTGCGGCCAATGCTGGAAAAGGCGGAAGCGGCGTAGCAGGGCAAGACGGGCTGTCGGGTGGCAATGGCGGCCTGCCGACCGTTGGCGGATGCCAAGGCGGAGCGGGCGGCAAAGGCGGCGCTGGCGCTGCTGGCGGCGGAGCCGCAGGCGGTGTCTCGGTGGGCATCGCCTATGTGGGGGCTTCCGCGCCCATGACGGACGCCGCAACAACCATCACGACCGGCACAGCCGGTGCCAAAGGCATCGGCGGTGTCGCTGGAACGAATGACGGAATCGCCGGGGTGAAGCAGGACGTGCTTCAGGTGCTATGAGAAGACTGGCAACGCCCTCGGCGTTGAGCGCACTTGCGCTTGCCGCCTTGCACTGTTCGTCGGGCGAGTTCACGGCGGACTCTGCGGTCAGCGCGGGCGGGACCACCGCCGCATCGGGCGCAGCAAACGCGGGCACATCCACCGGCGGCTCCTCAAGCGGTGCAGCAGCGCGCGGTGGTTCGCCGGGCGGTGGCGCGCTCGGCACAGCCGGCGCGGCCGAAGATGGCGGCAACGGTGGCGAAGGTGGCCAGGGTGTCACGCCGTGCGACGCGACGAAGCGCCCGAGCGAAGCGGCGTGCGTTGTGAACGACGACTATGCGATCTTCGTGGCACCGATGGGCAAGGATACGGCCGTCGGGACCATGACTGCGCCCGTGAAGACCTTCGCGAAGGCGGTCATGCTCGCGGGCACGACGAAGATCGTGATCGCGTGCGATGGAACGTATGACGAGCAAGTAATGCTCACCTCGACCGCAAAGCTGTATGGCGGCTTCTCGTGCCCCAAGAGCGCAACCCCCTGGACTTACGAAACGGGGAAAAAGGCGACGGTTGCGCCATCCGCGCGCGGCCTCGCTCTCTCGGTTGCTTCAGGCGCCTCGCGCGTCGTCATTGAGGATTTTGAGTTTGATGCGCAAGCCGGCGTCGACCCCGGCGAGTCGAGCGTGGCGGCGTTCGTGAACACTTCGAGCAACGTCACGCTCACGCGCGTGAAGCTCGTGGCCGGCAAGGGCGTTGACGGCGCGAACGGTTCGCCATCGACCGTAACTTTTCCGATGCAGTCGACGCTCATTGGTCATGACGCCGCTGGCGACTCGGGAGGCCCATTCAACCTCGTGATGTGCCCAGCGGGTGGGAGCACGAAGGGCGGCGTAGGTGGCAACGGTGGCGCAGCGGCGGCGGGGGGCGGACTCGGCGCGCCAGACCTGGGCATGGGAAAGGGTGGCACACAGGGCGCATGTTTGGGCACCGGCAGCGGGCAAGACGGCGCGAACGCCACCGGACAAACCCCCGCACCGGGCGCCACCAAACTGGGCACCATCAATCCGACAGGTTGGAGCGGCGTTCCCGGCACCGACGGTACGCCAGGCACTCCGGGCCAAGGTGGTGGCGGCGGAACAGGCGCGGCGACCGGTGGCGGCGGTGGTGGCGGCGGTGCAGGAGGCTGCGGCGGCGCGGGAGGCACTGGTGGCAAGGCCGGCGGTTCGTCCATCGCATTGCTCGTCCTGAACTCCACTCTCACGATGACAGCGGACGAGCTCGTCTCATCCAACGCCGGCAAGGGCGGAAACGGTATCGCCGGGCAGAACGGTCAGAAATCCGTCGGCTCGGGTGGCAACAAGTCGAGCTTCGGGTGCGGCGGAGGTGCCGGCGGTCAAGGTGGCACCGGTGGTGCGGGCGGCGGCGCCGCCGGCGGCGTCTCTGTGGGTATCGCCTACGTTGGCGCGACGACGCCCACGCCTGATTCCGCAACGACCATCACGACCGGCACAGCCGGCGCCAAGGGCATCGGCGGCGTTGCTGGGACCAACGACGGAATCGCCGGGGTGAAGCAGGACGTGCTTCTGGTGCCATGAGGGCAATGGCGTCGTCCTCACAAGTAGATTGATTTTCACCTTTTTCTCGCGTTCGAACTCTGTAGTCATGAAGATATTCTCCGTTCCCCTCGCCCTTCTCGCGATTGCGCTCGCGGCCCCCGCCGCAGCGGACGGCGGAGCAGCACAAGACCCGAGCGCCGCCGCCAAAGAGCTCGTTCGCGAGGGCACAAGCCAGTACTCGGTGCGAAACTGGGAGGCGGCTCGGGCGGCCTTTGCGAAAGCTTGGGCGCTAAGGCCTCACTACGCCATCGCGGGCAGCCTCGCGGACGTCGAGATGAAGCTCGGCCACTATCGTGATGCAGCAGACCATCTCAAGTACGCCCTCGCGAACTTGCCCGCTGACCACCCCGAGAAGCGCGCTGACGCCGAGGCCAGCTTGAAGGAATGCCGCGCGCACTTGAGCGCCGTAAGAGTCTCCGTCAACGTCCCCGGCGCCACTGTAAGCCTGGACGCCGGAGAGCTCGCTCCAGAAGTGCTCGCGGACGACATCTTGCTCGACCCAGGAGCACACAAAATCGAAGCCCGAAAAGCAGGATATCTAACGTCGTCCCGTGACTTCACGGCAAGCGCGGGCGAAGCAAGGGAGATCCAACTCGACCTGGCACGGCCGCCCTCGCCTGCTCTCGCATCCGGAAGTACCTCGCGCGCGAGCTTCACCCCCTCGAGCGCAAAGGTATCGGACGGCGACGCTCCCGCACACAGCTCCGCTCGCACTTGGGTCCTCATCGGCGGCGGGACCGCGACCGTCGTCGCTGCAGGGCTCGGCACGTATTTCCTTGTCCGAGGTTCGTCGCTTGCCAGCGACTCCGATCGGCTGGCGGCGCAGGTTACGCAGCAAGGCGCTCCCGAGCGGGCGGGGACGAATACCGAATGCGCCCCTGACGCGCCGATGCGACCGACAGCAGCATGCGAGGCCCTCTCGCGAAATAGCGCCGATCGCGACACCGCCAGCACGAACGCCGCCATTTCCTGGATCGCAGCCGGTGCACTCGGGGCCGCGACGATCACAACCTATTTGCTCTGGCCCGTCGAAGACGATGTATCCCCCGCGAAGACGGCTCGCGTGTCAGTCACGCCGTGGCTAGTCGGCGCGCGCGGCGGCGCCGTACAAGTTAGTTTCTAGCAGAGCGCCATTGCAGCGTAACCGCCCGGCCCACGGACGCCCTTGCGTTGCTACGCTTGAAGCCGGGACCCCGACAGGGCAGCTTCGCCGCATGCTGAACGCTGAACCCGAAGAGGTGTATGACGCGATCATGGGTGGCGAGATCACGCTCGCCGAATTCAAGGCGTGGCTCGCGTTTCGTCAGGCCGAGGCCGTGAAGAGCCAGCGGGCGACACAGAGAAAAACGAAGGACCGTGATGGCCCTTCGTTTCTCAGACCGGTTTGAACGCCCCTGGCGACGACGCCCTACACCAACGCTACGGTGCCGCACACAATGCTTTGCCGCATCGGATGAGGTGAAGGGACGACGAGAGCCTTCCTCGCGCGCGGGACACGATGTGCCGCTCTCTCCAAGCTACTTCCCAAATGCAGCGTTGTGCGGCACTTCGAACGGCATGGCGATCGAGACGGCCGCAGCACCTTGGCCCCACCGGCCACTCGCCTCCAGTGCGAATTGGCCTTCCATCGGACCCGGGACGGTGAAGGTCACGTTGAGATCGTCCAGGGTCGTGCCCACGTTGTCGAGCAAGACATTGGGTGCGTCATCCGGGGCCACGGCCGTACCATCGGGGAGCTTGAGGTCGAAGTTGTCGCTCAAGATGTTGTTGCCGAACCCGTTGCTTGCCGTGTACGTCGCGCTGAAGAGCAGCGTGATGCTGTAGTGGTTCTTGTCGAGCGTCGTGTGATCCCAGGGTTGATCGGCGCGAATGTATCCGCCCTTCATGTCGAACTCCAGGGTTCCCGCAGTAAACTTCCCCATCAATGCGGCGTCTGCCGACACCAACGAGACGAAGGCGTCGGGTGATTTGGAACCAAGCGGGATGATTGCCTGGTGCTCGTTAGCCCCGCCCACGATCAGCGTTGCGTCGTCGAGCACGAAGTCGCGATCGACCACGAAATGGAGCGTGCCCTTGCCCGTCCGACTGCCGGGAACGAGCGGGATATCAGTCGAAGAGAGCGACGGCGAGTAGTCGTGACCGCCGGACGTGACGATCATCTCGGGACCGAACTGGAAGGCGTCACTCCCGCGATTGCGGAAGGTGGCGTCCACGACGAGATCGCCAGGGTCGCAATTCAACGTGGCTGGCGTCAACACTGCGCTGCCTAGCGCGACCTCGAACCCGCTGAGGTAGATCGACTCATTGAGCGGGCTGGTCGCGGTCTTGCGCTGGTCGCAATCGACTGCGCCAGCTGCCCCGGCCTCGTTCGAACTAACACGCCCTGCAGCGCCACCATTGCTCGACGGCGCCTCGCCACTCGCGCCCGCGTCGTCGGCGTTGCCCGCTGCGCCGGCCTCTCCGCCAGCGCTCGCGGCTCCTCCTCCGCAGGCGGCGAGGAGCGCGGCTACCGTCGCCAGCAGCCCGAGGCTAGCCGAACGGCGGCCCGAAACGAGCGGCCGGGTGGAGGTCGGAATTTCTTTTAGGTTAGTCATGATTGGATCTCACCGTTTTGGTTGGGCCGCCGCGCTGACGCCGGCCGCCTTTATTCCCTCATCGGTCAATCCGACCAGCTCGATGCGCGCAACTCAGAGGCCTCCGTCGTTTTTTCGAGGCGTCAGCGCAAGCGATTCGCCCGACCAAGCACGCCAGCGGCTGTCACGCCCCTACCTACCCCGTGCCACTGGCGCCGCCCCAAGCAGCGTCAACGTCGAGTGACAGAGCAACGTAGAGGCGAGACACCCCGAATGGGGGGTGCTCAGGTACGCGCGGCAGGGTAGAGCGCGCCCACTGCGCACCCAACCCCGCAAGCGCTGAGCTACATGTCCGCCTTGCTCTTTTGGCGGCCGCTGCCAGGAGGAGCTGCCAGCGCACTAGACACAGCTCCAAGCCGGTTTGAGCCATTCCGAAATGCGCGATCAAAGTGAACCTGAGGTCCGCGCGTAGGATATGCGCTGTCGAGCCGGCCATCCACCGTAGTCTTCACGACAAGGCGTAGATTGCCTGCCGTGAGCGTCATGTCCTCGACCGCTTCGGTCTCGCCGCGCGCATAGTGCACGAAGGTCACTTTGCTGGTGCTCACCTCCGGAACGACCTCGGGCAACACGTAGTCGAAGGCCCCCTTGGTGGCGCGCGCCAAGCGCTGGTGGTCGTCCTTGCCCAACGTGTCCAATATGTCGCGATCCGTGGCGAACTTCGAGCTGGGTCCGCTCCCCGACGAAAGCTCGTACTTGGCAGGGCCCACGCGGGTCAGCGTCACGCTTCGCACTGACCCGGACTGAACTCCCCGCCATGAGGCGTGCTGGAGGATGCCGTCCTTGTCTCCCTCTTCGATGAGCGAAACATCCTGAAGGGCCGTCAGCTTCGAGTTGGCCGGAATCATCAGCGTGCGATTTACTACGCGATGCAGCCCGTTCCCGTCCGGGAGAACCGCGGTCCAATCAAAGCCAACCGGCACATCCCCGCCCTGAATGATTTTACGCTCGATCTTCGATGAATCAGGGAACGTGATCGTTTCGCGAAAACGCTCGACGTGATCCAGATGGTACCGACCGACTTGCTGCTCTTCGAACACTTTCGGGGGCAGGTTCGTCCAATGCAACGACTGGAGAAACTCGAGCGCCACGGCCCAGAAAAAACCATCTCCATCTTTGCCGCGGTGCGCGCATACGGCGGCGCGTTCCGCGTCGATCGTGGCGGCCACGAACGCCGAGTCGCTCTCGAGGGGTCCTTGCCGGGAGCGGCTCAGCGCCAGCGTGAATATCGGCCGCCGCTGGTCTGGAAGTGAAAAGTCTCGGACGTACGCGGAGCTGATGAACGACTGCGGCAAAACGCGCGCGACGTCCCTCAGGAAGGTGTCGGGCTCGGTCACCGAGACGACGCAGGTCGCGATCTCACTGCCGCCGACAACCCAGTGAACCATGTCGTACTTCGGCGCTGAGTCGACGCGCGGAGGCGTCTTGGCGCGAGCCTCCCAGCTTCCGCCGAGCACTGGGCTTGGCTTCGGCTCGCGATATCGCTCAAGCTCCGCTTTGGTCGGAGTCCTTCCGCCGCCGCGCAGAGCGGCTTTCTCCGCCGTCGACAACGGTGAGATGCCATTCCACGGTGACTCGGGCTTGCTCCCCGTGGGCGGCGCGAACGCAGGTTCCGTCGATGCCGCTTTCGCCTCAACGGGAGGCGAAGCGGTCGGCACCATCGCGACGGCTGCGCCGGACTCGCGACGAAGCGTCGTAATCGCGAAGCCGTTGACGAGACCAGCGGCCGGGTCAGCCTCTACAAGAATGTGGAAGGTGTTCCCTCCCGCTGCGGCGAAGACGGCTCGCCCGTGGCTTGCGCTCAGCCGCCCCCCAACTTGAAATTGGGGCAGCGTACCCACCCCGAGTAGTCCATAGCCGTCATACGCGACGATACGAAGAGCGGTGTCCGCCGTGACAGGCTCAGCGATGTTGCTCCGGCGAGGAGGCCCCGGGATGACCGCGAGCTCGGCGCGGGCCAGAGAGTGAGCGAGGCTCTGCACCCGCTCAATGCCGGGAATTTCTCCGTTGAATGTGAGATCGACGCTGTTCGAATCCGAAATACGAAAGGATGTGGCGCAGCTATCGAACAGCCGAAGCCCGTCCGCGCTCGCCCAGACGTCCCCGCAGATCGCGTATTGTCCGTGATACGCGGAGTCGTGCCAGCGCACGGCGCCCGCTGGCAGAAGCTCAAGCTCCCCCACGTCTGCGGGGCTGCGATCACGAGTCGCGGCGTATACGCGGTGAGTCAACGCGGAGTAGACAGCGCGGCTCAGTGGATCAAACACGTTCGATTGGGTTGCTGCGTGGGTCTTGAGATCCACCGAAAGGGCATGCTGCCCTTCGACCGGGAAGCCGAGCAGTCGATCGCCAGCGAGCACGACGCTGGCCAGCTCAAGCTTGGTCGTGACCGGCACGGTGGTCAGCTTCTCGAGATCGACGAGCGTGATGCGCGAGCGGTGCAGTACGGCGGCCGACTTCCCGTCCGCGGCCACTGAGACCATGGCCACCTCGCCCGGAAGTGCCACTTTCTTCGAGGCGTGCGAAAGCGGATCGTACAGGTACAACGCTGGCGGCTGATCCGACAGCAGGACCATCCGGTCGAGGCTCTCGCTATACCCCGCGTCGACGACACGAAAGGGCAGCAACTCTTCTGTTGTTAAGGTCGTGGCAAATGGGAGCGTGGGCGTCGGCGCGCTCTCGACACCCTTCGGCGCGGGGACGGGCACAGCTGCATGCTCGGGGGCTGTCGCGAGTCGAGTAGGCGCTGCCGGCACCAAGGCAGGCGGAATCGGCGGTGCCTGCGCGGGAGCAACGCTTCGAGCACCGCAGCCCGCCAAGAGAAGAGCACATGCGAAAGCACGCACGGCGTTGTTCAATGGTATCCCTGAACTGAACGTACCTAGTGGCATGACTTCCTCAATTTGCGCCGGATTCTTTGAACATCACCGGAACGAGAGTCAGCGATCGTTGTCGGCTTTTTGCCTGAGGAAAGCCTCCAGCGCGCACGACATACCCGTCATTCCCTGGGGTGCGCGGTGCTGTGACCATCCCGCAGAGGGCCATGCGTTGCAGCGCACCCATCGACGAATGCCCTCCATTTCTCGTATAGTCGTTCCTCGTTCCGTTCACGACTACCGAGGTCGACTTCGTCGGACGGCATGTAGCGGACCAGCCCCGCTATCTGAGACGGATAGTCGAAGTCTGCGTAAACATCTTCGACGATCTGCAAGGGATCGGCATAGCCATCCCGGTGTTCGAGAATCCAAGCCAATACGACGTACAACCATTTGTCGCGAATGTCACTTGATCCCGATTCGTGCTCAAGCGAAGCCAATTTCTCGACGTAGGCGCGCGTTGGCTCGAATTTACTCAAGCCTGCAAGCTCAACTAAGAGAGGGCCTGTTTCCGTGTCTTTCTCCAGGCAATCCACGGCAAGCTCAATTGATGCTACCGGGTCCAGCAAATCCTGGTCCAATCCGAACAACATGAATCGCCAGCTCAGAACGACTCGGCCCCGGAGGAAATTGTATGGCACGTGAATCTGGAACAGCTCCATAGCGTCACCTTACCACTTGGTTCGGAAGGCCAGTGATGCGACCTCCAGGGATGAAGCGCTGATGCGATACGACATCACCCGGCTCAAGAATGTATTCGAAAATACCACCGCGACCGTTGATGGCGCCGCGTGTCTGGAGAAGGGTTCGTTCGACGCCGTCGCCTCCTTTTAGCGCAAAGACCCGACCGGCAGTTAACTGTTCGCGGCTGACAAAGCTTGCGGCTCGGTGCAGGGCATCGGCCTTAAGACCGCTACCGACTCTATCGGCGGCTAGAATCCTGTCCGCAACGCCTTCGACGATCGCAAATTCTGTAATCTCTCCAAGTGCGCGGAAGGCCAAAGCGCCAGGGCGCATACCTAACGTGGCCGACACCACAATCTTTGTCGCTTCACTCTCCGCCGGTACGGTAACGTCATCTGGCCCCGGAGCGTTTGCGGTCCCACCACCAAGGCCCGCTTCGACGAGCCCTTCCAGAGTGTGGGCAACGATCGCCGCTGCGCGCTCGTACCATGGCAGTGTCGAATCGAGCCCGTTTGGGTCGACACAGTTTACCGGATCGTCGCCACAGTAGGCGTACTGGTTTTCGCCACCCGCAAAGCCACTCGGATCCTTGGCCGCCCACCGCCCCGTTTCTGCGTCGTAGTCCCGCGCACCAAAGCGTACGAGCCCGGTCGCGGAATCGTAGATGCCGCCGGCAAACCCAAACGGCTGAAACCCTGGGTTCGAGTCACCAAGCACGCGCCCGAATTCGTCATAGTCGAGCTTCTGCGCGACCACACCAGTCGTGGCGTTCACGACGAGCCGCACGCTACCGAGATGATCCTTGATCACGCGAAACGGCACGCCGGCGCGCAAAATCATGTCCGGCGCGCTGTCGCCTCCGGCGTAGACGAAGTGCGAGAAGGTGCCCGCAGAAGTGATCTCAGCGACCGGCCGCAACCCATCGCGGTAAAGGAAAGCGCGATCGAACGTGTTGTTCACACGGCGCGCGATGCGCCGGCCCATGCCGTCGATCACGTAGTCCACGACAGTGTTCTTGGCGCCCGTGGCGACGCTCGCCTTCATCAGATTTCCGAGTTCGTCATACGTCAGCTCGAGCGAGTTGGCGCCGTCTGTCTTGCGCAGGAGATCGCCGGTTTCCACCTTGTCGTAGGTCGCGCTGCCGCTGGTGAGGATGCGATCTTGCTCGTCATATGTCGCGGCGACGGTCTGCACGCCATCGACGGTGACTGAAGTGCGATTGCCGCTCGCGTCATACGCGTAGTCGGAAACCGAACCGTCGCGCGTGACCTCGGTGAGGCGCCCGAGGTTGTCATAGGTGTAGTCGATCTCGCTCGCGGCAGTGCCCACCGTTTCGGAGAGGTGTGCGATGCGACCGAGCGCATCGCGCGTGAGGACTTGGCTGAAGGCGGCTTGGTTCTGGAAGTTGGCGCCGAGCGCAGCGAGCTCGCCGAAGCCGTTGTAGCCCTGAGAGGTCGTGACCGAGCCGAGCGCAGTATCGGTGACGAAGCCGGTGTCCGCCGCCCGCGTGAGCGCCAGCGAGCCCGCAGCGCTGCTCGCTCCAATGAGTAGGCCGTCGTCGTCATAGGTGAAGTTGACGGTGCTGGCGTCGTTGACCGTGAGCGACGCGAGCCAGAAATTCTTGTCGTAATCCGCAACCACTTTGCCAGTGATCGCGCCGCTCCACGCGCTGCTGAGCCAGAGCGGGCCGTCAAAGGTCATGTCTACGCGCGCGCTGTCGGAGCGATTCACCGAGGTGAGCGTGCCGTGCGCGTCATAGCCCATCGAAATCTTGGCGCTGGCGAGAGCGATTTGCTTCACGCGGTTCGAAGCGTCGTACTGGATACCGACCTGCGAACCGTCCGAGCGCAGAACGCTCTGGAGTTCGAAGTCTGAGCCGTAGGTATACTTTTTCTCGCCTAGAGAGAGCCCAGCCTTACCCTTTTCGCCGGTGGACACCGCGGGCGGGGTGCTCTGGTTCACGAGGCCGGTGTCTGCTTCGTACGCGAATGTATACGGCCCGCTCGCGCCGGGTGGCGTGAATTGCGTAACCCGGTCGTCGTTGTCCAGATCCCAATGCATCAAGCTGCCGTCGGGGCGGTTCACATCGAGAAGGCGTCCGACGATATCGCGGTTGTACTTAGTGGTTTCGGCGTTGTTGTTGGTCGCCGAGTCCATGAAGCCGTCCGCCGGGTCGAACGTAAAAGAGTCAGTGCGCGTGGTCCCATCGGCGGTGCGCGCCACAGAAATCACATGCCCGTCCTTGTCATAGGTCCAGTGCGTCGCCGGTAGACCGGCGGCACTAAAATCAGTGGGGCGGCCTTTAGCGTCGAACGTCGTCGAGCTCGTGCGCTGCATCGCTGACGTGCTGACTTCCGTGCGGTCTTTCTGCGTGTAGCGGGTGAAGAAGCCGCGGCCGTTGATATCAATCGCATCGCTCCAGTCGTCGAGGCTGAGGGCGTTGCTCGCATCGGTGAAGTGCTTCGAACGCACGATCGTCGTGTCGAGGACTCGGCCGCCGGGCGTTTCGACCGTGACGCTCGAGGGGTTCAGGGCTTGTGCGCCGAAGAAATCATCTGCTCCGAAGACTGTGGTAGTGACCGTCCCGTCCGCCGCCGTCCGCGGTTGCACGACGATTCGATCGCCGCTCTGGATCTTCGAGCCGTCCGGATAGGTGATGTTGCAGTTCAAGGAATCGGCGACGGAGGCGCACGAGTAGTTGGTGAGCTTGCCTTCGCCTGTCGTGACATCGACGGACGCGCCGCGGAAGGCGGGCTTCGGCGCGAAGGCCTCAGTGTAGCCCGAGGGGCCAAGGAGCTTCTTGACCCGCCCGAGTGCGTCATAGGAAAAACTTGTGGTCTTCTGCAATGGGTCAGTGGAGCTGTTGAGCAGACCCAACCCGGCATCGTCGTACGCAAACGACACCGTGCGCCCGCCCTTCATGGTGTTCGGATCGACGAGTGGATCGGTGACGCTCGTGATTCGGTCGCTCGAGTCGAGCTGCACACTGGTAAGCTGCTGAAACGGCGCGGTGATGCTTTGCAGCTGTCCGCTCGAGTCGCGTTGAATCGTGGTCGGTTTGCGATTGTTGTTGTCCTGGATCGAATCGAGCAACCCGTTCGAGTCGTAGTGAAATTGAAGCAGCGACACCCCGGTCTTCGCGTCGAGCGTCTCTTGATGCTTCCCTCGCGCATCGAAGCGATAGAGGGTGCGGCCATCTTGTGACGGGATGAGGCTGTCTTTGCTGTCGAATTGCGGCAAGCCCGGAGCTGCGCGGTAGACAGTGTTTGGGGCCGCCACGAACAGCGTCCCATCCTTCCCCGCAGCGATGCCGTCGGGGCTGTCGATCAAAACCTCTTGCGCGAGCTGGCCATCGGCGAGGGTCGCGTCACCGCCGCCGATCACGGTCATGATGATGCCGTCGGGCGTGATGCGACGGATCCTCTTGTTGAGCTGGTCCGCAACGTAGACAGAGCCATCCGGACCAACCGTGACACCGCGAGGCCCGCTGAGCAGCGCCTTCGTGGCGTCCAAGCCGTCGCCGGAGAATCCGGGACTTCCCGTGCCGGCGAGCGTGTGAATCACGCCGTCGGGCGTGATTTTGCGCACTCGATGACCACCAGGTGGAGGCATTTCGCCGTCGCTCGCCGGAGGGTTACCGCGCTCAGACACGAACACACTCCCGTCCGGACCAACGGTGACGCCGCTCGGCACAACGAGCGTGGCTTGCGTCGCGGGGACTTCGTCCGCGTCCGCTGTGCCGCCGCCAGCGAAGGTCGAGAGCTGCCCGCCTTCGAGCTTCAGCACTTGAGCGGCGTTAACAACGTAGAGCTCGCCGCGCTGGCCAAAGGCCACGCCGTCCAAGTCACTTACGTCTGCGACAGCGACGGGATTATCAGAGGCGAGACCGATCAGCGTTTGCACTGAGCCATCGGGGGCGATGCTCTGCACGACGTTGTGAAGGTAGTCGGCAAAGACGACATTTCCGGCAGTATCCATCGCAATTCCTTGCGGCGAGCCAATTGCTAGGCTGCCCGCGGCACCGGTCGCGCCGGCACCTGCGATGACAGATACGGTTCCATCGGGTGCGACCTGCAAAATGCGGCCGGGTGCTGAGGCGTCGTTTTGCTCGTCATCCGTGACGAGCACGCTGCCATCGGGAGCCGCAAAAACGCTGTCGGGAGTGCCGAGCGCGCCGTCCTTACTTTGGCGCGTGACGACCAGCGCGACGTTCTGCGCGGTGCGGTCGCGACCATCGCCGAAGTACAGGGTTTGTGTTGCAGGGTCGTAGCTGTGCAAGGCGTCGAGACTGAAACCGCCCAGTTCGAAGCCGGACGCATCGAACGCGCCGACTTGCACGTCGAAGTCTTGCCAAATCACCGCGTCGGGGTTGGGGCCCGTGCTGTCCGGGTCGTTGAACTTCAAACCCGGCACCCCGAAGACCTGGCTCCCGCTCACCTGGCCTTTGAAGATGTACGCCACGGCGACGTGCGCCGTTTGGCGCCCTTGCATCAATCGCCCGAAGCTGTCGGTTCCGTCCCAGTCGACCACGTCGGTCAAGTTCTTGGCCGGGTCGTAGGTCTGGTCGAACTCCTGTCCGGCCACTGACACCATCGACACGATTTGCTTCAAGCCGGTTGGGATCTTGCCGGCCGTGAGCGGCACCGAGATTTCGAAGCCGCTCTTGAAGCGCGTCGTGCGGTCGGTCTGATAGTGCAGACTGAAGGGCGTGCCCGAAATCCCAACGTTTTGGGCGACGACCTGCTTTTCGACCAACACCGGGCCGCGAACAGACGGGGTGTCGAGCGGGCGCGCATACGGCGGCGCACCAAGCCCAGCCGCGCCGTCGGGCGGCGCGATCGGCCACAAATAGTCCCAGGCGGAGAAATGCGAAACCTGCGTGCGCCACAGCGATTGTCCGACCTGGTAACGACCACCAAGCTCGGCGAGCTCATCATCGGTTACGCCGATCTTGGTCAGCGCATCGCCGCCGTCCGCCTTGCCGTCGCCGTCGATGTCCAGATCGGCGTGACCCGAGGTCGTGCTGACAATGCTCACCACCACGCCGCCGCTGTCTGCGGCCTCCCATTTGCTCGACGCGCGGTTGTAGTACCCGATCGGAACCGGCGAGCCCGATTTCAAGCCGAGGAAGTTCTCGACGTAGACCGTCGCGGGTTGGTCGAAGGTTACCCGCGTTGCGCCGAGCGCCTCGGCCTCGTCGACCGTGAATTCCAGCGTGTAGCTGAGGTTTCCTGAACCCGGCAATGAGCCCGGCGCGAAGCGCTGCGCGCGAGTTGGGAGCTTGGGCTGATCGAGCGGGTACTCGGTTACGTGCACATTCAGGCTCGAAAGTGGTTGCGTCGTGCCGTCGGGCAGCTCCGCGCTCGCGTTGGTGCCCGACGCAAACAGCACCAGAGGCTGGCGGCTGCCGTGAGCGTCCTTGATCTGGTCTGCGACTGCGATCTGCTGCTGGCTAGCGCCCGAGTTGACCTTGCTCGCCTTGCTCGCAAGCGCAATCATGCCGACGTCGGGGATAGTTGCGTACCGCTGCCACTGCGGCTCTGCGGAGCGCTGCGCGGCAACGAAGCTGTCTTTCGCGTAGGCGAAGACCACGCGACCGCCGCCGTTGACCACCATGTCAAACAGGCCATCCTTGCGGGTCAGCGTCCAGCCGAGCTCCGCGTGCCCGATGACGCTGATTTTCACCCCCGCGAGCGGATCGCCCGCGGCGTCGCCGACCTTGCCGCGGACGACGGCCAGGCGCTTCGGGTCGAGCGCCGTTTGATCGACATCGCGCTGGAGCGGGTCCGGCCCGGTGTAGAGGAACTTCGCGCTCTCGACCAGCGTGGTTGCCACCGTGCGGTCGAGCGCAGGCGCGACGACCGTACACGCTCCGGAAACTCGGCAATCGACGGCAGCCGGCGATGGACCACCATGCGCCTTGTCACCGCCGCAACTGGGCAGCGCAGCCGCGAGGGAGAAAAAAGAAGCCAGCAGTCGGGCGCGTCGAGTCATTTGGGCGTTTCCTTCAAAAGGGCGAAAAAAGCCGGACGCCAGGAAGTTGGCGAATGGACCGGCAAATCACCTCCTTGTCGGTCGGCCACGAGACTCGATGCGGAAAAAGAATCGAGAACCCTCAATTTCTCCGCAACCCGCAAATCGGCAGACCGATGACAGTTTCTGAGCACCGAGTTTCGTGAGCGACCGACAAGGGTCCTGAGGGCCGACGCCAATCTCAGCGGTGCGGCCGAATAACCAGGAACCACACCATGCACACGTTCATGAACAAACTCCGCTCAGGTCTCGGCAAGGGCAGCTTGCTGCGTGACGATCGCGGCCTGTCCACCGTTGAATACGTCATCATTCTTGTGTTGATTGCGGCCGCGGCGATCTTTTCGTGGCAAACCTTCGGCGGCAAGGTGAGGGCCAAGATCGACGCGGCGAACACCGAGATGGACAAGGTGCAGGTCGACGCCAAGCCGTCCAAGTAGCTCGATCGGCCGCAATTGCAGCAGCATCCTCGACCGCGTCGCGCCCTCCGAGAAAGCTCGCAGTCGGTTCCCCACCGCCGTCCGAGTGCCCCCAAGACCCCGGTCCCCTCGGAGTTGCGACGCCCGCAAGTGGCGCAGGCGTGAGCTGTCCCTCGCTCACGCCTGCGCTTTGGCGCGTTTTGTGCCAGTTTCCGCATTTTTTGGAACCCATGCCGATTTCCAGCAACCAACTCCCACGCTCGGCCGATGAGCTATCGGCGCGACTGAATCGAGTTCCCGGTGCCGCTCGAACCGCATCCGAGGGCGCGTTCGCAAGCGAGCGCGGGTCAGTCACGGTCGAGTACGCCGTGCTCCTAGGGGTTGTCTCGATCGGATGCGTGTTTGCGATCATCGGCCTCGGTGTCCCGCTCGTGCGCATGTACCAGGCGAGCCAGGCGTGGTTGCTGTTGCCCGTGCCGTAGAGCGCGGTCGCAGCGGGCCACGGGGCAGCGACCAGACCGATTTCACGCAACGTCGCTCGCTCAGAGGCCGACTAGACACGAGCCCAGACGGAACGTCGCGTCGGCTCCAACAAAGCCCCATGACTCACCCGCTCCTGCTCTGGATCCTTCCTGTCGCCATCAGCGTGCTCGCCGCCGCTATCGATTTCCGCACCGGCCGGATCCCCAACTGGCTCACGCTCCCCGCGATGGTCGTCGCGCTCGCCGAGGCGACTCTGCTGCATGGCAGGGCCGGCTTTCTGCAGGCGGCACTCGGCCTCTCGCTCTGCGGCGCCGTTCCCTGGCTATTGCATCGGCTGAGCGGGGGCCAAGCCATCGGAGGGGGTGACGTGAAGCTGTTCGCGGCGCTCGGCGCGTTCGGAGGACTAACGCTCGGGCTCGAGATCGAATTTTCCTCGTTCGCGTTGTTGGCAGTGTTTGCGCTGGTTCAACTGGCGTTTCGCGGCCAGTTGCTGACTGTGCTCGGCAATGTCGCTCGAATCCTGGTGCGGCCCTTCCGTCGCACGCAACCAAACGTGCCGCTTTCTCAGGCCAGCCTGACCGAGATGCGCATGGGGCCAGCGATCGCGGTCGCGGTCCTCGTGGTCGCGCTCACCGAATGGTTGCCATGGCTTGCGTGAGCGCCAAGCGAGCGTCACGCCCCTTTGTGCTCGGCTCAAGATTGGGCGAACGCGGCGCGGTGTACGTCGAATTCCTGATCGTGTTTATGCCGCTTTTCCTCTTGTTCCTCACGGTGTGTCAGTTCGCGCTACTGGCAGCGGCGCGCTTGGTCGTTCAGCACTCGGCGCTTAGCGCGGCGCGCTCAGCGATCGTGGTGTTGGAGGATGATCCGAACCGCTACGGCGGCGCGCCGCGCGGGTCGCTGTCCAAGGGCACGACGACGACCGCACCGAGCTTCGAGCAAGCGCTCGCGAGCCTGATCGCACTCCCTTGGTTGAATTCCAATGCCCTTGCCCCACCGCCCCGCGCGCAGCAGGGCACGCGTATGGCTCCGATTCGGGAAGCGGCAGAATTTCCGCTGATCGCGCTTGCTCCGCGGGAAGACATGATCGTTCGACCCGAGAACGAGAGCGTAGCGACCAGCCTCGACGCTTCGGCCGTAGGACACCTGGTGTTCGCGCTCGGGTACACCCGCGCGGCAGCGGTCATCACGGTGCACCTGAGCGGCTCGGACGACCTCGCCGCGGAGCCCGTCGATCGCCATGCCGCTGTCAGCGTCCACGTGACCTATTTATACGCGTGTGGCGTGCCGATCGTGCGCGCGTTGATTTGCCGCTCCCTGAGCTCACTGCTCGGCGCTCCGCACTCCCCCTTTCCATTCGGAATTTTCGGAGGGAGCGAGCGCTCCTCGCTGGGCCAGCGCTTCGACCTCGCGGAAGATCCGGGCGGCCTCGAACGGATTGCGGGCCCCGGCAGCTTCTTCGCACCGCTGAGCGGCGAAGCGACACTTCCCAATCAAGGCGCTGCCTACGAGGGGGATTCTTGAAACACCCGAGCAGCGCGCGCGAGAACGACCGAGGCGCAGTGATGGTCATCGCGCTGTTTCTGGCGGTGTTCTTGTTGGGGCTCCTCTACTACGTCGTCGGCGTCACGCAGACGGTGTTTCTTCGGGAACACTTGCAGGATACGGCCGATGCCGCTGCCTTGTCCGGGGCAGTGATGCACGCCCGCAGCATGAATCTGATCGTGCTGATCAATATCGTGATGGCCGCGCTCCTGGCAATTCTCGTCACCATCAAGCTCATCGAGGGACTCGCGATCATCGGCATGGTGATCGCCGCCGCGCTCGCCTGGTTCACGGGCGGCTCGACTCTGGCTGCAATTCCGCCCCTCAAAACCGCGCAGGCGGACATGAACGCGGCGTATCAACAAGTCCAACCGCCGATCTTTACTGCGCTCAAGGCGCTCCACACTGCCTCCGATGTCGTGAGCTCGGTTGCTCCCGTCGCAGCCGACGGCGCGGTGCTCGCCGACATCGCGGCCAATGCGCAACCGCCGGGCAGCCGCGGACTCGCTTCCGGAACGCGCCTGACTTTGCCGGTCAGTGACGACACATTTCCCGAGCTTTGTGGCAGGGCCGGTAAGTTCCCAATCGACCTGGCGAAGGACGCTCTCGGTGGGCTCCCCGGTGTTTCCGACATCATGGGTGCGCTCGACGGACCGATGCACGACATGACCAAGTCGCTCTCAGATTGGTTCTGTGGGGACAGGGGCAATGGTGGAAACGGTGGCAGTGGAAGCGGTGAGAGCCAGCCGCCGCCCTACAAGACCAATGAGAAACGCGCCTATCCGCGGATGGATCTGGCCGTGAAGTGCGAGAACGAACACATCGACGCGAGCGGCGATCTAACGCTCGGCGCGGGCAAGACCAGTCCGACGTGCGAGGCAAGCAAGAGCTTCGAGGATGACGCTTTGCCCGACCCGAAGACTGGCGGCTGCCAGCTGGGGCATGACTGTTCGGCAAATGGCCCATACGAGCAACGAGTGGCGAAGGCGCGCTTGGACTGCAACCCGGAGCACGATCCGCGTCCTTTCTACTACCTCTACCTCTGGCGCGAGGGCTCGGTTCAGTACCGATGGACCGGTGAAGTTTGGCAACGCCTCACCCCGACCTTTGCTCAGCCCGAGCGCAGACAGACGAACATCGAGGGGAATTCAAACCCACCGTGCGGACCGAAGCAGCTTCACCCCTTCGTGGCCGAGGGCTATGAAACGGCGGTCCGCAAGAGCAACGACGTGAGCGAAGTACAGCCGGTTTGTTCACGGGAAGTGGCCCCCCCGCCACCGGGCGCTCGAAATCGGCCCAGCGTGGGCCAGCTCGACACGGTTTCTATCACTGAGGTCATGCACATCCTCGGCTGTCAAAAGGTCGAACAGATCACGGTCCAAGTCAGCAACGGCAAATCAGCGGGCGCGGATTCGGATTCAAGCTCTAGCTCGGATTCCGGTTCAAGCTCGGGCTCGAACAGCAAGAGTCCGAAGCGTGTGATCGACGGGGCGACGCTCGGCGACGAGAACTTCCAGATTAGGGCCTTGATTCAAGCGGATTCAAATTCGCTCGTCGCCGACCAGCTCGTACGGCTGACGCTTTGGAATCAGCAGGAACCCAAGGACGACACGCTCGGCGTGCTTCGTTCGCTCGGCGGCTACTCGGTCGCTCAAGCGGAATACTTCTACGACGGCACCGAGGGCGCGGGCGAGTGGATGTGGAACATGAAATGGCGAGCCCGGCTGCGACGCTTCCGACTCCCGGACGGGGGCGCCTTGACGGCGATTCAAGCTGCGTGCGGGACCGCCCTGGGCTCTGCCTGCGGGGTGCTGAATACCTTCAGCCGCATGGGCGATGTGGTGGTCCATTGAGCCGCTCGACGCGACGGCAGCAGCGCGGGGCGGCGATGGTCGAAGCGACGATCGTCGTCCCCATCTTCATCTTGCTTTTGGTGTCGGTGCTCTACATCCGCGATCAGGCGCTGACCAAGCACGACGTGGAGATGAAGGCGCGGAGCTGCGCCTGGCAATTTTCCGCGGCTAGCTGCGATGCGGTGCCACCGGGCTGCGAAGACTTGGTTGCGCAAAGCACCCAGCACAGTGCGGCCGGTCAAGCCGTCACGGACGCTTTGCAAGGCGGAAAGGACGAGTCCGTGAAGCACGCGGACAAGACGGGCGTCGTCTCGAAGATCATCGATGCCCTCATCGGCCCAGTCTTGGACGCTGCGTTCGGCCGCTCGCTCGACGCGACGGTTGAGCAAGACTTGGAGCGTCCGGAAATGTTCGGCGGCAAGACCAAAGCCATGACGGGCCGCTATCACCTGGCCTGCAATCTCACTCCTGAGGACCCGACAGATGTTGCAAAACAAGCGTGGAAACTGTTCAAGCCTTAGAGAACGGGTGCGGGCCTCAGTCGTCGGAGCCTTGCGCGCGGGCCTCGTCCTTGGCCTCGTCGTCGCCCTGCTGTGCGCGCTCAGCCTTCGCTCGGCAGAGGCCCGCGCGGGCGAGTCGCTTCGAGGATTCGCTACTGAGCTCCTCAGTTGGAAATCGGGAAAGCTCGCCAGCGAGCCGCGCAATCTTTGGATCAACGGCGCACAGGTTCACTTCGTCAGCGCTTCGTCTCATTCGAGCGTCGGCGAAACGCTCGACCGACTCGAAGACGTGTGCCAGCGCCACGGCGGGCTCGCCGGTGCTGATCAGGTACTGAGCACCAGGCGATCATCGCTCGATCACGCCGCAACGTCCTGGCTCCGAGGGGCCTTCCGCGAAGAATCCGCGACCGGAGGGTTTGTCGCCTGCCTCGACACGGGCGGCGCGCTCGGGCCCGCGGAGCTCGCCCGGCGGATCCATGCCTTTGCCAGGACGGGCGAGCTTGGCGACCTCGGCGAGCTTCGATACGTGTTGGCACGCCGCGAGGGCGATTCCACGACCGCCCTGGTGCTGTGGACCGAGGGCGAGTTCCCGCTGCTGCGAATGTTTCCCGATCATGGGGATGCCCCGGGCATCGACCCGCTCGGCATCCCGCGTCCCGGTCACGCGGAACGCCTGCTCTCGGCCGCCGAGCGCGATGCGCCGTATTCGCTCACTCTGTACCGCGTTTCCTCCGAACCGGCCGCGGCGCTGGGAGACTACCTGGAGGAACTGAAGCGCGCGGGCTGGAGTGTCAGGCCGGGGCGGAAGGCAAACACCGCGGTGGCGCAGCGTGCCGGCCGCACGGTGCTCATTGGCGCGGACGGCGCGAGTCCGCAGAGCGCGACCCTGAGCCTCTTCGGTTTGTCGTAGATCGAGCGAATTCACGCAACTGGGTCTCCCCGGAGTCCGATTAGTCAGTGGCGGCTAAGACGCCGCTGACCCCATGAAAAAGCTCCAGCTCATTCTGTCCCTCACGGCGGCCCTCGGAAGCGTGGGTCTCGCGCATTTGTACCTGCAACGCCTCGAGGCCGAAGTCTCCGGAGGTCCAAAAGTTCAAGTTCTGATTGCCGCTGAGGATGTCCCCGTGGGCGCGTCTCTGAAGGAGAGCGCCCTGGCGCTGCGGGACATCCCGCAGGCGTACGTCGAAGGCCGCAACGTCCGCGCCGCTGACCTCAAGAAGGTGCTCGGCGCACGCGCGGCGGGCGGCCTGAAGGCTAACGAAGCGGTGCTGTGGAGCGACCTGGCGCAATTCAGCGACCATTCGCGCGTGCTCTCCGGCCTCGTGCAGGATGGCATGCGCGCCGTGTCCATCGATAGTCGCACGGCCGACTTCGATGGCCTCCTCCGCCCTGGCGACCGCGTGGACGTGCTGTTTTCGACCGGCACCAAAGAAGATAGCGGTGGGTCGACGGTCACGTTGCTCCAAAACCTGCTCGTCCTGTCCGTCGGAGGCATCATCACGCGGGTGGAAGATGGCTCGAGCGCTGGCGTGAGCCGAGGAGCATCGGTGACCCTGAGCGCGACGCTCGAGCAAGCGCAGCTACTGACCCACGCCGCCCAGCGCGGCCGACTCGCGCTCACCCTTCGCAACTCAGACGACATTCGACTGGTCGAAGGTGTCCAAGAGACGAGCGGCAAGGATCTAGTCTCAGCCAAAGATCGCGCCGACTGGCGACAACCCAAAGATTCTTCAGCCAAAGGTGTCATCGATCATGTCCGCTAAGCTTAGGCCACTCCGTGGGCTGGTCATCGCAGCGCTCCTCAGCGTCTCGACGGTCGCCAGCGCACAAGGGTCCACGAATACAGGCCGAACAAGCGCTGCCGTAGCCACCACCCAGGTCGAAGAAATCGAGCTTCCCGTAGGCGAGCAACGCGTCATCCCGAGCGACAATGTGCGCAGCTACTCCGAAGGCGCGAAGGGCATCGTGGACGTGCGTCTGACCAAAGACGCCACGCAATTCATCGTGGTCGCGTTGAGCCCCGGCCAGACAACACTGCTATTCCTCATGTTCGACGGGACCGAGCGGCACTATCACATCACCGTCACTGATCCGAATGGTGCGCGCCATCGGAACCAAGACTTCGGCGTCGTGGAAGCCCGCGATAACATCCGGCTCGACTTCTACTTCGTGCAAGTCAGCAAGAACTACGGTCACCAGATCGGCCTCGCCTGGCCGAGTTCGATTTCGTCCAAGTTCAACGCCGGCTACAATCTGAAAGCGGGGACGCTCGATAGCGCGACCGCCGTCATCACCGACCAGGCGCTGCCGCGGCTCGACATGGGGCAGAGCACTGGCTGGGCCAAAATCATGCGCCAAGCCGCCGTCGTAACCGCGAACGGCGAAAAGGCAACCTTCGCGGGCGGTGGCGAGGTGAACGTTCCGATCCAGAGCGCTCTGACTTCCGGGGTCCAGAAAATACCGTTCGGATCCATCATTGAGGTCGAGCCCAACTACGACGCGAAGAGCGGGCGTGTCGAGCTCCGGCTTCATGCCGACATCTCGGAACTCCAGTCGGACAATGGCACCGGGATCCCAGGGCGCACCACCGCCGGTCTCGATACGGTGGTCAACCTGGAGCTCGGGCAATCACTCGTCTTGGGAGGGCTCACAGCGCGCAGCGCGCGCACTTCGAAGACCGGCGTGCCGGGGTTGAGCCAGATCCCGATCTTAGGAGTGTTGTTCGGTAGTCACTCGCACTCCGAAGATGAATCGGAGAATATCGTGCTGATCGTGCCCTCGGTGGTCGACGCCGTATCGATGCAGGCACGAGAGCGGGTCTCCGATGCGCTGAAGGTGTACACGGAGTTTTCTGGCGACACGGACGCAGTGGACTTCGTACCCCCAGCGAAAACGACGCCAACAACGGCCCCCGTCGCCCACGTACCTGCGGGGTCACGATGAGCCAGGAGCAGCTCTGTTTCGAGATCACTGGGCCGGAAGGCCGTACACAGGCTACGCGCGACAGCGATCAGCCGATATGGCTTGGTCGCGATGCGGAGTGCGGTGTAGTGCTGCTCGCTCCGAACGTCTCGCGCCAGCACGTGTCTGTCCAGAGCATCCCCGACGGTCTCCAAATCCAGGATGCGTCATCCAACGGCACGCTGGTCAACGAGCTACTGCTTCGACGCGCTTCTCGCGTAATCCCGGAGGCACGAGCAATTCTTCAGGTAGGCTCGTTTAGCGTTCGAGTCTGGCGTCCATCGCAACGCCCCGACGCATTGGTGGCGCAAGAGAAAGCCCCAGACCGAGCGCAGCCCGCACAGCCCGCGCGACCGACCCAACCCGCGCTGGCCGGTGCCCCGGCCGCGAAAGCGTCAAAGGCCGGGGGCAAGGCTAGCGAGGAAAACGGCGCCGAAACGCGCCGGAGTATCCACCGCGCTCTGCTCGAGAATCTAGATCTACCGTCCCTGGACCGAGCCGCGATGGACGCGGAGGTCATGCGCCCCAAAGTCGTCGCTGCCTTGCGACGCATCGTTGCCGACAAAGCCAACGCGCTGCCAGCAGAAGACCTCGAGCTGCTCGTGCAGGAGCTCGCCAACGAGGCGCTCGGGCTCGGACCGCTCGAGGCGCTCCTCGCTGATCCGGACGTGAACGAGATCATGGTCGTCGATCCGCACACCATTTTCATCGAACGCCGCGGCAAGATGGAGCTCACGGGGCTGAAGTTCACCGATGACAATTCGGTGCGAGCTGTGATTGAGCGCATTGTCACGCCGCTCGGTCGCCGCATCGACGAATCGACTCCGCTGGTCGATGCTCGATTGAAGGACGGCTCGCGGGTCAACGCCGTGATCCCGCCCCTGGCCCTGCGTGGCCCCTGCATCACGATCCGCAAGTTTGCAAAGGACCCAATCCGCATGCCGGATCTGGTCAAATTCGGCTCCGTGACGCCAGAAATGGCGCGCTTTCTGGAACGGGCGGTGCAGATCAGAAAGAACATCATCATCTCCGGAGGCACCGGCAGTGGTAAGACGACGCTGCTCAACGTCCTGTCCTCCGCTATTCCCGGGCACGAGCGCGTGGTCACCGTCGAAGACGCAGCGGAGCTTCAACTTGCTCAGCCGCACGTCGTGTCGCTCGAAGCGCGCCCGCCCAACCTGGAAGGCAAAGGTGAGTATTCGATTCGCGATCTGGTGAAAAACGCTTTGCGCATGCGGCCCGATCGGATCGTCGTGGGCGAGTGCCGCGGCGGCGAGGCGATCGACATGCTCCAGGCCATGAACACCGGACACGACGGCTCGCTCACGACTACGCACGCCAACAGCCCGCGAGAAGCGGTCTCTCGCATCGAGACGCTGTGCCTGATGGCGGGGCTCGATCTGCCTGTGCGGGCGATCCGCCAGCAGATTGCGTCCAGCGTGCACTTGTTCGTGCAGCAATCGCGCTTCGCGGACGGCTCGCGGCGCGTGACGAGCATCGCCGAGGTGGTCGGAATTTCTGACGAAGGCGAGGTCGAGCTGCGTGAGATCTTCACTTTTAAGGTCACGGATGCGGGGATCGGCGCCAAGGTCCTCGGGGAGTTTGCTCCTACTGGCTATTTGCCGTCTTTTATCGATCAGTTCGTGACTCACGGTCTAGTCAAAGACGGAGCATTCCTGTGACTCTCGGCACGTTTTGGCTCGGTCGACTGTGCGCCGCGTTCGGCACCCTGACGGTATTCGCAATCGCGTTCGAATGGTTTGGGGCGGCCAGCAGCTCGGGGCGCGTCGCTCTACGGGCGCACCTCGGACGCCTAAACGCGAAGCTCCGGCTTCTTCGCTCGGGCACACGCGCCGAGCAGGTCGTCATCGGCCAGGCGGTCGCGGCTGCCGCGACCGTTGTGTCTGTCTTGCTTCGTGGGAATTGGCTGCTGCTATTGCTGCTGCCTGCCATTGCGTTCGCGCCTCGCGTGGTACTCGAACAGCGCATCGCGCGGCGCGTCGGCAAGCTGGAGGAACAGGTCGAATCTTGGCTGAATGCGGTCGCCAACGCGCTGAAGGCAAGCCCGTCGCTAGGTGAAGCCATCGCCTCCAGCATCGCTCTCGTGCCCGCGCCGATGAGCCAGGAGATCGACGTGCTAGTGAAGGAATACGAGCTTGGGACGCCTCTCGATCTCGCGCTCGACAACTTGGCAGCACGCATCGGCTCGAGCACGGTCTCGGGAACGGTGCTGGCTCTCAAGGTCGCCCGAAAGAGCGGCGGCAACCTGCCAGAGATGCTCGAGGGCGCCGCCGCGGCGCTACGCGAGCTCGCTCGCCTCGAAGGCGTCGTACGCACCAAGACTGCCGAAGGAAAAGCCCAGGCGTTCGTGATCGGAATGATCCCGGTACCCATGGTGATCGGCATGAACTCGATGGACCCGCACTTCTTCGAACCCTTGGCACGATCCTTCATGGGAAACCTGATCGTAGCGGGCGTCTGCGTGCTTTGGGCCGGGGCGGTCCTGTCCGCCAGGAAGATCCTCGATGTCGACGTCTAGTCATCAAGGTGAAGTCACCCGCGGACCGCGCACGCTTGCAACCGAAGGAAGTGCGCCGTGCTGCTCGCGCTAGAGCTTGGCTTTCTTCTGGCCGTCGCTGGGGCGGTTTTTGGGGTCCTCACGCTCGCAAACGGAGTTTCAATCCCTCCGGCGCCCCGTCTCGGGCGGCGCGGGGCCGGGCGACGGCAAGCGCTCAAACAGGGCGGTCTGTTCGCTCTGGCAGAGCCGGTTGTCCGTTTCGTTGCGGCGCTGATCGCGCTCATCCCCGCTCCGGCCTGGCGAAACCGACAGGAGCTCGAGCTCCGGCGGGCGAGCTACCCTTTGGGGCTCACGCCGGATGAGTACAGCGCCCTCTCGATTCTGTCTGCGCTGCTGCTCAGTGTCATTGTCGGCGCGCTGGCCAAGCTCAATGGCAGCGATGTAATTCTTGCGCTGCCCGCGGCCGCCTTCGGCGCAATCCTCCCGGTGCTCCAAGTTCAGGAGATCGTGCGAGGGCGAATCAAAGAGGTTTCGCGCGGGTTGCCCCATGCGATCGAAATTGCTGCGATGTGCATGGGCGCGGGTCTCGACTTTCCGGGCTCCCTCCGTCAGCTCACGCAACCCAATAGCGGCGCAAAAAACGCGCTTCCTGAAGAATTCGCGACGATTCTGGAGGAGCTCGACCTGGGCCACACGCGGCGGGAAGCGCTGCTTGGATTTGCCGACCGAGTTCCGACTCAGGCCGTTCGCGATTTCGTCAACGCGGTGATTCAAGCCGAGCAACGGGGCAACCCGCTCGCCCGGGTCATCCAGGTACAAGGCCGGATGTTGAACATGCGTCGAAGCGTTGCGGCTGAAGAGGCTGCAGCCCGCGCAGGCGTGTTGATGATTGGCCCGATGGTCCTGCTCGTGATGTGCATCTTGCTTCTACTCATGGGTCCGTTTTTCGTGAAAGGGATTGGATTTTGACCCCGCAAGGCTTCGTTGAAGTGCACATCCCCGGCGGGAATCCCGAGCGTCACGAGCTGCTCGAGCCCCGCTCTCTCGTCGGTGTTGGTGTCGGCGCTGCCGTCCGCGTTTCGCCCGCGTCTGGGTTCGCCGACGTGGAGCTTGAGATCCAACTCAAACCGGACGGCGTCGTTGTCCGCAGCGCGACTCAGACCCAAGGCGCCATCATCTTCGAAGGTGCGGCAGTTTCGGTCGCCGAAGTGCCGTGGGGCGAAGAGATCTTTGCGAAAGGCGTGCGGCTCACCTTCCTCGGCGCCAGCACGAAGCGCAAGGGACCGAATCCGGTGCTCTTGCTCGTCGCTCCGCTAGTTCTGCTCGTGGCCGGCTTTGCCGCGTTCCAATCGTTGCAAGCGGACGACACGTCGGCGCACGAGGTCGAAGCGCCCCGGCTCGTCGACGACGATCGCCCCTGCGTTCAAGCCAATGCTCAGGACGCCGAGCACCACGCTCGCGAAGTAGAGCGGGCGGCGTTGGCCAAAGAGGAGCGATTTCCTTTCCAGGCACAGGATGGCGTTGAAGCGGCGACTCTCCTCGGGGAGGCTCGGTCCTGTTTCGCGACAGCCGCTCAAGAGGCGGACCGCGCCCGCGTCGATGCCGAGTTCAAGCAGTGGTCCGAACGCCTCGGCCAAGAGTACGCCGCGCTCCAGCTCCGGCTTCGGGTGGCGCTCGACAACGACCGACAGCAAGACGCCCTGGGCGCCTGCCAGGCGCTCGAAGCGCTCCTCGCCAGCCGACCCGATTCCCCCTACCGCCAGTGGCTCAGCTCGGTGCGCCGTGAGGCGGAGAACAAGGTCGCCCGACCGAAGGGCTGATTTCTCGTCGCCCAGAAGAAAAGCAGCACCCGAGTGTGCTCGCCGACCGACAGGGTGTGTGAGCAAGAAAAACGTCCCTGCCAGCGCGCTCCTGAGGCCACCCACAGTTCGACTCTGGCCAGCGGCCGCCGCCGTGGCTTTCCTGCTCGCGGGTTGCGCGGCCGGCGGCGAGCCGAAGACGACGGCACCGAACGCGAATGCTGACGGGAGGGACGCCGCGGCCTTCTTTGCTGACGGTCGCGAGGCGGCCGAGCGCGGCGACGCGATTCGCGCCGAGCAGTACCTTTCACTCGCGCTCGCGCAAGGCTACGAGCGCAGTGCGGTCATCCCGCTGCTGCTCCAGGTCTGCATCGCGGGGTCACACCTGCGGGCCGCGCTCAACCACGCCGAGCCGTACCTCCGCCAACACCCGGACGATCAACAGCTCAGGTATCTGGTCGCGACGATCCATCTCGGTCTCGGCCAGCGGGAGGAAGCGCGGACAGATTTGGAGCAGCTGCTGCGTGCCAGTCCTGACTACGCCGACGCGCACTTTCTGCTTGGGGTCTTGGAGTCCGACGACGACGAGACCGAGGCCCGAGCGCATCTCTTGCGCTGCCTGGAACTCGCGCCGAAGGGCGAGCATGCACCAGAGGTCCGCAGCCGGCTCTCCGAAATGGCCGTGCGCGATGATCGCGCGGTCCGCGTCGCCCGCGAAACGGACAGTGGCGAGCGCGGTCCGCGTTACGAAGCCGAGCCCCGGGGGTACCCAAGCGAGACTGGCGACACGAAGTGGCTCGATGTTCGCGCTCCACGCATCGATGAACGAACCATTCATCCGGAAAACACCCCGTGATTTCCCGGGCCGTCTACGACAGCACGATCCGTGAATTCCTGACGCCGATCGCGCCGTTCCTTGCGGATGAGTCGGTCACGGAGGTCATGATCAACGGACCGTCAGAGATTTTCGTCGAACGGAAGGGGCAACTGTCGCGCACCGAGGCGTGCTTTGGCTCTGCGGATAAACTCGTGTCAGCCCTTCGCGTGATCGCCCAGTATGTGGGCCGCCCATTTGACGAGGCTCATCCGATCCTCGAGGCACGCCTTCCCGATGGGTCGCGCGTCGAAGCCTTGTTGCCCCCGGTCGCTCCAGATGGTCCATCGGTGGCCATTCGTCGTTTCTCCAAAGAACGCCTCACCCTCGAAAAGCTGCTGCAATTCGGCGCGCTCACCGAGGACGCCGCGCAAACGCTGCGCGTGCTCGTCGAGTGCAAACGCAACATCGTCGTCGCCGGCGGCACAGGCTCCGGGAAAACCTCTCTGTTGAACGCCCTGTCGGCATTCATTCCCCCCGACGAGCGCGTCGTGGTCATTGAAGATGCCCGCGAACTTCAGCTCCAACGCGAGCATGTCGTTCAATTCGAGGCGCGCCCTCCGGACGCTCGCGGCAAGGGCGCAATCTCGATTCGTGACCTGTTCAAGGCCACGCTGCGTATGCGCCCTGATCGCATCGTGCTCGGTGAAATCCGCGCCGGCGAGGCGCTCGACCTGATCCAAGCCATGACCAGCGGCCATGGCGGTTGCCTCACCACGGTGCACGCGAGCTACCCAATCGACACGCTCAATCGCCTGGAAACGCTGGCGCTTATGAGCGGCGTGGAACTGCCCTTGTTCGCCTTGAGAGCCCAGCTTGCGTCCGCCGTCGACCTGGTTGTCCAAACAGCGCGGCTGCGCGATGGCCGCCGGATGGTCACCCACATCACCGAGGTTTGCGGGGCTGATCCGACGCACGGGTATCGCCTGAAGGACATCTTTGCGAGCGTTCCGGGGCAGCTCGGAGCCGACGGGAAAGTCGCATTCCAGCTCGAGCCGACGGGCGTGCTGCCCGAATGCCTGCCTTTGATTCGCGCACATGGTTGCGAGCTGCCCGAAGGCGTGTACGAAACAGCGCGTCGGGCGCGAGTGGTGGGCTCAGAACCCACGCCGCCACGAAATCGCTAGACCCGCGAATGTCGCGAAACCGTGACCAACCGGCGGCCGACAAGACAGGTCGTCATCAGAGTCCAAACACGGCCGATGGCGAACACCATGCCTACCGATCTACCCAAGCAGTCTCGCTCATCCCTTTGGTTGCACGGCGCTACGATCGCCGCCGCGCTCTTGCTCGCCAATTGCGACGCCACGCATCAGCTCCAAGTGATTTCCGCGGCCCAGACAGGGTGCGCACCGCAAGACATCGAGATCACAGATGACGAGCCCGGCTTCAATTCGCGCTCGTGGGTAGCCTGGTGTGGTTCCGAGCGCTACCAGTGCTTCGGCGCGCGAAACAACATTAGCTGTAAGGCGCCAGCGAAACCCGCGCCAGAATCGCTCGCTTCAACGATCAGCGCTCCGCCGAAGCACTCAGGACCAACGTGGGTCGCGCACGAGATTCCCGACTGTGGTGTCACCGCAGATTTTCCGGGCACTCCGAAAGACGAGACCAGTGATCTGCAAACGAAGGCCGGGCCGTTGAAGCTATCGTCCGCCATGTTCGTGCTTCCTGACGCAAAGGGAGAGACGTCGGTTTCGTGCACGCCGGCATTCAGCAAGAAGGTCGTCGTTTCTGCTGCCCTCGATAGCGCACGGGACGGAATGCTCAAGAATATCGGAGCGTCGCTGAAAGCGGAGCACGAGATCATCGGCGGTCGCGAAGTGTTGTTCGATCTGCACGGCGAGCAAGGCGTGGCTCACCTTCTGTGGCTCAACAGTCGCATGGTCGTCGCCACGGCGATGCCGTTGAGCGCGATCGGCCCGAAGTCTGCCAAGCGCTTCGTCAATAGCGTCCAGCTGACCGAAGAGCATTGAGTCCGAGGGCGAAAGGCTGTGCAATGTCCGGAGAGATCGGCAAATATTTAATCAACTATCTGATTCGAAAAGCGCGGCGCACCCCGCCGAATATCATCGTGCTGAGCGGCGCGCGGACCGCTCGCTATCCGGTGGCGGCACGGGGGTTCGGATGGGGTCTCCTCGTATTGACGGCGGCCTTCGGGGGGCTGCTTACCTACAAGGTGCCTCAGCACATGCGTCTTGGCTTCGCGATTGGGACAAGCGCCTTCATCGCTATGGTGCTCGCAATGGTCGTCGATTTCACGCGAGTCTCGTTGACGTGGACGGACCAATGTATTGTTTTCACCTCGCCGTGGCGCGGCACGCGGACACTACGCTGGGAGGAAGTTACGGAAGTCAGGTTCGCGCCGGTTGCGGGCTGGTTCGTCGTCCGCACCCGCGACGCATTGACGATCCGACCGGCAATGATGATGGGGGGGCTCGAGGAGTTCTTTGCCGAGCTAAAAACTCGAGGCCAACCATCCCTGCACTCGCCAATTGACACGGCGCTCAGGCTTCGCGCCGAGCGCTGCGAGTGAACGTTGAGGTGGCTGTTCCCCACAAGAGATTGGTGAAGAAAACTGGCAACCGGGCGGGGACGCTGACCGACTGGATATGTGAGCCAGAAACAACCGATTCGGCAGTCCCCAAGACCTCGGCACCGCGGCAACGCCATCGCCTTTTCGGCAGCGTGCGCCAAGCCGCACAACCGCCAGCGAACGCGGAGCTGAGGGACGATGTTCAAGATCGCGGATCCCAACTCGACCGTTCTTGTCGAGCTAAACACCAAAGGGAAGGCAAGAGTCGTTGCTTTCCGGCCGGACGAAGAACGCGCGCTGATGGTGGGCTCGGACGTTCGAGCCGATTTTCGAGTGAGCGGCACGGGCGTCGCGCCTGTCGCAGCCGTCGCGTTTCATCTCGAGCGCCGCGATGGGGTGGCTTGGCTGGTCCCGGCGTACGAGCTTGACGATCTGCGGCTAAACACGGCGCGGGTGACTGGCCCGCTGCCACTCGAAGAACGGAATGTGATCGAGTTCGGTGAAGTCTGCATTGATGCCACCGTACTCGACGGGGGACTCTGCAGCGCAGGCGAGACTCCGAGCGGCGACGACGCCTGGAGCCAGCCGGTGTCTCGAACTTCGGAGCCGCCAGGCGAGGACGATACGACCCTGGTCGCCATGCGAGCGATCGGGCGCCCAACGCACGTGAGTCAGCAAACCACCGCCATGCTCCGCCCGATCGACGCGGCGGCCCTCGTTCCGCAACAGACCGAGCGTATGGTGCCGTATCGGCCTCAGCTGAACCCAGCCGCAGCTCCCGCGCTCCTCCCAGTACAGATCACAGAGCGGATGCCTCCGGTGCGGAGTGCCACAGCGAGCCTGCCGGCGCACGTCACTGCGTTCGGCACCGAGATCATGGCGCCGTATCGCCCCAACCCGAGCGAAGATCCGGACGCGCCCCCGCCAACAGTCAGGGCGCGGAAACACGGGGCCGCCACCGTGGCCCCGGCACCAAACCCCGTACCGAGAACCCGAGCGGCTGAACATGCAGCCCCCGACCGAACCGCTGCGCGACTAGTCACGTCGCCACTTGCCGCGGATGCCGTGGTACCGCCGCTCGCCAGTCAGCGAATCGTGCCGGTGCCTGTCGTCGCGGTCACTTTGGCGGCACTCACAAGGCCCGCAGGATCATCGCCATCAGAGCGAGCTTCGGACGACAATACGACCCTGTTCGAGATGCCGGTGGTACGCCGGGAGCAACGGTCCGGAGATGGCGGAGGTCGAGACTCGGCGTCAACCCTAGGCGCCGCGCGCTCGCCAACACCCTCCGAATGGTCGAACGACAAAACACGGGGCGCGGTTGCCAAGACGCCCGCTCCCGGGGCCAGGATGCACTTCTGGCTGGAGAAGCTCGGCCTACTCGCCAAAGCGCGTCCCCTACTCGTCGCGGGCGGCTCGGTTGTCGGCGCGTTTGTTCTGGCTGCCGCGCTTCTTGGCGCGACCCGCCTCGCAAGACATCAACAAGCGCCTCAGCACACGGCGATGGCCTCGAAAGATCACTCGAGCACACCTCATCGCGCCGTCGTCGTAACTGCCGCCGCCGCGCCGGCGCGCCCCGAACCAATTCAGATTGTCGAGGTTTCAGCGGCACCTGCCACGAGCAGCGCGTCGCGGAGCACGTCGATACCCGTCGTGAAAACAGGCCCGAGTGATCCCGATTTGGCAGCGGCCGTCAGTGATGTGATCGCCGCGCGATACGGCGACGCGCGCGCAGCTTACAGCTCGATGTCCGCTCGCACCGACAACGCGGCAACCTATGCCGCAATCAACCGCCTGCTGGCGCGAGCCGAAAGCGCCGAGTGTTCCGGCGGTAGCCAGGATGCACCCAAAGACTGCCCGGGAGTCCACCGATGAGATTTGTTTCGATAGTAGGCATCGTTGCTTGCCTTGCGGCCCTGACTAGCGCGTGCGGCTCCCAGGTCGGCTCCCGACCCCAAGCGGAGTCCTTCGAGGTAGAGCTCCGTGCTCGGAACGACGACGGCGCGCCCCTCAGTGGCGCAGCGTGGACCGCGAGCGGAACTGCGCTCGGCGAGACCGGGACAGACGGCGGACTACGGCTCACGCTACGCGGCCGCGAGGGCCAATCGATGCGCGCCGCAATCACCTGCCCCATGGGCTACGTGGCACCGGATGCCGTCCCGGAGGTCCGGCTGACGCACACGCGCCGCGTATCAGACAAGCAGGCGCAGCCGGTAACGATCGAGGCTGTATGCGCGCGCACGGCTCGGGACGTTGCGCTCGTAGTGCACGCAGAACACGGGTCATCCCTGCCGCTTCTTGTTGAGGGCAAGGCGGCGGGTGCCACCGATGCGGACGGCAACGCTCATGTGCTGCTGCGCGTGGACCGCGCCGTGCGCAAGCTCGATGTCGCGATCGATACCTCCGCACACCCAGAGCTAATGCCTAAGAATCCCGCGCGCTCCTTTGAATTGGACGGGCGCGACGGACTGCTCGTCTTCGTCGAGAACTTCACCAAAATCGTCGCCGCCAAAACAAAGCTGCAGGGACACCCGAAGTACGTTCCCTATCGCGTCAACTGACACGAGATTCAATGACAAACGAAAGCAACTTTCGCCGATGGCGAACGCCGACTGACAGGCTGTCCCGCGACAGCTACGTCACGTCGTGCGTAGACGCAGCGCTCGCCCCACTGCGGCGTTACTTGAACGGCTGGCAAGCACAATTGGTTCGCTCAATCGTCGAAGCGAGTATCGAAGCCGACCCGGTCGCTCGTCGGCTCCTCGCGAACGCGTTACGCACGCGCCTTCGTTCCTATCGGAGGCTCCCGCGAGCCAAGGGCGCGAAGGTGAAGCTGAAGCTGAAGAACACCCACCAGATCACACGTCTCCGGAAGAAATGACCAACCGTCAACGCGACCCGCAATCTTCGCCCCGGGACCGAACCATGAGCTTTTGCTCTTCAGCATCTGGCTACGCCTGTCTGAGTGACTGGGATCGGTCGCTTGCCGTGAGCCATATTCTGAATCTGCTGCTCGACCTCAAACGGGCCTTGGCAGCGGCAAACGGCCCCGTCATTTTGATCCTCGTTGTGCGTGAGTCCGTGCCGGCGCCGGCGGACTATTTTCTCAACTGTCTGCAAGCCACTCTGCCGGCCATCCTCGATTGCTGCGAACAGCTGCTGGTCGTTGTTGAAGGATCGGCCAGCGATCGTGCGCAAATCCGCGCAGCTTTCCAGACCACCCGCCGCACACCGACCAAGCACACACCGCCGCAGACGTTTGATTCACTCAGCACTGCCTTCGCGTATGCGCAGCCGTTCGCTTCGCACCGCACGACGTTCTCGAGCTTCAACGACAAGCGATGCGCCAGAGTCTCCCGCCGAGTGGAAGATTCAAGATCAATAACGAATAGCGTATTGCTCGCATCGAGTACGCACGACCAAGCGCACGATCGCCGGCGCGAAGTGTCAGAACCCTGGCGATCCCAAAAGGACAATTCCCATGTCAGCTGAGACAAACATGCGTGAAGTGGTAGAGCGGCTACGGCTCGAGGGCAGTGAGGCGATCCTGGAACTCGTGGAATTCGACCAGGCGCTCGAGGCGTTTCTGCAAAACCTGAGGAGTATCGCGCTCGCCTTTCAAGAGCTTCACGCGACGGCGGGCAATATCGTCGGCTCGGGCGACGACGGTGCCTTGACGTTGAATACGGTTCAAGATCGGACAAGCCGCCTCGATCAATTGATTGGCCAGTTCCTGATCGCATTCGAGCAGTTGTACGGCGCCGTGCAATCTTGGAACATTGCTGACGCACGCAGCGGCTCGAGTCTGCCGCGCAGCCGCAAGCCGCTGGCGCCGACGGATTGAGGAGCAGTGCACACACAAAGGGCGGTCTCCGACGTATTTCTGCACGCGGACAACAGCAACTCTCTCTTGCCGAACGGACAATCGATATGACCGATAACCAAACGAGCCCCCGCTTCCTTGTCGGCACCATTCTCCATGAGTTGGCGGACGATGCGGACGCGGTATTCACCATCGCCAAGGCGCTCGAAGACCAAGCGTCCGGGACTGGCAGTGGCGCAGCCCCCCAGAAGCTGCGCGAAATGGCGGCGCTCGTAAAGAGCGCGGCGCTGGCGCTCTGCATGGCAGCGGCCAACCTTGTGGGCGTGACGGAGCGGCTAACAATCGTCGCCGCGTTCGCTGAAATTGACGAAGCAGGCGGCGGAGATCTGCCTTCCTAAGTGACTGCGCGTCACGTCGGCAAAGTACACTTGGGATTGCCGCGCGCCGCGGGTTCGGATACTCAGGCAGCGGCACTCGCGCCGTGCACCCCCCGCGCACGGTAGGGCCGAGCCTTTCCCCCCCTAGGCAGCCCGTTCGCGAGTGCCACTGATTTTTGTATCGCCGTGACCCTCTAAGAGCACTTGCGCTGAAACTGACATCAGCTTACCACCGGCATGGCCAACCTGGCGTCGTCGTTCTTGACGCTGTTTACAAGGGTCGACACCTCGACCAACTCCAACGCGTCGGCGTCCGGCTCCAATAGGTCAGCGTATCGGGACTTCGGATCGAGCCAAGCCGCTTGAGCTGATGCCGGCAAGATGACGGGCATTCGGTCGTGCACCTCGGGCATGACGCCGCGAGGTGTAGTCGTCAGGATCGCACAGGCGTCCACCATCTCACCCTTTACTTGGACCTTGTCCCACAAGCCGGCGAAGGCGAAGGGCTGACCGTCGTGGCGTTTGATCAAGTACGGCTTCTTGGCTTCCACGAGCGACTTCCATTCATAGAAGCCGTCGGCAACGATTAGGCACCGTCGACCGCGAATTGAGTCGCGATAGAAGGGTGCCCCGAGTGACTCGACCCGCACGTTGAAGCCACCGGCTTTGGGGTTCGGCAGTTTGATCCCCCACCGGATCAGCTCTGGCTCCTGGGGCTCGCGGAACACCAGTACTGCCTGAGTGGGGGCGATATTGTAGCGAGGAAGAAACGCGAACGAAATGTCGTCGCCGTGGATGTCGAAGTGCTCCCACACCGATTCATTCTTGGCGCTGAGTTTGTACCGGCCGCACATGCGTTTACTTTACCTTGCGGGACGCGGCAGCGCCCCATAAAGGGTGGGGGCCTAACGGTTCGGGAACTGCTGGAGCTTGCCCGACCAGTTGGCGACCATCTTGGCGACCCCGACGTCACCGTTGCTGAGAGCTTCACCCAAGAGCCTGAGCCCTTGCTCGCTCCAGCTCCACGCCGCACGGGCTCCGATCGTATCGGGACGGCAGTGGGCCATCGACAGCGCCTGGGCGAATGCTTTACCGGCTCTCTCGATCAGCTCCAGCTCATCGGGACCAGCTCCGTCCTGCTTGCGCGTGACGTACAGCACCCTGCAAATAGCCAGCATGTCCCGCACCACTTCTTTGGGGACGCTGCGAGCGCTGAGGTAGTCCTTTGGGCTCACCCTTTAGTCGCTACCGACCCCCACCGCGGGCCGCAAAGGAAAACGGACGACCCTGCGATCCGTGCTAAATAAGGGTGGAGGATCTGTAGGTGGCCACGGTTCAGTGCACGTTCTGCATGACGTACAACGTCGACCCCGGTCCGCACGTGGACCTCAGTCACTTTGCGTGCGGCTACTGCCACCACCCTGGAACCCTCGTCCGACTCATGCCAGGCGTCGTGGGTGCTGTTGGTCCAGTCGGACCGCCTGCACCGGCTAACCAGGACCAGGCGGTAGCGACTGGCATGATGGGGGCGGCCATTGGTGGCTCCATGGCCGGACCAGTCGGCTTTGTTGTCGGTGCCGTGTTGGGCGCAATGATGGGTTACAAGAGGCCGCCAGGGGCCGCACAGTGAGCGCGTTCTTGGATACGCTTCGTGACCTTGTGCACTATTGCAAGCCGCACCCGCTTGCGTGGGTACCGGTGCCGTTCTTTTTCGTGCTGGTCTACCAGAAGTTACGGAAGGGCGGACGCGGACCCACTGCCGACGAGCTGTTCAAGATGACTCAGGCCGCGGTGGGGACTTGGAGCGCGATCACGGTCCTCTTGGATGCGATCGATAAGGGCGGGACCAGCACCGCCATCGCCGAGTATCTGGGCGGCGTCTTACTGATGAACGCTTCCTACACGCGCGCAAAAGACGTCGTGACGAGCCTCAGGCTAGTCGTAAAGCCGGAGCCCGAACCGCTCCCGGCAAAGAGCGCACGCAACCCATCTGAGCCCTAATCGATGGGACTCCATGAGGGGCCAGTTGTCGAGCTGTTGCCGGGAGGGTGAAGGCTTGCATGCTGCAAGCGCCTATTGTGAACCGTTGGTCGTGTGAGGTGGCGGCGCGGCGTGGCTGCCGAGTGCCTTACGCAACACGTTGCTCAAGACCCTCGCCGGGTGCCCGCGCAAGTCGTAGACGGCCGCTTCGACGCGAGCGGCTAGCACCCGTTCGAGCTCGCGGTTTGAGAGTCCGAGCACGGTACCGACCTGGAGCCAGCCCTTCGCCCCCACATACTTACGGACTGCGTCGATGGCAGCCCCTTTGACCGCGGCCCGCTCCGCGTCCGTGAGCGACCCGTCAGCGCTCGCTGTCTTGAGTGAGACGACGAGCACTTGTTCAACTTCGCGTACAGCGGTGAATACCGCATCGTCGAGTCGATGAAGCGCAGAGCGAACCCTTTCGGCTCTCGCGCGCGCGTTGATCAGTGCCGCAACTCGGATCGCAAGCCAGCTCAAGATCGCCAAAAATATCGGCGAGAGCGCCCCAATAACTCGCCCAAACGCCATCAACAAAGAATCGGACATCGTAGTTACCCTTCCTCCGCGTGTCTCCGTCACGCCCCTTCTCGTTCCAGTTCTGGCCGGATGAACGCTCCCGTCCCAGAGTGGCAAGCCGCGCCGAGGGCGACCCTGTCACGCAGGTGCATGCGTTTCATCGCATCCGTCTGTCGCAACGCTTCGCTGGCGTGCCGCTTCGAGCTGTGCGGCGTAGAAGCGCAGCTCCGGCAGTGATCCGTTGAAACCGTTCTCATCCATGTCAGCGGTGCCCGGAATGCCCGAAACAGTAGCCTTGTTGGTGAACTGCCAGAAGGTCCAGCGCTGCCAACCGTTGACGCTGGCAGGCTCGCGCGCTCCCCAATGTGCGACCCACAGATCCGCTTTGCTGGCGAGCTCGGCGGGCTCCGGCAATGCGTTCCAAAAGCTCGGAGACGTATAGATGAGGGGCCGGCCCAGACCGCTCGCTACGACATCGAGCCAGGCACCGACGCCAGCTACGATTTGGGCGGGCGCGACGCCGTCTCCAACTTCGACGTCCAAGACCGGAGGTAGCTCGCCCGGATCGCCGAGCTGCGCGAGGAAGAACCTGGCTTGAGCAACGGCATCCTGTTTGGGCCGAAAGAAGTGGTACGCGCCGCGCAGCAGATTCGCCCGTTTTGCCTGGGCCCAGTGACTCGCAAACGCGTGGTCGACCAACGTGGTTCCTTCGGTCGCTTTGATGAACGCGAACGCGATGCCTGAAGCGGTGGCCTTGTCCCAATCAACGATTGGCTGGTAGCCGGAAAGATCGACGCCGACGGCAAGCGCAGCTTCGGGGCTTCCCTGGAGCGGCGCGTACAAGGTGACGCCCCGGTGCAAGGCATGGTTCTGAAAGTCCGGAGCGTGCCACTCCACTCGCGCAAGCACGCTCAGCCCATTGAACGCTCGCATGACTGTCGCAAACATTGGGTACCTCTGTGGATCGCCCAGGATTTTCACAGCCCACTCGGTCATTGCTTGCGTCACCGCGAGCTGCTTCATCAGTTTGTAACCGGATGGGGTCGGCGGATTGGTCATCATTGTTCTCCTTTTCGAGCCTTTGTTTGCTGCGCGCACCGCGCGCATGCGCAACGGCGCCTTGCTTGCCGTGAGTCGGTGGTCATGCATTCACGCTTGAGATCAGCGGTGCAATCGAGAAGAATGCCGTGGCCTGAGCCGGTTCGATGCTTGACTCGGACACGAGCCCGCCGGCCCCGTTGAAGTTGACGAGCGACACGACACCGGGCGCGACGCCCACGACAACGGCATGGTGCTCATCGTGATCGAAATAGGCGATGTCACCGACCTCCGGCTGCTTGGTCGTCGGCAACGCTGGAGGCGTGAGCAAGAACCCGCTCCCGATCTTCCAGTGCTTGCCGAGAGCGAGCCCCGCCTGATGCAGGCACCACAGCGCGCCGGCCCCACACCAGTCGGCCTTTCCGACGTTCACGCCGGGCAGCACGTCGTCCCAATAGCGTTTCGCATCACCGTTGCCCACCTGTCCCAGCGCAGCACGCGCGACCGCTTCGCGCGCCGGCAATAGCGGGGGCTGTGGGCCTGATGTCGTCGTCGACGACTTGACGGGAGTAAGCACCGCCACAGCGGCTGCAGCGGCCGCAGCGACGAGCAGCGCGTTGAGGGTTGATGCTTTCATGGTTCCCGGTTGCCAGCGTTCCGCAGCAGGGCGGGAGGTCGGACCCGTCTCATCACGTGCAAACGGCGGTGACCTTCCCGGCGACGCCACCTAGAGGCATTCCTCCAATTCCAGGTGAATCGTCCCGTTCAGACCGGAGACAGGAGAACCCCCGTCCGACGTGCCAAGCGAGCTCACCGCAAGGCTGCTCGAGCCGAGCACCTGATTCGCGCGTGCTCGTAGCTTGATGCTCGCCGGAGGCGTGGCGTCACTGATGCCGAGCGCGCTGCCTAGAGTAAGCGGGAGCCACACCTGCATTTGGCGCCCTTCCACCTCAGTCGTGGTCGAGTTGATGATGTGCGCGTTTTTCGCGCGGTTCGTGAAGGTCGTGCCGCCGTCGATCGACACGTCGAGATAGAGCACGACTTCGCCACCCGGGCTCGTCGCACTGTTGATCACGTCGAGCGCGAGATTTGCTCGATACTCAAGGGCCTCTTTCGGGGCGTCGAGCGTGAGCACGAGCGGGTTCGCGGCGCCGAAGCCGTCGGCGCTGATGACATCCGGAACAGTCGGAATGGCTTGAGAGCCACCCATGGGGCTGGTCGCTTCGGTGAGTCGAATGCGCGCGCCGGGCCCGGGTGAGGTAGCCTTACCAATGACGGGGCCGGAAGGAGAGAGGCGGATCGGTGAGTCGGTCATGTTCAGTGTCCTCCATTTGGTTGTTGTTGCTGGAGCGAGGGCGACGCCGCCCCCAGTGGCTTCGTTTGGGCGGGTGCGCCAAGCGGGCGCCCGTTCGCAAGCTGTTCGAGCGTCTCGTCGTCCGGCCAGAGCGCGCCCTTCTTGATGTGCCCGACCGCGAGCGGGCACAGGTGAACGCCACCGAGGTTGATGGAGAGCCGGAAATCTTCCGAGATCCACCCGCCCTTCTCGGGACCGCTCCAGGTAAACGCGCTGTAGAACTTGCCGTTGAGCTCGAACGATTCCGAGCGCTCTTCGAGCTCCAGTAGCAGCGCGCGCGGGATTGCGACGCAACCCAAGCCCACGAGCCACAGGCCCGGGTGCTCGGCCCAGCGCGACGCGGCGACCTTCGCCGTGAGGGTGGCGTACACCGCGGAGCACGCGCGCCCGAGCTCGCGCGCCCTGTCGGTCAGCGCCCGCGCCGTTTCGGCAGGCACTTCCATGTCGTCGTCCAGCATCAACACCATGTCGCGGTCTGGGTATTCGCGGAGCTGTTCGCACGCCCAGGACAGCGCGCGGCAACGTGCAAACGCCACGTCAGCCGAGCCGGTCTCCATGAGTAGCGTGGCTCCGAGGTTCCGAAGATTCTGCAGCGTGTTCTTCGTCTGCTTTTCCAGTTCGCGGTTCGAACTCATCACTACGATCGTGTTTTTCATTTTTGCGCCTCCAAAATCGTCGACTCGAGCAGTGCGAGCTCAGGCCCCACGTCGCGGTGATGTCCGTCGATGCCGCTGAGCTCGCCGTGGCCGTACTCTCGACGGCACACGTGTGAAAAGCCGACGACGAGCAGCGCGCCCGCAGCACTCGCTTCCGTCCATGCCGTTTGGTGCCCCCAACCGGTGAGCATTTGGCGCAAGGCCGCGCGCGTCTTCTCAAGTGCTGCCTCGGGAAACACCATTGCTGGCCGCTTGCTCAGGCCCTCGGCGTACCGGAGCGCGGCCCTGTTCAACGCAATCTCAGACGAGCAAGAGGTGACAAAGCGCCCAACGTCGGGCAACGCGACGCGCAGCACGCCCCCCGGCTCGAGCACCCGCCAGCACTCCTGAAAGAAACCGAGCACCTGCAAGAACGGGACGTGCTCGATCACATGTTCGGCCAGGATGGCCGCGGCCGAGTCGGTCTCGAACTTCAGCCGCTTGCGAATGTCGTGGGTCGGATCGAGGTTCTGCCAGGGCTCTGGCAGCTGGTTCAGTCCGGCACCGAAATTCAAAAACAGACCCATGGTGATCCCTTCAGCGCGCTGGGCTCCGCGTCACTTGCCAGCCGAGGGCATGCAGATCGGCGTCGGGAGCGAGGGCTCCGCTTTGGTTGCTGCCACCTGCGGCCCCGTGAACAGCTTTCGAATGTCCGTCCACGCCGAACGGAAAGCGGCGAGGCTGGCGTCGAACTGCTCAGCGCTCAGATCCTTTGCGCCGTTGTTTGCCGCTGCGGCGGCGGAGAGCGCCGTTCGCGCGCGGGCAATCAGCTCTTTGGCGGACGCTGCCTCGTCGCTGCTGAGATTGAGTGACGGGAGCAACGCTTCGGCTGCGCTCACGGCGTTGCCCGCGTCCGCTATGAAGACAGCGGCGTGAGCGAAGTGGGGGTCTGGAGCCGAAAACAGCCCGCAACCGGGGAGCATCAAGCAGAGGACGAAGAGCCCGGCCGCAGCGAGCGGCGGGACGGTAGGAGGCTTCGGCTTGTAACGATCAAATCCGTTCGTGCCGGCGCGCGGCGGCGGCGGTGACGCGGGATCGTTGTGCGGCGAGCTCATGCCGGGCGCGGCGAGAGCGAACGGGATCGCTCCCGCGACAAGCAAAGCTTGTGCTAGGTCCAACCAAGTCTTCACCGCTCCGAATGCATTGAGTGCGACGGGCACGCCAGCGACCAGCGACGGCAGACCCACCTGAACAGCCTTCGGCAAAAAGGTCCAATACGGTTTGGTGAAGGGCGCTAGGCGACTCGCCGCCATGACGATTGCGACGACGACGGCTGAGACTGCTACGGGACTGAACGCTGCTACTATTTGCTGCTGCATTGGCTGTCTCCTTCGGGTTTCTGAAACGGGTCCCCGCAGTTGCGGGCACCGAGGGCTTTGCTTCCGAGGCGAGTGGTGACCACCGGCAACGCGACGGCCTGGACCGCGCGCTCCATCTCGCGGCTAGAACGGCACATGGTCGTCCACCTTCCCGCCCGCTTCGCGCTGGTATTCCTTCACCAGTCGACCGATTTCGCGCGCCGCTTCCTGCTCTTGCATGGCGTAGATCTCGCCCGGATTTTCTTCCGCCCATTCGAGGAAGGCTTCGCTTCGGCTTCTCTGATCGGAGCCTTTGATGCTGCGTCGCACCTTGTTGAACACACCGACGAGCTCGGGCGGGATGTCGCGACGCACGGCGTCGTCGGACTCGGACTCGCGCTCGCGACTCGCGTTTCGGACTTTTCCAATCGGCTTTCGCCCCTTGAGGCCTGGGCGCTTACCGGCCGTTCGTTGCAATTTGTCGAGAGATCGCTCCTCGTGAATTTCGCGTTGGCGCGCGGTGATGACCCCGGTCCCTTCGCGCCGGGCCCGCTCTCGCCGCACGCCGCACGTGGCGCGCAGTTTTTCGCGCGCTGTTCGGCATTGGAACCGAATGCGACCGATGGCTTCGCGCCGTGCAGCGCGCGCGGCTTTGAGCAGCACGCCGAGCTCCGCGAGGCGATGCACGACCTTGGCACGGCGTTCGTGCTCAATTTCGCGCTCGAGGCGCTTCCTATCGAGACCGGTTCGCATGGCGGCATCCAATCAATTGGAGCGACCCGGAGGCTTCTTGAGGGACTGGTAGTCGACCTCGTACCAATCGACGAACTCCGCCGCGCACGCCTCGGCCGCGTGCTGGCGAGCAGTCGTTGGGAAGGTCACGTTCCAGCGGTCGCCGGGACTGCCGAAGTCCTGCATGTACTTCTTCGCTGCCGTGGTCAGGAGCGCAGCAAAGGCCTTCGGCGCGAGCTTCGGGTTGTAAACGCCGCGATCCTTCTTCCTCGCGAGCGCGCGGAAGATAAGCATCTTCTGGTTGTACAGTTGCTGTTCGTTGTCGACGAAAAGCAGCAGTTCTGAGGTTTCCGGACTCATGGTGTATCCCTCGGTCGCTCGCTGTGACGCGCGCACGGGCGCCTTTGCAGTTCGGGCAACACGCGCCGAACTGCGATTCGAGATTCGGTTGGGTGACGAGACTCGCGGCGCTGATAGCGCTGCCGGTCAGTGTTCAGCCGTCGCTACGGCGGGATCCTTTGCCAGCGCCTTCCGTCCCATTGGTAGAGCTCGGATTCGTAGAACGTCTGGACGCCGGCTTTGGTCGTCGCATTGGGCGCAAGGTCGAAAGCGTAGCCCAGAGCGTCCATGTTGCTGAGATACTTGGGCTTCGACCACTGATACTGGACGCCGATGTAGCCCTTCGACCCGTAGTGCTGCGCGGTAACGCGCACCGCGTACCAAGCAAGCTGATCGGTGAGGTCCAAGATCGACATGGCATTCTTTTGGATCGGCCGTCGACGCCTTCAGCGCGTGTGATGTTGGAACCGTCGCATCGCGAGCATCTTCTCGAAGCTCTTTTCGGTAATGACGGGTTCGGCCTCGTGGTGATGACCACGCTTGTGCGCGGGACGAGCAGCGCCCTTGTGGGCGTGGTGACCGACCTCCAGCATTCCGTGAGGCTGGGGGTGCTCGCCGCGCTCCGCCTCGCGCCGGCGTTTGATGGCGCGCGAGAGTGAAAAGGAGTGAGGCCCTGGGGTCGCATGCTCGCCGTGATGCTTGGTGCGTTTGGCGCGCTTGGCGCGCTTGGCGCGTTTGGCGTGCGTCGAGTGTTTGGCGGTTTTGTGGGGCGCTGCACGCTTCGCGGGACGAGGCTTCTTGTGGTGTTTCTTCTTCATGACGGTTCCCTGCTTCGGCTACGAACGGAGGATTTCTGGTTTGCGGTCCTGCTCGTCTTGCTCGATGTCGCGATATTGCGAATAGAGCGCGAGCAGGAGCGCGCGATTCGAATCACTGAGCGAGGCGAAGACCTGCGTGACTTCGCGTTCGTTCAGGCCCTTCAGGAATTTCCGGACGGACAGCTGGCGCGCCATGACCTCGGGGGGCTCGGCGTCCGCGGCGCTGAACGCCCGATGCAATTCCGCGAGGGCGATTTGATTGGCGCTTGTGAGGCAACCAAGAATGCTCGTGATCTCAGTCTCGGAGAGGCTTGCAAACAGCTGCCGAATCGCCACGTCCTTCGGATCGGGCGGCGCGGCGACCCGCTTGGTCTCTTGGCCCGCGCTCGTGCCGAGAAACTTGGTCGCCAGGATGGGCAGGAGCGCGGTCGCGACCCCCATGAGCTCGTCCATGCGCCGCGCCTTCATCAGCTCTTTGGCCTCGTCAACGCGGCGCTCGTGCTCGCGGTCGAGCAGGGTTTGATACTTCTCGGTCATCGACCAGTTGAGCTCTTCGGCCTTCACGCGATATGCCCGCTCGCGCTCCAGATCGGCCGCGAGCTTCCCCAACAGGGCGTCCCCGGCGCTGAGCAGGAGCCGGTGGACGTTCTCGTCGTGGCGCATGTAGTGCGTGATGACGCCTTTCTCCGTCGCTGGCTCGGAGTCGTCGCCGAAGCGCGCCTGTTGCAGCGTGGACTTCACCAAGAACGCATGCTGGCTTTCATGCATCTCCTCGGTACCGCGGTAGGCGTACACGACGTACCGTTGCGGCTGACCGCTCGTGCGCGACTGCGCGTCGCGCTCGGCGGAGTCTTGGATTTCCTGAGCGAGCTCCTGCGGCGCATGGCCGGAATCGGCGTCGTTCCGCCAAATATCGAGGCGTTCGGCATGCTCGGCCTCGATTTTATGGATGAGCTCGAAGCGGCTGATCGTCCCTCCCTCGGTGAGGTCGGCCAGGTGCTTCGTCAGCCATTTCACGAACGTGGGTGATGGAAAGCTCATGATTCATTCCTCGCTCGCAGGACGAGCAACGCCGCGACACCGAGGACGGCGAGCGGTAGCCACAACAGACTAAGAATCCCGGATGCCGCCGAGCTGGCAGCGGCGCTCACCGCCTCGCCAGCCTTCTCGCCCGTTGATTGTTCGGGAGGAGCGTCCGCAGTCGGTGTCTGCGCGCTGTCGAGCACCCAGTCGGCGCCGATCGGGCACTGCGCACTACTCTTCAGTTGCATCGCCGCGCCCGTACGCACCGGCCAGGGCATGTCCGTCTCTTGCCCGCGATAGGCAAAACTCACTTCGAGCCAAACCACCGTGCCGGGGGCAGCGGTCGGCCCAACGCCAGGCAGCTCCTCGCGACGGCGCGCCGTGTTGTCGAAGGACAATCGGTCTTTCGATGCCCGCTCGAGCTTGATGAGATCGGCCGTACTGCTGCGCGTCGTGCCCTTGAAGACCAGCGCGGGATCGAGCACCGTGCCCTCGAACCACTTCACAAACACCGCGGCCAGCGTGTTTTTCAGGTCGTCCGGCGTCGGGTCGTCGCGTGTGGTGCGAATGAGCACCCAGCGATTCACTTTGCCGGGGAAGAGCGGGACGCGATTGCGCTTCCGCCAGTCGTCGACATCGACGCCCTGACAACCGAGGTCACCAATAGCCGTCGTCATGCGGCCCTCGAGAGCTGGTCGACGGCCATCTGCCGAATGACGGCGAGCGCTTCTTGCATCTGGCCATCGGTTCCGACTTGCAGCGTCGCGCGGCCGCTCTTTAGATCGACCGCGAACTGTACGCCGTCTTCGCGAAATACTTCGATCGTCTCGTTGCTGTAGCGGGTGATCTCGTAGCGCATACCCGCGAGGACAACCGTGTGTTGACGGACGATGTCTTTGCCCGTCAGAACAGCGACGAGCGCAAAAGCAGCCGCCGCGATGAGCGCGCTTTTGAAGATCATTGGAGCCCCCCGGGCGACGCGCCCGAGCCGGCGTCCACCAGCCCGCGCTGTACGCCCTTAGCGACGCCTCGGCCGGCGAAGCGTACCGACGAAGATCGCAGCCGCGACGGCAACGACGCCGAGCATGGCCGCCGAACCGCCGCCCCGACTAAAGGGCGGAGCTCGTCGAACAGCGACGCGACCGCGTGCTTGTAATCGACGGGATTGCCCGTGAAATACTTCGGTGCGGTCGCCAGGGCATCGACGAAAGCGTTCGGATCTTCCGTCTGAAGCCCGTTCCACCAATGCGGCCGGCTCTGAAGCACCCGAATATAGTCGACCGCGCCGTCCGCGGGATTCGTGTACGCGCGAAAGTTGCAATGCGGATCGGGCGGGTCGAAGAACTGCTCGATCCCCTGCTCGACCTCCGAGCACCGGAACTGCGTGATGAGCGGGTAGCTGAGATCGGCTTTGGCGTTACCGAAGTTGAAGTTGTGGAGTTTCTGCCAGTGCCCCGTCTCGAACGCCGTTTGCGCGAGCAGGAGCGCGAGCACGCGCGCGCTTGGAGCACCGCCCGTCACGCGGATGTAGGCCTCGGTCAAAGCGCGAGTCGCGTCTTGCAAGGAGAGCGGAGTCAGTCGGTTCTCGACGATCATAGAAACCTCGCAATCGCCAGACTCAGGAACGCCGCCACGCGCGGATCGACCGTCGGGAGCTCGCGACCAAACGTCGCGCGCACGCTCCCGGCCTTCTCGAGGTAGCCGCGAAAGGCGGTCGCGCGCTCGGTGAGTTGCTGCTTCACTTCTGGAGGAAGCGCCTCAAAACACTGCTGAAGCTGCTCCCGAGTCATGGCCGGCGTGCTCGCTTTGGGCTCAGGCTCGGGGGGAGCGCGAGCATCGCAGCACCCGGGAGGCCTCCGCCCGCGGCCGCCTGCGCGTAGAGCCATTTCCCAGGAACGATGGTTCCGTGAGGAGTCACGAGGAGGCCTGGCGTCCACGCTTGCGCTTCGTTCTTGCCCACGTACGACTGCACGCGCTCGCGGTGCGCCATCACGTGCGAGAAGATGCTGGCCGTCTTGCGTGCAGCCAGATCGCCCTGGTGCGCCCGCCGTACGATGTCCCGTAGCTGCGCGCGCACGCTTGCGGCGCGGCTCAGCGCCTTCGCAATTTGCGGCGCTTTCGCACGCAGGAGCATCTTCTCGGCCTGAGACCCGGCGGCAAGCACCTCCTTCGCCCGACGCTTGATCTCGTTTGCCTTGTCGAGCACCGTGATGGCTGCGTTCGCGGTCGCGTAGGCCGCCGCCGCCGGCACGCCAACGGGAGGAAACACCACGGCCGTCGCAGCGATGGCGGCGCCCGTAATCTTGCTCCGGACCACGGATTTGACTGCCTGCGCCACGTCGCCGAGCAGCTTCGATTTCGCGATCTTCCCCACCTGCTTGAAGAAGCTTCCGGGCCAGCCCCCGATGTGGACGCCGTGCTTTCGCCGATACCAATGCTGAAGTGCACGCGCGATTGGACGGAGATCCACGTCCACCGAGATGGTCTTCGGAGCGGCCCCCGCCGTTTGTACGTGGACCAGCGCCTTGAAGTACCGACCTTCTCGCCAGAAGCGCCCTCGAACGCTGACGCCCGCGGGGGCGATGCGCAGACGCACGGTGTCGTCCGCTTCTGGCGGCACCGCGCCAAATCGGGTGCCGCCAATTCCGTGCGTCTCGGCGGCACGCGTCTCGAACGTGGAGATGGCAGGGAAATAGGATTCAGTCATGACAGCCTCGACTTAGGCGAGCGACGCTTTGAGCGCGCTCTGGCGGAGTCGCTCGGCGCGGTCCGTGTTGCCAAGCTGCTCGGCATCGAGCGCGAGCGTCTCAAGGTTGGAGCGGTAGATCCCAAGGTCGCGTTGGCCCGCACCTTTCTTCCAGTAGAAAGGCGGTGGCACGTCCGATACGTAACGAGCGACGTGCGCGGCGGTCGTTGGCCCGTAGGTTCCATCTGCTGTAAGGGCTTCCTGGGACTGGAAGCGCTGCACGAGCGGCTTGTCTTCTTTGTAGCGAGCTTTCGGCACGCTGCCGAAGCGCGAAAGCAGATCGTTCAGGCTGGTCGAGAGTGCCTCACCGAGGATCTGCGCCTTCGACTTCTCGGGAGCCGGTGGTTGTGGCTGCGGTTGGCTCGGAACCGCGATCGGCCCGGGAGGCGTCGTCGTCACGGTCATTGGAAACGTCCCCGCCGACGGAGCGCTCGGCAGCGGTAGAGCGCCGGGCAGCGGTAGAGGCGTGCTCGGCGGAGCCGTGCTCGGCAGAGCCCCCGCCGGGTCGGGCATAATCCCTGGTGATTTGAACTCGTTGTCGATGTCGTGCATCGTCCGCGCCGCATCCAACATGGTTCGGATCTGCTGCGCCTTGGCGGTCACCTGATCGGCCGTGCTACCGAAGCCGCGCTTCCGCAGCTCGGCGGCAAGCGCTTCGAGCGCGTTCGGATCGCCTTGCAGCTGCAACTGACGGGCGACCTGCAGCGCTAAATCGGACGGCATGCTTGGATCGATCGCGGCGTTCGGATGGTCCTGCGCGGGCGGAGCTGGCACGCTCGCGGCCGCTTCCTTCGCCCGCCGCCGGAGCTCGTCGGCCACCGCTTGAAACCCGGCCTTCTCCAGCACGAAGGCGGTGCTGGTCAACACCGGCGGCGTGCCGCTTTGAATCGCGTCGGCCACCATCTTTTGCAGCTCAGGCGAGAGCACCGCGGGCGACGCCGCGGGCGACGCCGCGGGGGCCGCGGGGACGAATCCCGGCGAGCTCGCTGTGGCCACCAAACCTTGCGAGCGCTGTCGAAGCGCGCTCGCCTGGGTACGAAGAACACTTCCCGACTCGCGAAACCCTTGGGCCTCGAGCTGCGCCGCAACCTGCTCGAGCATGTTTGGATCGTTCGTGCCCTGGGCCTGCCCAGCGAGCTGACGCAGATTTTCAGGCAGCGAGTCGAAGGTATTTTGCGAGCGCTGCCGCAGCGCACCGGCCTGCACCCGAAGGAGACGCGCCGACTGGCTAAACCCCTGAGCATCGAGCTGGGCCGCCACTTGTTCGAGCATGGCCGGGTTGTTCGTCGCCTGGGCCTGGCCAGCGAGCTGACGCAGATTGTCCGGCAACTGGTCGAAGGTATTCTTCGGCGAGCTCGAGCTCGAGCCCGTGCTGGCGCCCGCACTCGATGACAGCAGGAAGAGGAGACCGCCGCCAACGGCCAGCGGAACAAATAGCTTTCCGATCATGACTACCTACATCTCTGTGTGCACTACCGACATCACATGCCGAGCAGTTTGGAAGGGTCTTCGATGCGTCCGTCGCCGCGACGAACCAGCACGTGGTACAGCCGGCGCTCGCCGTAGCGACGCCAAGTGATCCGGATCTTCGCTTTCTCGCCGGCCTCCTGAAGCTCGGCCACGCGCCAGGGCGCGAGGTCATCGCAGTCCCCCCAACCGCGGCTCAGCACCACAGGAATGGCCGCAAATTCCTCCGGTTTCCCGTCGGCGGGCTCCTGTTGGTACCGAACGCCGGATTGATACAGCGGCAGCACGTGGTGCGCGCGAAGGAAGAGCCGGTTCACCACTACCAGCGCGTCGAGAAGCGGCTTGATGAAGAGACCGAGAAATCGGCTCCGTCTCAAGAGCGGGACATCGCCTAGGCTAACCAGGAGATCCATCGCGCGCGTTTTCCGTGCGGGCCAGGCCTTACGCCTGCACCACCGTGCCGACGACGCCCGCCGAGAACTCGATCGAGGCGGCGGTCTTGTTCCGAACCGACACCGACATCTGGTTACCGATCTCAGCCGTCTTGAAGTGCACGTGGGTGTCGATCGCCACTTCCGTGAAGATGGCGGCCGGGACTTCCCCACCGCTAACGAGCTGCGAGGTGTTTCCGACCTTCACGTCCTGCACGCCAAAGTCGAAGGCGATGTCGCTCGGAATCACCAAGCGCTCCGGACGAAACATGTCCTGCGGCGCTGCCGGAATGTTGCTGGTCGAGCCAGCGAGCACCGTGGTCGGCTGAAAACCGAGCGGGAAACGGCGGCGTTTGTTCAGATCGCGTTGGCGAATCGCCACCGCGCCCGGGTCGATCTTCCGGAACTCGGTCAGCTTGCTCGCCGCCTTTTTCAGCGCGCTCGCCTTGCGGTGATGGCCGCGACGGGCCGCGCCAATCGAGAGCGCGTGAAGCAGTTCCTCGTCCCCGATCTCGTCGTCTTCTCCAACGATCTCGGACGTACCCATTCCGGCAACCAGATCGAGCTCGGCGCCAATTTCGCCGAAGTCGTCATCGTCACCCATGATCTCTTCCCATTTCGCCATTTGTTCTCTCCTGCTGAAGGACACGCCGCGACCGAGCGTCGAGGACGCAAGAAACCCATTGCGAGCTCGCGCTCGCCCGTACTCCCCCTCGCAAACTCACTAGGTCAGAACGATTTACGAAGCGCGGCGGCCAACTCGGCGTCCGACATCGCAGTGCCAACGGGCGCTGCCCCAATCGATGGATGGTTGTGAGTGATGGGCGCCATGAGCTCCGGCGCGCCCGCCCAGAATTTATCCGAGCGCTTGCCCGCCTGCGCGTGTTTTCGGAAATACATCGCCGTCGCGCCATTCAGCACGCCGTTCGAAACGTTTAGCGCGTGCTCGTTGGCCCGGCCAAATGCACCGAAGAACGCCATGCCGACGCCGCCGACGCCAATCAGAAAGTCCATGGGGATGCTGGTGCGAGGAACGAAGAAATTTGCGTCCGCGTCTTCGTATCGGCCGTGCAAGAACCCCACAGCCGCGGCACCGATCGCGCCCTCTCCGACCAGGAGCAGTTCCTTGGTCTTCGTGCGCACTTCAACCTTGCGCTTCTCTTCGCGCGCCTCGAAGCCCTGCAACTTGGTCGCGACCTTTTCGATCGCGGTATCGCTGATGAACGGCATGTGCACTCTCCTCGAGTCAGACAGTGCGCGCGCCGCATCGCAAACCCCAAGAACTCGCCCGCCTAATTCGATGTCATTACCAGCGAACGACGGCTTTCATGCTCGAAAGATTTTCATTCTTGCGGGCGGTAGATTAGTCCGTCGTTGCCGAGAGCAATGTGACCGGCACCCGAGGGGGCCGCTTCCCGGCGCTGACGCGACAGCGGATCCCGACAAAATGGAACTAGCCCTCCGAGCGCACGCTACGGAGCTCAGCCGGGTGTGAGCCCACACGGTTCAAGGATGCGAACCACACACCAGAGCCGGTGCCTTCACTCGGCATCTTTGCCGAGTGCGGCTAGGCCTCGCGGCACGCAAATGTGCTTCGGTCATCTACGTTTCTTGGCGTTACTTACACGAGCCCTTGTAGGCGGTGCCGCCTTCTTTTTTGCACGCCTGGTTTTTTTTGTCGCGACGGGCGGTAGCTGGGGTGGCTCCGGCTCATAAGCAGTCGTTTCGATCACCGGCTGCGGTGGCGGCTCCGGCTGTTTGATCGTTTCGTGAATCGATTTGGAGATGTTGTAACGACCGGGGCGGCAGATGATGTGCTCAGCGAGCAGCCCTTCGCTTGGCGATAGGAAGCTCTCCGTACGGCACGCCCGCACGACAACGGCAGTGTCCGCGCTCATGGCCACAACGCGGTCACCGTGCTCGATGGCACCAGCATCGCAAGCGAGCAGTGCAGCCTGAATGCAGAGAGCAAATCCCCCGCCTAGGATGCCGAAAGAATCCGCGACACGGGCCCATTCGGACGCACGACCCCGGCTTCCGTCGAACACCTCCTTGAATGGCAAGTGCGCCGAAACCACGATTACGCCAAGCGCAGTTAGCTCGTCGCGCAGCACGCTACTAATGCCCGCACGAACCATGTCACTTGAATCATCGCCGGGGACCTTTCGGTATAGGCGACCGACGGGCGGCGTTACGGCTACTACCTTGAGCCCCTTGTAGCGCTCACGCACGAGAAGCTCCTGTGCCGCGTAGTGGGGACCTTCACCCGTGCCGGTGAAGATCACAAGCGTGCCCAGACCCTCCGCGAGGCACCAGTCAGCCGCCATGTGGATGCAGTCTCGCATCGACGGGCGACCTTCGCCGGGGACGTACCGTGTGACTAGCTCCCGTATGGTGTTCATGGCTTCTTCCGTTTCGGTATGACTCGCGTGACGGGGTAGATCTTGTCTCGACGAAACTTCGCCACCATCGCGACGAAAGCTCTTGGATCCATCCCTCGAGTGTCAGGGGTGGTTTGATCGGCGGGCCAGTGGTCTTTGACGTTTGGCTTGATATGCACGTGGGCCGGCCCGTTCCTATCAAGGTCAAATCTGAACGTGGCGTCGCTCAGTCGTCGGCTGTAGTCGAGCGAGTAGTAGGGGTACAACCACTCGGTCAGGTCGGTGCTCGTGAGTTGCGGGTCGAATCCAGGCAGGCCCGGCTTGCGCTTCAGCTGCATGACAACTGCTAGCTGCATCTTATCCTTGAGCGCGCACTTCAGCTCCATTTGGATCAAGCCGATGCCCTCCCCGCGTGGGTGAATCACAAGCGTCTTGGCTTCAAAGGACTCGACCCCAAGCTGCTCGGTACTCACAACGAGGCCGGGATAGAAGCAGTCAAGCGCCCAGCGCTGCTTCGGGTCCAACGGCATGCTGGCGAACTGTATCCAAGCGCCCGAAAACAGCTACGCACAAAAGCGCAGAGGCCGCGTACGCGGCCTCTTGCTTCTCAGTCTTCTCCGGCTCGGCCGGTTTGGGTTTCGGGTCCACCGACCAACTGTCTTCGACCCAGCTCTGGTAGCGGCTGTACGTCGCCTGCCAGTCGGCAAGTAGACTGCCGTCGGCAAGCAGCCGAGCCGAATCCATTTCCAGCAACGTTCGGCGGAGTACCGCCGAGCGGATGTTCAAGCCATACTGAGAAGCGAGCCGCTCTTCGAGCTTTTCTAGCTTCGCCTTCGTCTGCTCGAACGTTTCGACGCAATCTGCGAGGTCGCTCATTCGCATGATACCTCCTCCTGCAAAACCTGAACCGTTAGACAAACCTCTCCTGCTCTAATTGGGCGCGTTGGCGCACATTCTCGCCGAACGGCCTCCCACCGGTGGAACTTAACCACGACCGGACGCCGATCGGAAACGATTTGGCTCGGATCGCTCATCCGAAGCACCGTGAAGCATGGGTCCGAGCAGGCCGTTCCGCAATGGGTGGGGCTTATGCCATTCCCACCGCCGGGCCTGCAAGGACGATTTTCTGGCCCGAGGGCTGACAAGCCTGTCACAGCACCGTCAGAACGCCGCGGGGCGTAAGGGACCTCCCGGGCGTTCAGTGGAGGGGCCTCTCGGGCTGGTTGACGACCTCGGCAGCGACTCCGGACTTGCACGCACTCCTCATCGGACAGCGTCCGCGCAAGTTGCATGAAGATTCCTGGCGCACTCAATCCTCGCGCTCACAATGGCGAGCTGTCCGACATCGAGCGACGGCTCTTGGGTCGCGGACGCCAGCCGAGCAACGCACCCCTAGCTCCCACGACAAGATCTCGACAGTCGTCCACCGCCCGAGGCGCGCGGCGAGTGCCTCCGTCTCGGGGCTAGCGCGACCTCTACCGGACTGGCAGTGACGTCTGCTCCTCGGACTGCCCAGAGGCGGTCACTTCTCGTCTCTGCTCGCCTTTCGCTGCCACGCGCGATCGATACCGCATCCCAGAAGAAAGGCCACGTCCCAGCCAATCGTACTCGTTCTCGCTCGGCTGGAGGCCCCAACCGGCCAACGGCGCCTCCGCGATCGAGCGGTGCAGACTTGGTAGCTGATCACGATGCGGTCGTATTGCATCCGCTCCAGCCTATGAACGACGGCCATCCGAGCATCAAGAGTCCCAAAGCCCGTGGGGAACTGGCAATGCGCAGTCCCGTCCTCTTGATCGGCGCGGCGCGTCCGCGCGTGCGGCACGGCGAGGCGTGGCCGCACTCGCCGCGATGAGCACAGGGCGCTGAACCGGACTCGCCCAACATCGTTTCAAATTGCTTTTGGGTTATTGTTAGTCGTTACCGCAGACCGGCACGAATCGTGGGCTCGCCGAGGCCGAACGGGCTTTCGGCTCGAGCTCGCGACAGGCCAGCTCGAGAACCGCTTCCTGGGTTTTCTTGAGAAAATCGGATCGCTTGTGTCAGTGCTGGGGGCATGAAGATCTACCGTCTGAGTCAGGACGAGTTCCGGGCGTGGCGCGATCACGACGCGCGCACGGAGCTCACGAAACGAGTTTTCGCCGAGCACGGCGTCGCACAAGTCCGCGCCCCGAGCGGGCGCGTTTTAGGTACCGCGCGTCAAACGGGCGAGCGCGTCCCCATCGAACGAGCGAAGTTTCGCGCGGCGCACCACGCCATACGCCCCGGCGAATGCATGTGCCGCGAGTGGCAGAAGCCCGCGGGCAAAGAGGACGAGCACCACCCCATTTGCCAGAACAAGACCGCATGGGAGTCGCAGCAGCTCCATGACCCAGACGCGCCGCGCGAGCGGGTCGTCGTGTCGGTAACCGCCGCGCACGAGCCCGAACCCGCCGACTCGACCACGCCCACCGAGCCGCCACCACCGCCTCTGGCGGCTTCGGCGCCCACCGCGCCGGCAGGTCCCCCGGCGCCATCAACGCCAGCGGCGCCGCCGCCCACGAGCATCACTCCAAACCCGCAGGCGTGCGTCTGCCACGTCTGGGCAGGCGGCAATCCTGACCAGCACCACCCACTCTGTCAGTTCCGGAGTGCCTGGGAGCGAGAGCACGGCGCATCAAAGCTCGAGCTCGTAGAGCTCGAAACCGGCGAGGTAGTGCGCGAGGCCACCGCGGAAGAAGCCGCCGCAAGTAAACGCAAGGAACCCGAAGATGGCGTCGGCGCAATCTCATTCGGTGACGGCAAGCTCTACTACGTGAGGGCGGGATGAGCGACATCATCAAGATCCCGCTCGACCACATCCTCCCCAACCCGAAGCAGGTCCGAAAAACGTTTCGCCGCATCGAAGAGCTGGCTCGTTCGATTGCGCAATATGGTTTGCTCCATAACCTCGTCGTGATTCCGCACACGGAGCCGGGCTACTACGAGCTCGTTGCAGGCGAACGCCGCTACCGTGCTCTGACTCTGCTGGCCAAGGACGGGCGACTGCCGTCCATCGAGATCAACTGCCTGGTCATCTCCGGGGAAGGCGCGTTCGAAAACGTCGTCGAAAACCTCGCGCGCGAAGACGTGCCGCTCTGGGAAGTCGGACGAACCTACGTCGGTTTCTACGACTCCGGCTTCACCCAGGCTCAGATTGCAACGAGGATCGGAAAGTCGCAGGGACACGTCTCAACCGCCATGATTCTAGCGCGCGGCCTCGCGCCGGCCGTCGTGGTTCGACTTGCGCAACTGCCCCCGAACACGATCCCCATCCAGCGACTGCTCCGCATCTCGACCTTGGTCAACGAAGAGGACGAGCCCAACGAGGAGGCGCAGAGTCACCTCTTCCAGAAAATGCTCGATTCGCCGACACGCCGCGGCAGACGCGCAGCACGACCCCGCACGCAGAAGGAAGCGCTGTGGCTCCGCTTCCAGCGGCTCCGCCAGGGCAAGGTCGGCAATCGCATCGACCCCGTGTATCAGACCTTCCTCGATTCGCTCGTCAAATACTTGGCTGGCGAAACGAAGGGACTCGCGCCGTGATCCCGCACTTTCGCTTGAGCACGCCCCTCACCCGCGCCTGGGCCGTCAACCGCGAGGCTCGGCACAAGCTGGCTCGTTGGCTCGCGCATCAGTTCGCGAAGACCGGAGTCGCGGTCTGCACCGACACGCTCTCCGTGGTCGCGTGGGTCAATCCGCTCGCACAGGTAAAGTTCGCGGACCCACCGTTCCAAAAGGTCGAACGTCACCAATGCACGAACAACCCCTCCTGGCTCGACTGCGAGTGCCGACGCTGGTTCGATCCAGAGAGCGGCGGAGCGTGGGGCAAGCGCAACACGGCCGCGCACCATCCGCTCTGCATCTTCGACGAGAAGGCCCTCGGACGCTGGCGGGAGTTCGAGTTGCCAGCGAAAGTCCAACAGCAAGCCGAACGCGGCGGCTTCCTGTCGGAGTCCGACACCGCCGCCGTATGAAGCGCGTAGCGACTGACGCAGCGCAGGAACCCGCGAACAAAGCGGTTGCGCGAGTCTTGATCCATATCACAGTCGAAGCTGTGTAACGGTCACTTAAGACGGACGCTCGAGCTGGTACAAACAGCCCGAGCGCCCTGGGCCCCACGAGAGGAATGAACTCCCATGACGCTTGGCGATAAACTATCACAGGAACTCGATCACGCGGTCGAGCAGGCCTCCGCAACGGCGGGCGCACTGTCCTCGATCACCACCGAAATCCGCGCCGTTCTCACCGAAGAGCGCCACAGCCCGGCTCTCAGCGCCCAAGTGCTGGCGGCGCAATCGAAGCGCGCCGCGCTCGCGGTGACGAGCCTTGCAGGATTCGTCGGACAGATCGAAACGCTAGCGCGACTCGGAGCTGTTTAGCTCCGAACCAGCGCTGCTCGCTCCGACGGCGGCCCGGCGATGCTCGCCGGGCCGCGCCGGGCAATCAGCGGGCGTGCTCCTCGTGGAACCGCAAGACGAGACGCTCCGGCGCATCGCAAAGGTTTCGAAGGGTGAGGCCGCTCTCGTGCGCCCGCCCGCGCCCGACGAGCCCAGCCCACCCCTGCCGCGTCGTGGGCCACTCTCTCGGCTCGCCACGTGTGAGAACCACCTTCTCCGTAATCAGCGCGGTCGGAAGGCCGAGGCACTCGGCAAGGCGTAAAACCATCAAACTCTCCGATACCTGAAACTGACCGCTGAGCGCCGACACGTCTTCGCCGAGCTCGCCAACCGCGGCCAGCAAAGCGGGACGCGGCACACAGATCGCGGCAGCAACGCTATTTGAAAGTGCCTCGACATCGGGCTCCAAGTAGCCGCGGTGGCGCAGGAACCACTCGCCGAGCTCGTGCGCTACGGCGTGATTGAGTTGCCTGTCGCTCAGCGTTTCGCGCACGTGAATGAACCAGTACGCACCGTCCTGCAGGATCAACGAGCGACCGGGCAAGTCGTCATGCGGCACGAATTGCAGGCACGTCTCGCCAAGTACCACCGCGGCCACGCTCGGCGCGCCGTGCGCGATAGCGGGATCGAGGCCCGCGCTCAGGTAGAGCTCGCGAGCCAATACGTCTCCGATTTCGTCCCTTGAAAAATCCACGTACCACCCAGCAGCGCTGCACCCCAACGCCCAAACCTTGAACCGGATTCCCAAGTCCAGCAATTTGATTCTAGTTCCGTCACGCACTATGTTCGTAACACGGTCGGGTAGCGCAGCTATTTGCGCTCTTGCGCTTTGACCCTGGGGCGCGGGGTTGCTTTACCCGAGCCGAGCCCAATCCGCGTGATCGCCCGCGCCGTGTCTTCCCTGGACCCGGGCGTCGCCAGCGCTTTGTTCCGCATGAGCTTCACCCACCACTCAACGCCCGGGTCACCGTCGTACCTGAGTGAGGAGCTCAGCACCTGGAGAATGCGCTTCACGGGAACGCCCTCCATATAGGCCGCGCGCGCAGCCAAGATCCGTGTCGGATATCGCCGCTCCTGTTCATCCACGAAGGTCGGCATGCGTGGCATGCCGAGCACATCCTCGATAGGGCAACCAAGCAGGAAAGCAACCCCGAGCGCCAAGCCGATCGTCGCGCCGCGTGTCCCGTCCATGAAGAATGAGAAGTTGCTCCGAGCAACGCCCAGCGCTGCCGCGAGTTGGGTTTGCTTTGGGATCCGCGTTTGGAGCTGCGTTCTGATCAGCTCGCGCACGTGCTCCGACTGCTCAGGACTCAGGGTGCGAGAAAATGTCACCATCGAGAAACTTTTCCTTGCACTACTTGTATCAAATGATACCCCACCGTCAAGGCGTGGGGTTCGTCATGGAAAGAGATTCTGTGCATCTTGTGGTCGGAGAAGTTCGGTTCACAAGGACTGCTCGCTGCACCCCCGTGTCAAATTTGGCCGACGCCTGGGGGCGCGCCGAACGAGACGCACACGAGAGGCTCCAATGAGCAAACTTGTTGTAACGCTGACGGTCGACGACCTCCAGACGATCATTCGCGCGGAAGTGAGCGCGGCTCTGCGCGAGCGGGGGCCGAGCGTTGCCAATGCCCCGGCCGTCCTCACCCCAGAGGAAGCGGCTGCCTTCCTGAAGATGCCCGTCGACGTGCTGCGAAAGCGAGCGCGCGCGGGAGAGCTGCCCTCGTTCAAGATGGGCTCGCTCTGGCGCTTTCGCGTCGCGGACTTGGATGCCTGGGTCGAATCACTCAAAAAGAGGGCTGGCTAATGGCCGTCGTAGGCAAACAGCGGAAATCGGGAATCACGTACTACGTCGCGACATCCTTCGCAAAGCGCGTCTACTGGGAGCGGTCGGGCACCGACAAGCGAGAGGCCGAGCGACTCGATGCGCGCCGCAGGCGCGAAGTCGACGCGGGCACGTTTCAGCCCATTGAAGTCGCAAAGACGTCGATGGTCGCCGAATACGTGAAGCATTGGGGCGACGCCCGCAGCAATATTTCCGCCGAAGACGATCGGCGGAACCTGGCGCGGTTCCTGGCGGTCCCGGAGTTCTCCGTGCTCGCGCTCGATGACGTCAGGCCGCGTCACATCATCGCGGCATTGACGAAGCTCAAGGGTTCGGTGGCGATCAAAACCCTCCAGAACGCATACGGGACATTGCGAACCATGTTCCGCGACGCCCAGATTGCTGAGCTCGTCGGCACCAACCCTTGCGTTCTACCCCGCGGCTTTTTCTCGGGCGAGGCAAGTAAGGAGCGGGAGCCCTATACGCGCACCGAGGCCGCTGTTTTGGTCTCGCATCATTCCATCCCCTGGCCCGTTCGGGTTCTGAACGCCCTATGCATCCTAGCCGGGCTCCGTGAGGGCGAGGCCTGCGGGCGCCGCTGGCGCGACCTCGACACGGCGACCGAGCCGCTTTGGGCGCTCGAGGTAGGTAGCCAGTACGGCGGGCAGGTCCTGAAAACGAAACGACCGCGAGTCGCGCCAGTCCACCCCGAGCTGGCCGCGATCTTGAGCGAATGGGGCACGGTCGGCTACCGCAAGCTCATGGGCAGCGCGCCCACCCCCGACGACTACATCGTGCCGTACGCCACACCGCGAACGCGGGACGGCCACCACACCCGGTCCACCTACTACAAGGCCTTCGTCACCGGTTGCCTGTCAGCCGGCATTCCCAACAAGTCGCTCCACTCGATGCGGCATACGATGGTCACTCTCGCGCGTCGCGGCGGGGCCCGAAAGGACATCCTCGAGCAGGTCACCCACAACGCGAAGGGCGACATCGTGGACCGCTACACGCATCGCGACTGGGCGGAGCTGTGCGAGCCGGTGGCAGCGATCGGTAGCCTCTTTGACGCGCGGCAAAGTCCGCAGCGAACTTCGGTTATTCCGGAAGAAACGCCACCGGCGCCAACACCCGGAATCGTGCGAATGCTCGGCGATTCACGAAAAAGCGCCGAAATGAACCGTCTTCAATTCCCGGCGCCTCCACTGAAAACCCCAACCGTGGTTGGGGTTTTCGTCTTTTGTGCATGTGGAGGTCCCTGACCAGCGCCCCATTTTTGGCCGAGATTCGACGATCGGCACCCGGGTCCACAGCCCGTTCGGACGAGCGCACCGCATGGCGCTATTCTTTGCCTATGAGCGCCGACCACCTCCGACGAGAAGCCCTTGCGTTACCGGTCGACGAGCGCGCCGCGCTCGCCAAGGATCTTCTGCAGAGCCTCGACGGCGAAGCCGAACCTGGTGCCGAGCAGGCTTGGATCGAGGAGCTCGACCGTCGCGCGCAAGCGGTCGCCAACGGCACGGCGACGCTGGTCACCTGGGACGAGGCCGAGAAGCGCATCACCGACCGACTGAAAGCACGTCGTGAGGCTCGCGCTACTCGCTGAAGCTGAAGCCGAGCTCGAGGACGCGGCTACCTGGTACGACGATCGAAGCGAGGGGCTGGGTGACGAGTTCGTGAGCGTGGCGCGCGAGGCCGTGCTTCTAGTCGCGGAGTCGCCGGAGTCGTGGCCACTTTGGCCGGGAGCCCCGGCTCGAATTCCCCCGATCCGTCGCTTCGTGCTGCCGCGATTTCCCTACGCCCTCGCCTATCAGATCTTTCCCGACCTTCTCGCCGTCCTTGCGATCGTCCACCTCCGGCGACGGCCGCTCTATTGGATAGCGCGGGAGCGGTGACGAATGCGAGCGAAAGTGCCCCGCCACCTGAGCGGTTAGCGGAACTCATCTCAGATGACGAGATGAAGAGCCTCATTCGTGAGGGCCGCTGCCCCGAAGTAGTCTTCAATTCCCGGCGCCTCCACTAAGAAAACCCCGGCGGGAGCTGGGGTTTTCGTCTTTTGTGCATGTGGAGGTCCTTGAGCCGGGGTCGATTTTCGGCTGTAATTTGCAGCCGTGCGCCCGGGTCCTCGGGTCAGCGAATCGACGCGGGCATCGACCCGGGTTATAACTTCGTAAGAACGAAGGCTCACCATGGTCAAGAAACTCAGTCGCATCGGGAACAGCTTGGGCGTCATCCTGGACCGGCCGGTCCTGGAGCTGCTCCAGATCGACGAAAACACCCCACTCGAGATCACGACGGATGGCGATGTGCTCATGCTGCGCCCGGTCCGGGGCGACAAGAAGGACCGCGTGCGCGCGTCGGCCGCCAAGATGGTCAAGGCCCACGCAAAGACGCTAGCCAGACTAGCCAAATGATCGCGGCGGAGTTCCTGGATCTCGAGGACGTGCTCGAGATTCACGCGCTGCAGCTCAATGAGTTCGGGGGCATAGCTGGCGTGCGCGACCGGGGATTGCTCGAGTCGGCTGTCGAGCAGCCGCGTTCAACCGCGTTTGGAGAGCTGCTGCATGCCGACCTGTTTGAGATGGCCGCGGCCTACCTCTTTCGAGGTCACTTCCCTCGGCCGTCGCGCCCGCTCGATCCTCGTTGATGCTGGCGACAACGCCTCCGTCGCTGCCGCCTTCGAGCGAGCGATGGCGGAGCTGGGCGCACCCGAAGTGCTCATCTACAACGCCGGTGCGTTTCGGAAAGGCAGCGTCATCGACACCGCACCAGAAGAATTCGAGCGCTGTCTGCGGGTCAATTGCACGGGCGCCTTTTTAGCTGCGAAAAGTGTCTTGGCCGACATGCTGCAGCGGGGGAGGTCATGAAAGCAGGCGTCGAGCCCGCCGACGTACCGTCGCATTTGTTCGCGGCCCATCGGTGGCGCGTGTAGCGACCGATGCCGAGCATGTCCGCTTTGGCCGCCTTGGTCAGGCGAAAGCCGGGCATCACTCCGTCTCGGCGTCGAGCTCCGCGAGCAAGCCTTCGAGCGAGTAGTCTTCTGCGATGCCGCTGCGTTCCCCGTCTTCGAGCGCTTGGCGAAGCGCCGCCTTCTTTGCGTCGTAGCGACGCTCAAGAAGCTCGAGCGCAGTGGATACGACCTCGGCGTCGGTCGCGCCGAAGTTCCCTGACGAGACGAGCGCCCGCATTCGGTGCTCGGCATCTTGCGGCAGGTCTACTTTCATTGGCGATTCCTTACACCGAGATATTGGCACGAATTTACGATCCCAACAACGACGCGCCCTAGTCTAGCCGACACGCGCTAGACCGCACGCAAAAGGACTCGCGCGCGTCGCCACGCTGGCTGACGCGGATGCCATTCGGGTGTGCCCGAACCTGCGCGACGAACGCCATCCACTGCTCTCTCGTGTGCGGCCACTCCCACGCCGCGCCTCTTGTGCGCACAACCCTGCGCGTGATCAGGGCCGTTGGAACTCCAATGCACTCCGCGACTCGCAGCGCCATCAGGCTCTGAGAAACTCGGAACTCTGCGCTCAGCGCCGCCAAGTCTTCGCCCAGTCTCGCCCGCGCGGCGACGAACGCCGGCCTCGGCACGCAGATCGCGGCTGCAACGCGCCCCGACAGCTCCTCGACGTCCGGCTCCGCGATTGCTGATTGCTTTTCTGGGCGAGAAAGACAAACTCGCGTCGACCGGCAAGAAGCGGATTCTCGATTGGTCCGACGACGGCACGCTCTCGGTTTCGGTGGTCTTCGCCAGCGGCGAGAGC
>JBDTJC010000449.1:0-11106 GCA_039936055.1 Polyangiaceae bacterium | reverse complement strand
AGGAGGTGGCCGATGCCGTGCGGGAAGAACAACGCCGCCGCGCCGCGAGCGTATAGATCCTGCAAATCGCCCTTTAAAATGCCCAAATTTAGCAAGCCGCGCAGCAGCTCCAGGCCCGCCGCGCGATGCACGGCCAAGTAGCGCACTCCGGGTGCCACGGCGGCGATGGCCGCGAGCTGCGACGCCAGGACCACGTTGTACAGCTCACGCTGAGTAGTCGAGAAGTCACCGCGCGTCGGCCACACGCGAGTCACGTCCGAAGCCCAGCCTTCCGGCGTTTCCGCGCCGACGTCCGCCAAGAGCAAATCATTGTCCGCGAGCAAGCCATCGTGGCGCTCGTTGTGCAGCACTTCACCGTGCACAGTCACGATCGAGTTGTACGAGCAGGCGCAGCCCGAAGCGATGATCGCGCTCTCCATCTCGGCACGCACTTGGAATTCACGCTGCCCGGGCCGCGTGGCGCGCATGCCGGCGCGATGCGCGCGGTCAGCAACGTCCGCCGCGAAGCGCATTTGGGCGATCGCGGCCGCGTCATTCTCCAAGCGAATGTCGATCACGGCGTCACCCAGCGCGCGGTCAGCGCCTTCCAGCTCGAAGCCCGAGCCGTGAATAATATCGCGGGCGACCAGCTCGCTCTGCCAAAAGGAACTCTCTGCGTCTTGCGCGGGCAGCGTCGCCACGCCGTCCGGCGCTTCAAACTCTTCGATCGGACGGACCGCGATCTCCAGCTCGCGCGACAAGTCATCCAAGCCAGGTTGACGGCCCGCCCACAGCTCGGCCTCCGGGTCGGGGCGCGGCGCAAACAGCGTCGCTTCCCGGCCGTCCATCAACAACGCCGCGCCCTCGATAGCGCGACCCACGAAATACAGGAAATGGCTCTCCGCGCGGAACGGGTAGCGGTTGCCCGCGAAATTACGCGGGCGAGACAAGCCCGAGACGAACAGCGCTGGACCCGAAAACGTCGTAGAAAGGCGCGTTCGGCGAGCGGCGAACGCAGAAGGAACCGTGCTTGGCGCAATCATGGCCGAGCATTCTACGCCGATCCGTCGGGGCAGGCTTGTCCTACTCTTGGCTCGGGCTGGCGAATCCTTTCGTTTCCCAGTTCAGAGGGAGCCCAAGAACGCAGCCATCAGCGCGCAGGCGAGCAAGCTCATCAAAACCAGCAGCACGCTGTCTCCAGTGGAGCGACTCCAGATCGATGGCGAGCAATTTGGCCGCGACACGCTTCGTCACTCGTGGAGGATTTCCCCAGCGTGAGTGGCATTCTGGGGCAGCAAGCACGGGCGCCGCTAGTCGAGGGCTACCTCGCACCGCACCCCCCACAGAGCTTCAATTGCATCTGAGTTTCCAATGCTTGCGCGACGGCGCACATCTTGCTACCGCATAGTAGTGGGACCCGCCTCGACACGCATCGAAGATCTGCGCCGTGAGCGCGGTCCGTTGCTCATGGGAGTGCTCAACGTCACTCCGGATTCGTTCTTCGATGGCGGTCGCCACGATAACGCTGCTGCGGCCACGCAGCGTATCGATCAACTCGCGGCTGAAGGCGCGGATCTGATCGACATCGGTGCTGAATCCACGCGCCCCGGCGCGCGCGCGATCCCCGCGGCCGAGCAAATTGCTCGGCTCACGCCCGCGCTAGAGCACGCGCTCGGCACTGGACTGTTGGTTTCGGTCGATACCGCGAGTCCAGCGGTCGCGCGCCACGCGCTCGGCCTGGGCGCTCAGCTGATCAACGACGTTTCCTGCCTCGCAGACGCTGATCTCGCGCGCGCCTGCGCGGAGTACGGCGCGCCGCTGATCTTGATGCACACGCGCGGCCCCGCCGCGACCATGACGGGCTTTTCCGTGTACCCGGATGACGGATACGCCGACGTCGTCGAAGACGTGCGCCGTGAATGGCGAGCAGCGCGCGAACGCGCCGTCCTAGCCGGCATGCGTGCAGAAGACGTGTATTTCGATCCGGGTCTCGGCTTCGCCAAGAATGCGCGACAGTCGTACGCCCTGCTCGCCGGGCTCGCGCGCTTTCAGAGCGAAGGCGTGATCGTCGTCGGGCCGAGCCGTAAGTCTTTCATCGGCGCTTTGGACGGCAGCACGCCGAACGAGCGCTTGGGCGGCAGCGTCGCCGCGTGCTTGCTCGCGGTCGCGCGCGGTGCGGCCATCGTGCGCGTGCATGACTTGCGTGAGGTGCGCCAAGCATTACGTCTCATGGCGCAGGTCGAGAGCGTGGAGCGCGCAGACCGCGAAAATAGCGAAAGCAGCCTGGGAGCGGCCCATGCTGGATAGCGTGCTCGCTTTCTTCAGCGGCCTCAGCTTCGTGCAGTGCGCGCGCGACGCCCTGGATGTCTTCCTGGTTTACTACATCGTGTACCGCGCGCTGCTCGTGCTGCGCGGCACGCGCGCGATGCAGGTCGGCGTGGGCCTGGCCATGGTGTTCGTGCTGTACGTCGTCGCGCAGGTGCTGCAGCTCGTCACCGTACTCAACATCATGGGCGCGCTGATCTCGAGCATGATCTTGATCATCGTCGTGGTGTTCCAGAACGACATCAGGCGCGGCCTGCAGCGCGTAGGGAGTCGAGCCTGGTTCGGCGGCTTGGCGCGCACGCAAGAGTCACAATTGATCGACGCAGTGGTCGAGGCCGCGACGGATCTTGCGCGTCACCGCATCGGCGCGCTGATCACCTTCGAACAAGACGCGAACTTGGACGAGTTCGTGGGTGTGCACAAAGGTCACGTGCTCGACGCGCAAGTCTCGCGCGAGCTGCTCGTCACGCTGTTCATCCCCGAAGGCGTAAACAAGCTCCACGACGGCTCGGTGATCATCCGCAACTACCGAATCGCCAAAGCCGGCGTATTCTTCCCGATGCCCGAAGGCCGCGTGATGGACGACAGCTTCGGCTCACGTCACCGCGCCGCCCTGGGCATCACGGAAGAAACGGACGCAGTGGTCGTGATCGTGAGTGAAGAGCGCGGCACGATCAGCTTCTGCTTCAACGGCAACATCGCCTCCAATTTGGACGGCTTGAAGTTGCGCACCATGTTGGAAGCCATTTTCAGCCCGAAAGTCCGCAAGAAGAGCCGCCAAGCCGGGCCTGCTTCGCAACGCCAAGGCGCCGCGGTCGACGCATCCATGTCACGTCGCGCGACGGACTTGGTGCCCTCACGCCGCGGTGGCGACGCACCCGAGAGCACGCGCAACCCGCGTCGCATCAGCGAGCCGGAAGTGGCGTACCCGCGCATCAGCCTGGCCGAGCCGGAGCCTTCGCCCGTGCGTCCGCGCGTGCGCGCCACGAGCGACGCCCCGCCCCCCCTGCGGCCATCCCTCACGCCACCTCCGCCGGTCGTCGTCGTCGCGCCGCTGCGCACGCCGGTCACCACCAGTGCTGAACCGCGCGGCCATCGCAGCAGTGATTCCGATCTGAGCGGCGATGACGATCCCTCGGATGGCGGCGGCTCCCGCCAGAGCGAGCCCTGATGCTATCTTCCTTGCTGGCCAGCACGCTGACGTGGCTCCGGGAGTCCTTCACTGAAAACATCGGACTGAAAGCGTTGGCGCTGACCTTCGCGCTCGGGCTGTTCGCCTTCTTACAGGGCCAGACGGACGAGCAACAGCGCACCATCCCTGTGCCCATCGTGATGCGCTTGCCGCCGGAAAGCGCGGAGCGCGAGCTGATGACGCCCATTCCCGCGAGCATTCACGTCACGCTACGCGGGCCGGCGCGCGCCATCGATCGCTTGATTCAGACGGGTGTCGTGCCGATCGAAATCGATCTACGCGCCGGCAACCGCGAGTCCATCAGCTTCGAACCCAAGGCCTTCTCTTTCCCACCCGAAACCACGATCACCATCATCGATCCGCCGAGCATCGATCTGGAGTGGGAAGACGTCGTTACCCGACAAATCCCCGTGCAAGCGGCGATCACCGGGCAACCCGCGGAGGGCTACATCGTCAAGGGTGAGCCGGACGTCGACCCCACGCAGCTCACCGTGCGCGGCCCGGTCAGCGTGATTGAAGTGATGCAGTTCGCGCGCCTCGCCGCCTTCGACGTCAGCGGGCTCAGTGAAGGCACGCATCACCGACGCATCGCCATCGACGCACCGCCACCGCGCGCGCGCTACATCGGCCCCTCCGCCGCCAACGAGACCGTGACCATCGCGCGCCGTAGGAGCGAAGCAAAATTCGAAAACCGCCCGATCGAAGTCGTGGGTGTCCCCGGCGCCGGCGCCCTCCCCCGCACGGTCGACGTCACCGTCACCGGCGCTCCCGAAGTCATCCACGCCCTACGCCCCGAACAAGTCATCCCCATCGCTGATCTGACCAAAGCGCCCAACATCGACCTAAAAAAGCACGGCTCCGCCTCCATCAAGCTGACCGTCGACCTAGGCCACGCCGAAGCCGAACTCCAGCCGCCAAGCGTCACTGTAAAGTGGTAGCGCGCGGCGCGGGATCGCCCTGATTTTTGGGCGATCGCAGGTTTCACAACGCACCTCGCTGCGCGGCGTAGAGCCTCGCGTCCGAGAGCACGCTCGCCTGGCGAGTGCGCTGTGGAGCGGAGTGACGTCGAGTTGCGAAGCGTCGTTCGACGCCACTGCCGCAGCGGCATGAGCGCTACAGGGGGGCGGTGTCGGCGGCACGTGGGCGAGTTTGAGAGTGAAGACGCTCTCAGATTGGCATCGAGTAGAAGTCGGACTGAGGTGATGCGCCTGCACTCTCACCGGCAATGCAAGGCTCAAAGAGAAGGTCGAACGAGCGCGAGCGCTACTGAGTCACGAGCTGCCGAGTGGCGAGCTGGAAGGCCTCTTCGAACGCGCGCTCAATGCGCTGATCAGCGACCGCGAGAAGCGCCGCTTCGCTGTCGGGCGCAAGCCGCGGCGGGGAGTGCGCTCGGCTGTCGTCGGTTCGCCACCCGCGGCACCGGATGCGCGCTCGCCAGGCGAGTGCTGTGGGGAGCCGGCTCAGACAGCGGCGGCGGCGACGAATCGAATGGCCCAGAGCTCGGCAAAGCAGCGTAGATTCTCCAGACACGGCATGCGTTTCGGTTCTTTGGACGGAAGCACGTCGAGGCTGCGATCGCAGGCAGGCGATGAAACCGGAGCACGGCGGCAACGACTCGCGGCCGAGCGTTTCGCAGTAGGGCGCCCGGTCTCCTTCCTACGCCGTTTGACAATTACTGAAGTAAGACTCACCGCGTCTTCAGCGCCGCATCCTGCTCAACGTCGTAGTCGCTGTCCGGTTCGACGAAGATTTTCTTCATCTCGGGCATTTCGGCGCGCACGCGGGTTTCGATATTGTCGATGACGGATTCGAGCTCTTCGAGCACCATTTGGGGGCGGAAGCGGACCTTGAGCGCGAGGATCACGGCTTCAGGGCCTAGGTGCATACTGAGGAATTGCGTCACTTTGAGCACGCCTGGGGTGGTCTCAATCACGCCCCGGGTGCGGCTCTGAACTTCAGGCGTGACGCCTTCACCGAGCAAGAGGCTGCGCGTGTAGCGCGCGAGCAGCACGCCTACGCCGCACAAAAGCAGGCCGATCACGATGGATCCCGCGGCGTCCGGCAGCGAGCTGTGCGTCAGCGCCGACGCGCCAATCGCGACGAACGCGACGCACAAGCCGAACACCGCCGCGGTGTCCTCCAGCAGCACGACCGGAATTGTGGGGTCCTTGCCGCGGAACAGCGATTCGAAGAAGCCAGCCTTACCGCGCGTCTTGTTGAACTCCTTGAAGGCGACGAAGAAGCTGCCGCCTTCCATCAACAGGGAAACGAAGAGCACTCCGAGCGGGATCAGCGGCGAGCCGTGCGCTTCCTTGCCCGCGCTCAGCAGCGTGCGCAGTCCTTCGTAAACCGCGAACACGCCACCCATGAAGAACAGGAGCAGCGCGACGATGAACGCCCAGAAGTACGATTCCTTCTCACGGCCCAAGGGGTAGCGAGAAGGCATGGCCTTGGCAGCCAAGCTCATGCCGAGCAGTAGCAGGCCTTGATTGCCGGTGTCCGCGAGCGAGTGCACGCCTTCGGCCAAAACCGCGGTGCTGCCGGAGAGCCACGCGGCCACGAACTTGGCAACCGCGATCCCGAGATTGCCGGCAAGCGCTGCCAGCACGACTTTGCGCGCGTCGGACTTGGAATGAGTTTTCATGACCAGAACACGCCGCCGACCACTCGAGCGCGCCTTTTAGAGCACGGTCACGTCAATGCGTGAACGCGCATTCTCGAAGAACGAGGACAGGGCCGTATTCAGCCGACGCGACACGTACCAACGCAGCAGCGCCGGACGAATCGTGTCGAATGGCGCATCCGCAAAGGGCGTGCTGGTGGACTTGTGAAGGCTGCGCAACTCGGCCTCGCTCGGCTCCAGCATGGGCGTCACCATGCGGTCCAAGTACAAGCTCGCGCGCGCCTTCTGCGCCAGTAGTCGGCCGAATTCACGCGCGCTGATGCCTTCAGCACGGCGCGCAGCGTCCAGCGCGTCTTCCCCGCCCGCGCGATCACTCAGCATGCGGTGAGCCAATTGACTCTGGTGCTCGAGCTCCGCCGCGCTGGGTTCCGGGTCGATGCGCAGGGTACCGAGAATGGTCTCGGCGATGTGCCGATCCAACGCGGCCGTCACGTGCCGCTCGCGATACGGCGCGTCACCGAGCGCGCCGCGATCCGGATCCGAGAGCGCCTCCAAGCGCGCCTCGAACGACAACTCACGCTCGAACACGAAGCGCGGGTGACGCGCGCCACCGGTTTCGGGCGCCGCGAAGCGCACCACCGCACGATCCACGACCACGGGATCGGCGTGTAGCACGCGAGGCACGAAGCCCAGCGCGCACAACGCCGCGGCCGCCACAGCGCGCTTCATCGAGCGGCGGGGCGTTTGCGCGACGAGGGCGTGGCTTCGTCGTCGTCTGCGGCGGGCGTTTCGGCGGGGGCCAGCGGCGCTTCCGTGCCCGCTTGCGACGGCGCGTCTGCATCCGCACCGGTTGCGTCAGGGCGATGCGTGAAGCCGCGCGCGGCGCGGCGCGCCTTCACGAACTCGGCGAATGCCGCCACTTTCTCCAAATCACGCGCGCCGAGCGTATCAGCCAGCTCGCGCAGCTGCTTGCGCAGCGCTTCCGCGCTGCTCTTCCGACGCGCGCTAAGCGCATCCGGCGTGACGACGGGCTCGGCCGGCAGGGCATCCGCGGGCCACACCTGACGCGCGGTCGGCGCCAAGCCGTGGGCGCTCAGCCAGGCTTCCATGAACACACGCAGACGCTCACTGCGAAACGCGAACCACCGCTCGCGCTCGGTGCCGTACGTCATGAGCACGTCCTTGAAGCGACGAAAGGCGCCCTTGCCGTCGATGGCGGCACTCAGTTGGTCGCGCAGCTCGCCTTCATCCACCATCGGAATGAAGCGCTCCATCCAGCGATACTGCTCGCGCGAGCTCACCGGCTCGATGCGCATGTACGTCGTGTCAGAGGCGATACGAGTGTGCATCTCCGGATCGGCGATCCCGTCCACGACGCGCAGGACCTCACCGGTAGCCAGGTGCAGGTAGCTGTGCACCTCCGGGGCGTTATTCTCAAAGGCATCCTCGAGCGCTTCCCAATCGACCGGGATGTCGCGCAACTGCTGGGGCCCACCTGTGCCCGACTCCGAGTCCGCCATTCTATCCTCTTTTCCAAAAGCTCATCGAATGCCTACGCTTTCATCTTGGGGCCGGCGACCGCGCCCGGAAAGGGGCAAATGCGCGGACCTACATGGATCAATGCGAACGCGCTCGACACACGGCGTCAGACCAGCGACCGAGCTCGGCGGTTCTCGTCGCCGCGTCCATACTGGGAGTGAACGCGCGATCGACCCGAATCATTCTCGCAGCGTCAATTGGGCTCGAGAATAGACCGGCCCCCAGGCCGGCCAACATTGCTGCCCCGCGTGCGGTGGACTCCAACTCGGTCGGGCGCTCGACCGTGACGGCGCCGTAGTTGCTTTGTGTCTGAAGCAACAAATCGTTGGCCGCCGCTCCGCCGTCCACGCGCATGCGCGTGATCGGCTGGCCGAGGTCTTCGCTCATGGCGGCCATCACGTCATGCACCTGGAACGCGATGGCTTCGAGCGTCGCTCGCGCCAGGTGCGCCCGCGTGGTGCCACGCGTGATGCCAGTGATCAAACCGCGCGCATCCGGATCCCAGTGTGGCGCCCCGAGCCCGGACAACGCCGGCACGAAAGCCACTCCTTCGCTCGACGGCACACTCAACGCGAGCGCCTCGATCTCCTGTGCAGAATTGATGATGCCCAGCCCGTCACGCAGCCACTGCACCGCCGCGCCGGCGATGAAGCAGCTGCCTTCGAGCGCGTACACGACGTCGCTATCGATCTGCCAGGCGAGAGTCGAGAGCAGACCCGAGCGGCTCGCGACGGGACGCGAGCCCGTATTGACGAGCAGAAATGCCCCCGTTCCATAGGTGCACTTGGCATCACCGGGCGTGAAGCAGGCTTGTCCAAACAGCGCGGCGTGTTGATCGCCAGCGATGCCCGTGATCGGAATGCCATCGGGCAAGCCAGGCACGCCGCGCGTGGCCGCGACGCGCGCCGCGCTTGGCACAATCTCCGGCAGCACGCGCACAGGCACGCGCAGCAGCGCGCACATTTCCTCGTGCCAAGTGCGCGAGGCGAGATCCATCAGCAGTGTGCGTGAGGCGTTGCTGACATCCGTCACGTGCGGCGCGTGTCCCGCAGCGCCGCCTGCCAATTGCCACACCAAGTACGAGTCAACCGTGCCGAAAGCGAGCGTGCCTGCAACGGCTGCAGCACGCGCGCCAGACACGTGGTCGAGCATCCACGAAAGCTTGGTGCCAGAGAAGTACGGGTCCAACAGCAGGCCAGTTACTGCGCGCACGCGCGCCTCGTGACCCGCAGCTTTCAGCTCTGCGCAAACCGTCGCCGTACGACGGTCTTGCCAGACGATGGCGCGCTGCACGCTCTTGCCGGTTGCGCGATCCCAAAGCAGCGTGGTCTCGCGCTGATTGGTCAGTCCGATTGCCGCGATGTCCGTGCCGCGCACACCTGATTGCTCGAGCGCTCCGCTCACTGCGCCGAGCACGCTCTGCCAGATCTCGTCCGGTTCGTGCTCGACCCAGCCGGGCTTCGGGAAGTACTGCGGAAACTCGCAGTTCTTTCGGCCGAGCGTCGACCCGTCGAGACCCATCACTAGTACGGTGGTGCCCGTGGTCCCCTGATCGATTGCAAGGATGTGACCTGCCACGCTGCAAAGCCTATCAGAGGGCCCACTCGGCCGGGGGGCCCGAGGCGCGGCAGCCGAGACGGAACAACCGAGCCTACTGACTCCGAACCCAACGAGCGCGCCGGGTGGCGGGTGGCGGGTGGGAGGAGTAACCGCAGGGCCTACACGGAGTTGCCCGAATGAGTGTTTTCTCTATTCACGGGCGGCTGCTCTTGTCGGCGAGTGCCGAGACCGGTAGCCTTTTTGCCCCTATGGCCCGCATTCTGCTCGCGACTCCCGAAGGCCAGCAGGTCGTTGAGTTACGCGACCACAACTCGCTAGGGCGGCACCCCAGCAACACGATTCAGCTGCTCGACAAGATCGTGTCGAAGGAGCACTGCATCCTGGAACGGCGCGTGAACGGCTTCACGCTGCGCGACCTGGGTAGCCTGAACGGGACGTACATCAACGGCGAGCGCGTCGTTGGTGAGCAAGACCTCAAGCACGGTGATGACATTGCGCTCGGCGCAACGCGCGCGCGTTACGATGACGGCTCGGGTCGTCCGTTGCCACCGCCGTCGGCGTACGGCGTGCCACCGGCACCGCCCCCGCCCGCTTCCGGCTGGCAGCCCGCGCCGCCGGCGTCGCAAATGGCGCCATCGCAGCAAATGCCTTCCACGATGGGGCAACCGCTGCCGCGCCAATACGCTCAACCGTCAATGGCACCACACGGCACGCAGCCCGTGGCGCAATTTCCAGTCGTTCAAGGCGGCTTCACCGCTGCTCCGGGCTTCACCGCTGCTCCGGGCTTTGCGCCCGCCGGGCCGATGGGCACGGCGCAAATGCCGGCCACGCGCGTGGATGTAAACGACAAAGCGCGTCAAATCGGCACGCAGATCGCCGCTAAAGAAAAGGGCTTCGTGCCCTACGACAAGCTGGCGGGAAACACGGATCAGCTCGCGCAAGACTACGAACGCCTGCGGCTCAGCCATGAGTTGTCGCGCGAGATCGCGCTCGAGCGCGATCTGCCCACCTTGTTGAACAAGATCTTGCTCACGATCTTCAAGTTCGTGCGCGCGGATCGCGGCGTCATCTTCTTGATGAACCCACAAGGTGAACTGGTGCCCGGCGCCAGTCAGCGCCGCGACGGCACTGATGCGCCGATCCCCGTGTCTTCCACGATCATGAACCACGTGATCAAAGAGCGCGCGACCGTGCTCACCCACGACGCGGCGATGGATTTCGCCGCCTCCAAGGGCAAAAGCATGATCCTGAACCGGATCAGCTCGGCCATCGTCGCGCCGCTGCTGCATAACAACGAAATCTTGGGCGTGTTGTGGCTGGACAGTGAAACGCTCGCGCAGTTCCAACCGAAGGACATGGAGATCGTCACGGCCATCGCCTCGCAAGCGGCGATGTTCATCGAGATCAACATCCTCGGCAAAAAGGTGGAGCTGGAGATCGTCAACCGCGAGCGCTTCAGCCGGCTGCTCTCGCCGAACATCGCGCAGCGCGTGCTGTCTGGTGAGCTCGAGGTGAAGCCCGGTGGTCAGCTCGTGCAAGAGTGCACCGTGTTCAACTCCGACATTCGCGGCTTCACGCCGCTGAGTGAAGGCACGCGCCCAGAAGCCTTGGTCGATCTGCTCAATGACTACTTCGAGCAAATGGTCGAGGTCTTGTTCAAGTACGAAGGCACGCTCGACAAGTTCATGGGCGACGGCATCATGGCCCTGTGGGGCGCGCCCGTAGGCCATCCGGATGACGCGTTTCGAAGCGTGAGCTGCGCGCTCGAGCAAATGGAAGCGCTCGGCAAGTTCAATCGCCGGCGCATCGACGCCGGCGCAGCGCCGCTCGCGATCGGCATTGGCATTCACACAGGCCCGCTCGTCGCCGGTTACGTCGGCAGCTCGAA
>JBDTJC010000448.1:0-14194 GCA_039936055.1 Polyangiaceae bacterium | reverse complement strand
TGCTTCCGGCGCGACGACGGCTGCTTCCGGCGCGACGACGGCTGCTTCCGGCGCGACGACGGCTGCTTCCGGCGCGACGAAGGCTGCTTCCGGCGCGACGACGGCTGCTTCCGGCGCGACGACGGCTGCTTCCGGCGCGACGACGGCTGCTTCCGGCGCGACGACGGCTGCTTCGATGGGTGCGTGCGCTGGCTCCGGTTCGCCCGCGCTGGCTTCGACTGTTGCAGCTGGCGCGCGCTCGATCACAGGAGCCGCTTCGGCGACGACCGGAGTTTGGTCGACGACTGGTGCGCGGACACCGCGCGCGCCAGCGGGATCACGGCGCGCGCATCCTGCCGCTTCAGTGACGACGGGAGTTTGGTCGACGGCGGGTGCTGCTTCAGTGACGACGGGAGTTTGGTCGACGGCGGGTGGTGCTTCGGCGACGACCGGCGCGTGCGCCACGACGCGAGTCGCTTCGCGTGCGAGTGGAGCGGGTGCTTCGACAGGCGGCGCAGCGGTGACGACCCCAACCGAAACGGTGGGCTCCGGGGCAAGCGCGACTTGTCGAGACGACGGCAAGGTCGGCGGCGGCAAGCTTGGCGGCCTGCCCGTCCGGAGTGACGGCGGGGGCGGGGGCGGCCTGCCGGCGTTTCTTGCGGATGCGACGGGGGCGCGGCTCGGCGGAGCAGGCGGAAACGAGCGCTTGGGTGGCGGCGGCGGTTCGTGCCGCGGCGCAAGAGCGGCAGCGGAAGGCGGCAATGGCGGGGGCAGTGAGCGCTTGGGTGGTGGCGGCGGGCCGGTTTTGGCGCGTACGGGCGGCGGCGGCGGCCCCGGGCGGATGCTACTGCGTGGTTGGTCGTCGTCACGCGCGTTGGCGGGCGGACTCGAATCCCGTTTCCCAGTCATGGCGTTTTTTTTCATAAGCCCATCGCTTGGCCGACGCAAAGCGTACATGCGCGCATCATCCACAAAAACAGTCTTTATTTGAGGCATTGGACGACGACGCCTCCGTTCGCGATATCATGGCGGTAGTATTCCGTGCACACGGATTTAGCCCCTGTCGGTCGTGTCCGGACGTTGGCGGGCTCCGACTCGATTGCTATCGCCACAGGAAGCGTGAATCACCCCCGGCAGTGATTGCTTCGCCAACGTTTCGCATGCGTACCAAGCGCGCTTCCGAGTGCGAGATGGGGCGCGCGGTGCGTGATGGTCGAGCGCAAATGTCGCATTGAGCAGTACCCACGCGATCGAAGTTTTGTGAACATGAGGTGGCAGGGGGCACATCACTGCCGTAGGTGACGAAGACATGACCGACATCGGAATTGCGCAAGGCGAAGAGCGTGTGTTCGATGGGCAGCTCCGCGTTTATTACGATGGCTATTGGATCAAAGCCTACGAAGTGCCGGCAGATACGCTGCTGGCCAAGAAGCGCCTGATCGACGCGCTGACGCGCCGCCTGTTCAATCACGTCGAGTATGGTTTGAACGTGCCCGGCATTCGTTTGGCGGAAGCGCGCCGCGCGTTTTTGGACGAGACCAATCAGGCGAAAAAGCGCGTCAAGGGCGGCATGCTCGCCGGCGCGCTGTTCAACCGCGCGACCGACATCTTCACCAAGTTGGTCGAATTGCAGGCGTGCGGCGTCGAGATCCGTTCCGACAACGCGCTCATGCGTCAATGCGGCGAACATCTGCAGGAGTCACTCACGCTCGGGCAGATGGTGCTGCACCGCAGCGGGGAAGAAGGCATCGACGAGCTGTGGGGTGAGCCATTTAAGGCCTTCGCTTTTCCGATCGAGGAGTTTTATCGTAGCCGCTACGTGAAGATCGCGATGACCATGCGCGCGATTGACGCGATCGGTGCGGCGCTCTTGAACACGATTGCTCTTTTGCCCTCGTTCTCGGCGCTGGTCCCGGTGGTGCACGAGTTCGTCGCGGTTGCGAAGCACAAGACCGAAACCCTGCGCACCGATCCGGAGGTGTTCGAGGTGTGGTCGTCCTTTGTGGTCGCGAGTGAAACGTTGTGCGGCTTCGAGCCGACCTTGCCCGCAGGGTCCGCGTTCGATTCAGCAATGTATAGCCAGTTCAGTGAAATTTTGGCTGCGGGTGCCGTGCTCGTGTCATCCATGGCGCGAGCGCGCGTGCCCATGCCGAAGAGCACGAGCGCGTTCATCGAGCGCTGCGAGACCGTGCAACATGCCGCAACGGCGAAGCGAGAATCAGGCTCACGCCCGGCGCTCACTTCGCCTGTTCAATCTCCTTGAGCTGCGCCTGATCCGCTGCCTGACGCGCGTTCATCTTGGCGACGGCGTCTTTGGCGTCGTCGATGATTTGAGTCAGGCTGGCGAAGGTGTCGCTCGCCTGCTCGGTGGCACGGCGCATCAGCTCAGTCGGGCTTCTTGTGCTCGCTGCGCTCCGGCCGACACGCGAGGCGACCATCCGGCGCCGCGCCGCACTTCGCCTCGACCTGCTTGTCGCCAAACTGCGCCGTGCAAGCGTCGCCCACTGCCTTGCCTGTGCACGCCTCGAAGGCCGCCGGGGGCAATTCATGTCCGTGCTTGCCAGGCTCCGCCGAACCCAAGCCCTGGGCCGCGCTTGCTGCGTCGTCTGCTTTGTCCGACTTGTTACAGCCGGCCGTCAACGCGACTGCCAACACAACCAACGAAAGACGCACGCAGCTTCGGGTGAGGATCATCGCCCCGACCCTAGCGGCCGATACTGACTCCCATGTTGCGCGCCTGTGCTTGTTTGTGTCCGACAAAATGCCCCACGGGGGAATCGAGTGGAGGAGACGATTCGCCGCGATGCCGCGCTCCGTAGGCTGCAATTCCCGTGTTACGCGAATTTTGAGCACGGGGTAGGTTAAGAACCATGGGCCCCGAGTCGTCTATAGCCGGCATGTTCGCTCGGTCTCGCATCTCAGGTGTGGGGATGCTGCTTGCCTTCGTTAGCTTGGGCGGCGCATCCAGTTGCTTGTATCACTCGAGCGATCGCTGTGACCCCGGGCAAGTGTACAACGCCGACGCGGGGTTGTGCGTCTGTGACGAGAGTCTGAACAAGGTCGCGGGCGATCACGGCTGCGAAACGTGCGACCGCAACGCGACCGCCAAGGACGACGTATGCACCTGCAACGACGGCTTTTCGGGTGACGGCATAACGTGCGTCGCGGTCGGCGCCGCCTGCAAGGCAGACGCTGACTGCAAAGACAAGAGGTATGACACGTGCCACCTCTCGAGCGCTGACTCTGGGTATTGCACGAACAGCGGCTGCACCACGGTGGACGACGCGGCCTGCAGCGCCGGCTACAAGTGCGACTTGAGCGGGAAGACGGGCTATTGCGAACGCCCGCCAAGCGGCGCGGGCATGGCCTGCAAAACGAACGACGATTGCACGGGCACGGACGCGACGTACTGCGAGAGCTTCAACACGCATCAGTGCTACGTCCAAGGTTGCTCGCTGACAGCCAACGACTGCTTTCCAGGTAAAGAGTGCTGCGACCTTGCGCCACTTTCCGGCGGCCTCGTGACTGCAGTCATCTGTGTAGACGCAGGGAAATGCGGCAGCAATTAGTGCGTCGGCTGCGAAGTCTTGCGCTGTTAGGGTTGGTGTTCAGCGCGGGGCGGCAGGCCTCTGCCGTCGAACCCCCGGCCGCGATGAGTGCGCCCGCAGTGCCCAGTGCGTCTGCAGCGCCGTCTGCGTCTGCGGCGCCGGAAACGCCTGACCTTCCCGAGCCGGCGCCCGCCGTCACGGCTCCTGCCACGTCGGCCGCAACCGGACCCACCGCCGATAAATTCGACGCCGCAGCCGACGAGAAGTTCAGCTCTGCGCCGGAAGCTCCCAGCGATAGCTTCACCAGCAGCGAGAACGCGGACACGGAACAGGCGCACAAGCTGGATATCTACGGCTTCGCCGACTTCACCTATCAGCGCTTGTTGATCCCGAAGTCCAATGTTTGGACGCGCCACCACGATCTCCAAGTACGAGGAGATGTCGCTCGCTGCGGACGTGAAGTGGGAATACAAGTCGTGGCTCGCTCAGGGTGAAATCATCATGAACGAGGCGAAGTTCGAGCGAGGTAATCGCCCGCGCGCGCAGGTAGTGAAGCCGCCGCAAGGATACACGCCGGACTATCGGCGCTGGGGCGCTTACGGCTTGGTCGGCTATCGGTTGCCGGTCGTGCCGCTCATGCCGTACGTGATCGTGCAGCACGCCTACACGCCGGATACACCGAACATCCCGCCCGCCACCGCGTATGAAGTCGGCTTGAATTTTCGCCCCACGGCCGCTGTCGTGTTCAAACTCGAATACACAGATTGGCACTTCAGTGGCCCGGGCGCGGTAGGCTTCGGCGCGTTTCCGCTGCGTATCTTGGCCTCCCAGCTGGCTTGGGCATTCTGAGCATGGCACGCCTCACCCGCCGACGCGGTCCGTCGAGTGCGCGGTGTGGTTAATTGCTGGGCCTAGTTGCGCACACCAGTGGCGGCATCAGCTACGCGCGCCCGGGCCGCCTCGCGCCGGGTCTGAGGGTGATTCGCGTAGGCGGCAAATTGCCGAATGAACTTGGGTACCCGCTGGCCTTTGAGGATTAGCGCCTTTTCTTTGCTGTTTTTGGGGTTGTTTCGCGCCGTGCGTCGAACAAAGTTGTGGCAGGAGTCGCTGAGCGGTACCCCCTCGGGCGGTGTCACTGAGTGAGCAACTAGCGCGGTTCGAGGCGTGGAGCGCCGAGCTGGGTGTGCAGGATTGGGCGCTGCTCGGAGCGCTCGCTTGCGAGCAATCCTTGCCGCAGAGTGTGCTCGAATCGCTGAGCCCGGCGCCCGCCGTCCCCGGCGCGGCTTGGTTGAAGAAGGCGCAGCTCGCGGGCTGGGTGGTGCCGGCGCGTCGTGCGCGCGGCGCCTCGCTGAAGCCGCACTTTTCCGTGCACTCGGACTTCGAGCAGCTCGTCTTGCGCAGGCTAGCCAAAGTGGGCGAACTCGAGCGCGTAGCGGCGGTGCTGCGGGCGCTGTTGACCATGCGCTCAGTGAGCGACCTCACGCTGGCGCTGCAGGGCGGCTCGCTGGACGAGTTTCAGCGCCGCTGGGCGAAGCGCAAGCAGCCGCCGGAGGCAGGACCGACCACGCGCGCCGAGTGGCTACGCCGCTCGCTGTGCGAACCATTCGACGCCGCTTGGTTGAGCCACGTGTGGGGTGCCGATGCTCCACGGGTTTCCGGATTGGTGCTGGAGGAATGCCTGATCACGCCCAGCGCGTGTGATGAGCTGTACGCGTGGGCGACGGCGAATCGCGCTACGGACAACGCCGAGGACCGTAACGCACTCAGCGGCGTGCTCTATCAACACGCGGTGCTCCGTGACCAGACGGAGCGCGTGCCCGCGCTAGTCCCCGATCTGCGCAGCGGCAGCTCCCTTTCGTTGTCGGTCGCCGTGCGCTTCCTCGAAGGAAACCTGGCCGATGCCCAGGCCAGGCTCGACCAGGTGCTCGCGACCACCAAGCAGCGCGAGGCGCTGGCAGATTGTGGCGCGCTCGGTCCGCTGTACGCGCTGCTGCTGTGCGCGCGTGACACCGAGGCAGGGCGCACGCTCGCCAAGCGCGTGCTGAACGCGGGCACGGGTGAGCTGAGTCGCGGCGCGCTGCGCGCCCTGCGCACCCTGCAGAAGCACCTGTCCGAACCCCCAGAAGAGCAGCGCCGCTTGGACGTGCACCAGCTCTCGGTAGACATTCCCGGTTGGGAGCTCTTGATCTTGGCGCTGACGGTGCACCTGCACTCGCCCGACAAGTGGGCGCGCGCCAATTGGTGCCAAGAGCTGCTCCGGCGCGCGCGCGCCTGGCACTTGGCGGGCTATCATTGGTTTACACGACAGACCCTGTTTTTGGCTCAATTGCTGAACGAAGAGCACTTCCAGGCGGAGCTGCCGCGCATCGCGCCCGAGCTCGTGCCGCCGCCGACACGCTCGGCCAAGGAGCTCGTGCTGTGGGATCTGATTTCGACGAAGGCGGAGTGGCAGAAGGCGCTCGAGGCTCTCGCGCTGATCAGTGAAACACCTCGCGAAGTGAGCGCGCAAGGCTACCGCGTCGGCTGGTACGTGGACATGGTGCGGGGCGAATTGAACCGCCCCGCTTTGCAAGAGTGTCGCCCCTCCGAGGGGTGGACGGATGGACGGCGCGTGCCGCTGGCCGAGCTGTGGGCGCACTACGCGGAGTTGCCGCCCGAGGACCAGCGCGTGCTGGACTTCACGCGCGAGCACCACGCTGGCGCCCGTGAGTTCACGCCGGACGCGCCAGAGGCATTGATTGGCCACCCGCGCGTGATCAACGGCCTGCGCGCGCGCGCTCCGGTGGAGGTGCTGCGGGGTACGCCGCGCCTGGAAACGCGCGAGGAGCGCGGCTACGTGCAAGTGTTCGTGGAGCCGCTCGGCTTGGAGCTGGGCGTGAACCTGCTGCCCGAGGGCGAAAATAGGCTGATTGTGTATCGAGTGACGGCCGCGATGCAGCGGGTGATCGAGGCCGTGCGCGGGGGTGCCCGCATCCCGAAGAGCCATGAAAGGGAGCTGCTTTCGGTGCTGGGCAAGCTCTCGGACAGCGTGGAGGTGCGCAGCCCGGAGCTGGGCAACGAGCGCACGGTCGAGGCGGACGCCACGCCGTGCTTGCGCTTCTCACCACACGCGGGGGCATGGCTCGTGCAACTCGGCGTGCGCCCGTTTGCCGAACAGGGCCAATTCTTTTTGGCAGGGGTAGGTCGCGCAGCGCTGAGCGTGTATGCGAGCGGACAGCGACTGCGCTGCCAACGGGATCTCGAGCGCGAACGCCAACTGCACGCCCACGTGCGCGCCGCCTGCGCCACGTTGACGCAAGACGAAGACCCTGAGGAACGTTCGCCGCTCGATGCACCGGATAGCTGGACACTCGGCGAAGTCGGCGTGCTGCAACTCTTGAGCGAGCTGCGCGATGCAAAGCTTCCGTGTGCGCTGGAATGGCCAGAATCCGGCAGCATGAAGCTCGCGGGTACTGCCACCTCGAAATCCCTGCACGGCCGACTGCGCAGCGACAAGGGCTGGTACTTGGTGACAGGCGGCGTGCGCGTGAACGAGCTCACTGAGATCTCGTTTGGCGAGCTCCTGCGCGCACCAATGTTGGCCAATGGCCGCTTCGTTCGCCTGGAAAATGGCGACTACGTGGAGGTCGAAGCGCGCATTCGGCGCGTGCTCTCCGCGCTCAAGGCGGTGAACACCAAGGGTCGCGCGGGCGCTGAGTTGCGCTTGCCGAAGAGCGCGCTGTTCTCCCTGAAAGAGTTGAGCGCGGCGGATACCGGCTTCGAACTAGATGGCGAAGCGCGCACTTGGCTCGAGCGCGTAGCGCAGCTTTCTGCGCGCGAATTTTCGCTGCCCAGTACACTGCGCGCGACGTTGCGGCCGTATCAAATGGACGGCTTCCGCTGGCTCTCGTATCTGAGTGAGCTCGGCTTGGGCGCGTGCCTGGCGGACGACATGGGCCTCGGCAAAACGGTGCAGATCTTGGCGCTGCTCTTGGCTCGCGCCGCCGAAGGCCATGGCCCGACGTTGGTCGTTGCGCCGACTTCAGTGTGCGGCAACTGGGTCGCGGAGATCGCGCGTTTTGCGCCGACGCTGAAGGCCATCGAATGGGTAGGCAACGACCGCACGCGGTTGCTCACAGGAGTGCAGAGCCCTGCGGGCGACGCGAGCGTGATTGTGTGTAGTTACACCCTATTGCAACAGGACCAAGCCGAGCTGGCTGCGATTGCTTGGGGCACGGTGGTCTTGGATGAAGCGCAATTCATCAAGAATGCTGAGTCATTGCGGGCAAAAGCCGCCTATTCACTGTCGGCCAAACAGCGCATCGCCGCCACGGGCACGCCAGTCGAGAACCACCTGGGGGACCTGTGGGGCATCTTTCGCTTCCTCAACCCCGGGCTGCTCGGCGACTGGCCGCATTTCAAACGCACCTTCTTGATGCCCGTCGAGCGCGACCACGGCCGCGAGTCCACTGAGCTGCTCCAGAAGCTGGTCAAGCCGTTTCTGCTCCGCCGCTTGAAGCGCGAGGTCGCGCTCGACTTGCCGCCGATCACCGAGGTGCAACACGACGTGCGTTGGTCGGAAGACGAAGCGTTGCGCTACGCGTTACTCAGGAAGCAGATCCACCAGAAGCTTTACACGGTGCACGGGAAACGAAACAACAAGCTGGAGGTGCTGGCAGAAATCATGCGCCTGCGCCGCTTCTGCTGTCACCCGGTGTTGGTGTTCCCGGACGCACCCCGCGAGTGTTCCAAGATCGAAGCGTTCTTGGAGCTTGTGGAGGAGCTCAGTCAGAACCAACACCGTGCCTTGGTGTTCAGCCAGTTCGTGGATTTTCTGGCGTTGGTGCGCGAACGCCTGGAGGAGCGTGGCATTCGCCATGAGTACTTGGATGGCAGCACCCCGCAGGCGCAGCGCCAGGCGCGCGTGGCGGCTTTTCAAAACGGTGATGCGCCATTGTTCCTCATCAGCCTGAAGGCGGGCGGCTTTGGGCTCAATTTGACCGCGGCGGACTACGTGATTCACCTCGACCCGTGGTGGAACCCGGCCGTCCAAGCGCAAGCGACGGACCGCGCGCACCGCATCGGCCAAGACCGCCCCGTGACGGTGTACCGGCTCATCACGAAAGACAGCATCGAGGACGCCATCGTGCGCTTACACGAACGGAAGCGGGAAGTGGCGAGCGCGCTGCTGGACGACGGCGACGCCGTGGGCGGCTTGAGCGCGGACGAGCTGAGTAATCTAGTCAGCGAGTCATTGAGCCAACCAGCTTGAGCGCACGCCGAGCTGGTTCAGAGCTGGAAAACCGGCCCGGATGCCGAGCGCGCGATCGCGAGGATGCAAGCGTTCCTCAGCGAGCACGGCGCTGCGCCCTTCCCGTCAGCGCGCCCTCGTCTCGAGACATGAAGTGTCACGTCGCTTCCTCGGTAGCGCGAAGACTATGTTGGTGGCGTATTGAGGCTGTGCCAAGGCGCGCGCAGCGTGACTTTGTGGGACCCGTTCCACCTACAATTGCGGCGAAAAAATAGCACTTTCAATTGACGAACCGAAGCGCACGTGGCTCATTGCACTTTGAGCGACCCAGGTGACGCGATGCGCATTTGGTTAGTGTCGCGCGGGTTTGGTGCGGAATATTTACTATGAAAAAATACCTGGCGTTCGTAGGGTTAACGGTAGCGGCAGCGGCTGCAGCGGCCGCGTGCGGCGCGGGCAATGGCAACCCGAGCGGGTCGCGCCTCACGGACAGCGGGGGGACTTCGTCGGGCGGGGCCGGCATTAATACGGGCGCCGGCAGCAGCGTCGCCGGCACTCAGCTATTCACACCGCCTGATATGGGCGGCGGCGTGGCGCCGGACGCTGACCCGGGGAACCCGAACATCACGCACCCCACCTGCGGCGCGGCCGCGTGTTTGGACTTTCCGGCAGCCCCCATCATGGGTGATGGCGTGCCCGCAAACGTGGCGACGCTGTTTGGTGACCCGACGAACTTCACCCCAGGCGGCCTCTGTGCACTCGAGCCGCAGCTTTCCACCGCCACGACACCAGGCGCGATGTTGCCCGCCAATTGGGTGCGGCCTCGCTTCCGGGTGAGCGCCCCAATGGGCATCGATACCCTGGAAATCCGCATCCATTCGGCTGCAGAAATGCACGACCTCGTCGCGTACACCGCATATAAGCCGGGCGCGAACGGCGCCGCTCCTTCTTGGTACCTGCCGAAGGAAATTTGGACTGGCACCCTCACGGCGATGAGCCCGCCGTCGGGCGCCGGGCTCGCGAACAACGCTGCAGGTCAGCCACTCACGGTCACGATCCGCGGTATCAACTCCGCTTCACCGGGCAAGCCGGTCGGCATCCAGGGTGATTTCAACATTGCGCCGGTGGTGGCCACGGGCAGTATGGTGTTTTGGACCGTGAACTCCGCCAGCGTTACGCCCGATTCGAGCAAGTTGCTCGGCTTCGGCGTGGGTGACGAGGGCGTGGCCAACTCGCTCGCTTTGCCTGCCGTGAAGTGGGCCGGCGAAATCGGCGAGGACGGCTCCGTGCTGCGCGGTTACTACGACACGACGCCGCTCCCCGGGTTCGTTGACGGCGGCGTGCGCTGCGTCGGCTGCCACGCCACTATTCCGGACGGCACGGGCGTGGTCTTCACTGATGATTGGCCGTGGTCCAAAGCTGCAGCGTCTCTCAGCGCCGGCACTGTCGGCGCCATCCCGGCCAATATCGGGGTGGGCGCACAAGCCCTCATGAAGATGCCCTGGACGGGCACCCAAACGATGTCGGCCGCGCATTGGGTTGCCGGCGACCGCATCTTGGTCTCGAGCTACGGCATGACCTTCAAGTCTGGAGCGGCCCGCACGCTGCCTTGGCAAGGGCTGCCCAAATACGATTCCGCCAACCCGGACAACGACGACAAGATCAAATGGCACCAGCTGATGTGGATCGACATGGAGTCGGCGGCGACCGTTGACGTCGCAGTGACCAACATGCCGGTCTACGGCACGCCGGTCGACGCCCGAAATATGGCGGCCACCGCGCTGAAGGGCACCTCATGGGGTTTGATCGCTACGGGTGACACCGGCGTCAGTGATGTGTCGCCGAACCTGAGCCACAAGGGCGATAAGATCGTCTACACCACCACGGATTACTCGCCCGATGGGCATCCGGACGCTACGGCGACAACGGCTGACATTCATACCGTCGCGTACAATAACCATGCGGGTGGCACGTCACAGCCGTTGATGGGTGCTTCCGACCCGAGCCTGCTCGAGTACTACCCGTCTTACTCAGCCGACGACGGCATCATCGCCTTCACGCAGGCGCCGAAGCCGGGCACAACTTCGCCGGACGGGCCGTACTACAATCGCTTCGGCAAAGTGATGATCGTGCCCGCGGGGGGCGGCGTGGCCCTGCCGCTTGCGTCCAACGATCCGGTCAGCTGCGGCGGTGACGACGTCTCGGCCGGGCTGATCAATAGCTGGGCCAAGTGGTCACCCGACGTGTTCTCTGCCGGGGGCAAGACGTACTACTTTTTGGTCTTCTCCTCGGCGCGTAAGTACGCCGATGAATTCTCGGCGCAGTTCAAGCTGCCGGCGAACCCGCTGTCCGCGTTTAAAGGCCTCAATGAGTCGTCACAGCTGTACTTGGCCGCCGTCGTGCTCGACAACACGACCGGTGCGGTCACCACCTACCCGGCGGTTTATATCTGGAATCAAAACCGCACCCCCGGGGCGGACGGCGCGAGCGCGAGCAGCCTGAGCTACAGCAATCTCACTCCCGCCTGGGATCCGATCACGCTCCCTGCATTGGTGATCCCGCCGGTGCCGAGTGATCACGTGAAGTGAACGTCCGATACGAGCAGCGCTAGGCCTACGCCTAGGTCTTCGCCGAAGCCCAATCAGCGGTGCGTGTCGCCCCCAACCAGCGGACCTAGGTCGGTCAGGTGGGTGGATGCCGCGCAGCCGCTGAGTGATTCAGGCGGCTCTTGCCCCTGACCTGGGGTCGCGCTACCCCGGCACGCGACGCTCATGGCGGACGACCCTGGCACACAAGACATGGCGCCCGCGCGGGCGCGGCGCGCGCTCCTCATTGGTGTCGCGTTCGTGGCGCCGTGCGCGGTGATCGCGCTGAGCATTTTCTTCATCGTGAAGGGTGGCGCGCCGACGTCGGGCATTCCGAGCGCGAGTGCGAGCGTGGCACCGAGCTTCCCCGAGCCGGCGCCTGATGCTGCCCTCGCGCCGAGTGCCGACGGCGGGATGCCGGATGGCGACGCGCCCTCGCTGTCGAAGGGCGAGCCGGCCGCGCCGCTCGGCGACGGAGTCGACGAGGACGGCACGGGTGAGGAGCCGAGCGCGAAGGCCAAGCCAGCGGCACCGAAGCACTTTGCGACCGTGCAATTGGCGGCGGCGGGCAGCTGCTCGACGGAAACCGTGGACGGCCTGAGTCGGCAGATTATCGAGCAGGCTCGCTGCATCAAGCCGAATGATTTCGTGGCCCTACCGAAGCGACCCAACTTGGTGCTGTCCGGCCATATTTACCCGTACTTGGAGGTCGCCGCGCGGGACCACCTGTTGAAGGCGCTCGGTGCACACTCGGCCGACACGATGACGATCAACAGTGCCTTGCGCACCGTGGCTCAGCAATATTTGGTCTGGCACTGGGCCGCGAGCAAGATCTGCGGCGTGCAGCTCGCAACCGTGCCGGGCGATAGCAATCACGAGCTTGGGTCCGCGCTCGACATCAAAGAAGCCGCCAAATGGCGCCCCGCGCTGGAAGCCCAAGAGTTCAAGTGGCTGGGCAAATCCGACCGCGTGCACTTCGACTACAAGGGCGACGCTGGCCCGCCGCACACCGCGACCGACGTGCTCGCGTTTCAAAAGCTCTGGAATCGTAACCACGCTGACGACGCGATCCCCGAAACCGGAAAGTACAGTCCGGTCACCGAGCAGCGCTTGAAGAAGTCACCCGCGAGCGGCTTCCCGCTCGGCGCGAGTTGCCACGGCGTGACGCCCAAGCATTGACCGGAACGGTGGCGCGCTGAGAGGTGCGTGGCGGGGCCCTGGGCGCCCCCTCAACAGCGAGAATCGAGGTTGGCATTCAATCCCCAACCCCCCACCTCCCACCCGCTGAAATGACCGCCGTGACTGGGCACTGGGCACTGGGCTCGTTCTTGCGGGGTCGTGGGTAACTAGGCGTAGCTGTAGAGAAAATTCCCTGATTCGTGCTCCCGTGCCGCTCGGCAATTGCTCCGGAATTTCCGCGTGCGCTACACTTCCGCTGCGTGCTTACGGCCAAACCCTGTCGGCTGTTTTTCTACGGTACGTTGTTGCCGGGCGAACGCGATCACGCGCTCTTGGCGGGGTCGGAGCTGCTCGGTCCCGCGCTCACTGAGCCACGCTTTCAACTCGTGGAGTTGAACGTGTACGCCGCGTTGATCCCTGATGGCGCGGTCGCCGTGCACGGTGAGTTGTACGCCGTCGACCTGCAGACGCGCCGGGCGATCGACGTCGCCCGCCAAGTGCCGATTCTATTTCAACGCGAGACGATTCGCTTGGCCGACGGTAGCGAGGCGGAGACGTACCTGATGACGCCCGATCAGGTGCGCGGCAAACGTCGGCTCGCGCACGGTGACTGGCGCAAGCGCTTCGCGCCGCCAGTAGCACGCCGGGCGGGCGGCGCGTTCGTCAATTGGGCGCGCACGCGCGGAGACAAGTGACGCGGGTCAGAGTGCGCGGCGGGCGCTCGACTCATTGATAGCCCTGCGCCTGCAGTTTGAACATGCGCGCGTACTTGCCGCCTTCTGCCAGCAACGCTTCGTGCGAACCACGCTCCACGACCTGCCCGCGTTCGAGCACGATGATGTTCTTGGCCATGCGCACGGTTGGGAAGCGGTGCGAAATCACGATCGTGGTGCGGCCCTTGGCGAGCTCGCGGAAGCGTTCGAATACGGCGTGCTCGGACTCGGCATCCAGCGCGGCGGTCGGCTCGTCCAGCACCAGAATGTCCGCTTCTTCGCGCATGAAGGCGCGCGCCAGGGCGACCTTTTGCCATTGCCCGCCGGACAGCTCACTGCCCTTCTCGAACCAATGCCCGAGCGGTGCGTCCAAGCCGCCGGGTAGCGTGCTCAGCAGTTCACTTGCGCCACCGCGCTCCGCCGCACGCTCGATGCGTGGCTGATCGCTCAAGTGATCCACACTGCCCAAACCGATGTTTTCGCGCAGCTTGAGTTGGTACTTGTTGAAGTCTTGAAACAAGACGCCGAAGCGCCTGCGCAGCTGCTCGGGGTCCCACGTCGAGAGCTCGCGGCCGTCCAACACGATGCGGCCTTCACTGGGCTCGTACAGACCGGCGAGCAACTTCACGAAGGTGGTCTTTCCCGCGCCGTTCTCGCCCACCAGCGCGATGCTGTCACCGGGCGGGATGTCCAGATCCACGTGCCGAAGTGCCCAGGTGTCCTTGCCGGGGTAGTGAAAGCCCACGTTCTCGAAGCGAATGCCTGCGCCGCTTGCCGCTGGTGCCAAGCGGCGTTTCTCGGCGCGTTCGCGCTGCACGCGCTCGCTGTCCTCGGCCAGCTCGATGTAACTGAACAGGTTCGACATGTACAAATTGTGCTCGTACAAGTTGCCGATCCCGCTCAGCACAGACTGAAATGATTGTTGTCCTTGCCGGAGCGACACCACGTACAAGGACAAAT
>JBDTJC010000447.1:0-9858 GCA_039936055.1 Polyangiaceae bacterium | reverse complement strand
GGGGTTGGGGTTGGGGTTGGGGTTGGGGTTGGGGAGCGGGAGGGGGCTCGGGAGGGCTGCGGGCAAGGCAAAGCCGGGGCCGCGCTCGCGCGCTCCCAGGGATCGGTCTCGACGAAGACCCGTATAGGTGGATTGGGTTTGGGCCAGCGCGCACTTTTCAGCGCGGCCCCAATCCCAAACCAAACAGCTCCTCCGCTGCGAATTGATGCAGCCGATCCCCATCCCCATCTCGACCAGCCGATCCCGCTGCCCCGCTGCCCTTTCCTCTCCCCATCCCGGCCCCTTCTCCAATCAAGGCTGAGCTGGGTGGCCGCGCGTGGCGCGTGTTCAGCGGCGTGTCGGACGCCTCAGGAGCGCTTCTAAAGCGCGGGAATCGCTTCGAATGCCAGGCGCGACGCGCGCTCTCAACTACCGCTATCGTATCGCGGTCGGTGCGCCCATCCACCACAAGCTCGTGCCTGAGCTGCGCAGCGAAGTGTTCGACGAACTACATCAGCTGAGCCCCTCGACGATAGCGCGAGCGGTTCGATCCTGAATCGCGTCACGGGTGAGGTGCAGTCAGCGCGCTCTTTCGCGGACGACGTGCTGCTGCTGGGCGCGCTCCGGATTGTGTTTTTGGCCGTGTGCTTCGCTTATCTGGCCCGCCCGCGCGCCGCTGCTCGGGTGTGAAGAGCGTCGGCGTTTCTGATTGCTTCGCGCGAGCTACTTCACTCGGAGGCCTCGACGACGCGCGGCAATGACGTGAGGCACACCGCCACATCTCGGAAACACCGGAGTAGCGTGAGCTGCGCGGCGGGACCGCGGGCGCCCCTCTCAGTCCCCGCGAGCCTCGCTAGAGGCGTGATCCTCCACGGCGCTCGGTGCGCCTCGTTTTTTGGTTGGGTCCCGCGCAGCTCGAAGCGTTTCGCCTCAGCTCGTGGCGCGTTCGCGTACAGCGCGCCCGCGCGTTTCTACCAAGCGAAGACTTTTTCAGTCGGGTTGCCTCGCGTGAAACGTCGTGGACTGGCCGGGGATATTGAGTCAGACTGCCCCTGGAACCAGTTCCATAACCCCAGTAGTGAGCCCCATGCAGCAAGACGTCCAAGGCAAAGTCGATAGCCGCGCGATGCGCGAGGTGAACCGCTCTATCGTCCTCGACATCATTCGTCGCGGCGGCCGCGTCTCGCGCACGGATCTCGCACGGCGCTCTGCGCTAACCAAGCCCACGGTTTCCGCGATCGTGGAAGATTTGTTGGCGCGTGGCATCGTCCAAGAAGTCGGCTTCGGCAAAACGGTCGCCAGCGGTGGTCGCCGAGCGCGGCTCTTGGAGTTCAATGACGCCTCCGCCGCCTACCTCGGCATCTGCTTCGGCGTGCACAAAACCACCGTCGGCCTGGCTGACGCGCGCGGTGAAATTCGCCTGCGTCGCGAGGTCGCGACCGTGCATGGCGACGCGCAAGCCGCAGTGGCCGCCGCCGTGGAGCTCGCCCAAGAAGTGTGCGCTGAAGCCGGCTTCCCGCGTGACCGCCTCCAAAGCGTCGGCGCCACCCTGCCCGGGCTGGTAGACGCCGCCAGCGGCCGTGTCGCGCTTGCCCCGAATTTGGGTTGGAGTGACGTGCCCGTGCGCGAGATGCTAGCCGCTGCGCTGGGCGTGCCCGTCGTGCTGAACAACGTGACCAGCGCCGGCGTCATGGCTGAAGCGCGCATGGGCGCGGCCAAAGGCGTGCGCTCGTTCGTCTGGGCGCACGTCGGGCCCGGCGTGGGCGCGGGCATCATGATTGACGGACATGTCTTTTCCGGCTCGCGCGGCTTCAGCGGTGAAATCGGCCACTGCACCGTGGTGGATAACGGGCCCACCTGCGTGTGCGGCATGCGCGGTTGCCTTGAAGAGCTGGTTTCCGACCGCGCCGTCGTGCGCGCGGCGCAAGCCGCGCTGTCCGCCGGTGAGCCTAGCACCCTCAGCGCGGTCAAAGTGTTGGACGTCATGGCCGTTGCCTCCGCAGCCCGGGCCGGTGACGCGCTCGCGCAGCGAATCGTCGCCGAAGCCGGCAAATACCTGGGCGTCGGCATCTCCTACCTGATCAACATTCTGGACCCGCAAATGATCGTGCTCGGCGGGGAGGTGCTGGAAGCCGGCGAAGCCCTCTTGGAAAGCGCGCGCAGCTCGATGGCGCAACACTCCCTGAAGGGCGCGCATATCCCGATCGTGGTCAGCTCCCTCGGTGAAGATGCAGGCCTGATTGGCGCGGTGTTCGCGGCCATGGACCAATCGGTCCGGTCTTACCGCGTGGTCGCCACCGGCGAGCGCGTCGCGCTCGGCTGAGCTTCCGCGCGCTTCTTCCGCGGGGCGAGGCGAGGCGAGCGCTTGTCTCGCGTCACCCGGCGTGGGAGGGTCCGGCCCGAAAAATGCCGTGGACCGAGAAGACGCACCGGTTCTTTCAGGCGCTGATCCGCGGTGAACAGCGCCCGGCATTCCTGCTGGGCGTGCTCGTGGCGATGTTCGCGCTGTCCACGCTGCGCATCCGCCACGACTCGCCCACCGAGGACGAGTGGGCGCACCTCGTGCGCGGCATCAGCTATTGGCAGAACCGCGACATGCGGGTGCACGTGCAGCACCCGCCGCTAGCTAACGCCTTCGACGCCATCCCGTCCATCTTCGAGCCCGACAACCCGAAGACGCGCGACATGGCCACCTGGAAGAACGGCTACCCGCCGGCAGGTGAGTACATCAAGGTGGACTACGGGCGGGCGCGCGCGCAGCTGATGGAGGCCCGCTACATGGCGGTGCTGTTCTTGGTCGGCCTGGCGGCGTACGCATTCTTCTTCTGTGAGTCGTTCTTCGGTTGGCCGACCGCGGCGTGCGCGCTGCTGCTGATCGCGTTCAACCCCACGCTGCTGGGCCAAGCGCGCTACGTCGCCACGGATCTGCCTGCCGCCACCATGTGGATGATCGGGGTAGGGGAGACGATTCGCTACCTGAACTCGCGCTCGAGATGGACGCTGCTCACGATGCCGCTCGGCCTCGCAGGCGCGGTGCTGGTCAAACACAACGGCGTGATCCTGATTCCGCTGGTGGTGATCATCGCGCTGGTCGTCGCTGCCCTCGGTCGCGGGCGCTTTGCGGGGCTCTCGCTCGGCAAGCGGCTGGCGAGTTGGCTCGGTCATTTCGTGCTCGCCGGACTGATCGTCATCTTTTCAATCAACGCCGTGTACAAGTTCGACCGCACGATGCTGACCGTGGCCCAGCTGCTGGAGGTGCCCGAGCAGAAGCACTGGACGACCGGCGGCTACCACGGCCAATTCCTCGAAAAGCGCTCGATCCTGCCCATGCTCCCGCAGGGCCTGCGCATCCCGCTGCCGCACCCGTACTTGTTCGGCCTGTTCACGATCGAAGAGCACAACCGTCGCGGCTACCCCACCTACTTCATGGGCAAGAGCACCCAGGACGGCGAGCTCGCGTATTTCCCAGTGCTGATCCTGCTCAAGAATCCGCCCGCGCTGATCGCGTTGTTGGGCCTTGGGTTGGTGATCCTATTTCGCGCGCGCCGCTTTCGCCTATCGCTGCCCAGCTCGGTCTTGCTCGCGGTCAGCGCGGGCTTCTTGGCCGTGCTGATGAAGTCCAACCTGAACATGGGCATTCGGCACGCGCTGCCGATCATCCCATTGCTTAGCGTGCTCGGCGCACGCGCGTTCGCGCGCCTGCCGGAGCTGTTCAACGGTGAGTGGCTCACGGGTGCGCGCGGCGTGGGCCTGAGCAGTGTGTTCAGCGCGCTCTCGGTTGCACCGCATTTCCTCGTCTATTTCAACTTCTTGGCTTTCGGCCACGGCTCGTGGATCGCCGTCGTGGGCGATGACTGGGGCCAGGATCGCGAAGACTTCGTGCGCTTCGCCCAGGCCCACGAGCTGGAGCCGCTCTACTATTACACCGAGACTTCGACCCGGAAAATCGAGGTCGACTACCTCGGGTTGAAGTTTCACGAACTCGGTTGCCACGGGCACCCGGCGCCTGGCTCCTGGGTCGCGCTTCACCTGCAGTACGTTCACCGCTGGGAGCACTCGAGCTGCGCGCCCTGGATGCACGGCCTCGAGCCCACGTACGTCATCAACCACACGATCAACATCTACAAGGTGCCGGCAGAGCGTCATCAGGCCGAGCCCGAGCCCGAGCCCGGCGCGTCCGCCGTACCGGACGCCGAACACCCGACGGACTCGGCCGAGCCGAGTCCCGCTGAAGCGCAGCCTTAGGCTTTACTCGTACAAATCAATCGCCAGATTGAGCAGCGTGGAAAGAGCGCTCAACGCGCGGCGATTGTCTTCGAAAAAATCCGGATCACCGAGGTCCGCCTTCGTAACGCGATCGCGATAGTGCCGCTCGATCCAGGCGCGTACGTCGTCGTACAGCGTGTCATCCAGCACGACACGCGCCGAAATAGCCGCCAATTCGGGGTCGGTGAGCGGCACACGCAGCCGCAAGCACGCCGGCCCACCACCGTTTTTCATGGAGCCATTCACGTCCAAGTAATGCACGGCGTGGACAGCATTGTTCTCGCGCAGCACGCGCTCCAAGAACGCGCGTGCTGTCGGCGAATGACGACTCTCCTCCGGCGCAATTAGCGCCATGCCGCCTTCCGGCAAGCTGACGAGCTGCGAGTTGAACGGATACGCCGCCACCGCGTCCGGCACCGGCAGCTCTTGGTTCGAGGCCACCACCAATTCGAACTCGCTACCCAGTCGCGCGCGCAGCTCCGCTTCGGGCGTGCCCGCAAACGCCAACTCATGCAGCAACAACAACTGCTGATTGCCGACGCACAGTACGTCACTGTGAAACGCGCCCGCGTCGATGCCCTCCGGCGCTTGCTGCAAAAACAAAAGCTGATCTTCACGCAGCCCGTGCAGCCGCGCGCACGCCACGCTCGCCTCCCGGGTTTGCCGGGCCGGATATTTGCTCGGCATGCTGCCCGAAGCCGCCGAGCGCCCCCATCCGAACACGTGCAGCACGTTGTCCGTCGTCGCCAAGCGCGTGTGGTTCGCGGCGCCTTCGTCCGCGAACAGCGAGCTCGCGGGCAGCGCGTCGTGTACGACGAAGCGCTCCGGATCAGCGAAAATCGCGCGCAGCGTGGCCGTCGTGCTTTCAGCCTCTAGGCTGCGATGAAACATCGACGCCAGGTTCGCGGGCGTGAAATGCAGACGGCCATCCGCGCTATCGCAGGAAGGCGCGACCGTCGCGGCATTTGCCGCCCACATCGAAGATGAAGACGCCGTGAGCGCGAGCAGCTCCGGAGCCACGCGCAGCACGCGCGGCAGCACATCCCGCGTTTCCCCGGAAAAGCCGAGCCGGCGCAGCGCGCGCAGATCAGGACGCAGGGGCGGCGGCAAGAGCGCCTGCCCAACACCCAGGCGCGCCAAGAAGCGCGCTTTTTCGAGCCCCTGCAACGCCGCGCTGCGCGGGTTGCCCGGCTCCCCACTGCTCTGTACGCTTGCCAGATTGCCGTGACTCAGCCCCGCGTAATGGTGCGTCGGTCCGACCAAGCCGTCGAAGTTGTACTCGCGCATCTCGGTTCACGAAGTATGCTGCTTTCGTGTGGTTCGCACAACGCCGCTCCGAGCTCGCGCGTCTCCCGGTGCTCGTGCGGCGTGTATTGCCGGCGCTGCTGCGCGCCAAGGCGTCCGGCACTACCCCGTTCATCACCTGGCTCGAACAACACGCGCGGCGGAGTCCGGACGCGCTCTTTTGCGAGCTGGATGACGAGCGAGTGACGTTCGCCCAAGCACGCAGCCGCGCCCGAAGCGTGGCCAGCGTGCTCGTCGCTGCAGGCGTGCAGCGCGGGGACGTGGTGGCGCTCCTGGGCGGCAATTCTCCCAGCTATTTGCTGCTGCTCTTGGCCATAGGCTACGCTGGCGCAGTCGCCGCGCTGATCAATCCGGAATTGCGCGGGGAACCGTTGGCTCACGCGCTCCGAGCGGCGGCCCCGCGCGTCTCGTTGTGCGAGCATGTCTATCTCGACGCGCTGTTCGGTCTTTCCGAGCCCGCGCTCGCCGGCAAAGTGCTCGACTTCGGGGTGGGCGAACTCGAGCGCCTCGCGGCGTCTGCGCCGGAAATCCCGGCCGCGCTCGCGGATCCCGAAGGGGACTTCGTGCTCATCTTCACTTCGGGCACGACCGGGCTGCCAAAGTCATGTCGCGTACGCCATGAGCGCGCGCGTTCCGCCGCGACCGTCTTCGGTAGCGTCGCGTTCGAATTTCTCCCTGGTGACAAGCTGTATTGCGCGTTGCCGCTGCACCATTCGAGCGCGCTGTTGATCGGCGTCGGCGCGGCGCTCGTGGCCGGCGTGCCGATTGCTTTGCGCCGCAAGTTCAGCGCGCGCAAGTTCGCGCCCGATCTCGCGCGCTACGGTGCGACGGCCACGCTTTACATCGGTGATGTGTGTCGCGCCCTGCTCCACACGCCGCCGCACCCCGCCGAAGCCACTTTGCGGCTGCGCGTTGCGGTTGGCAATGGCTTGGAACCTGAAGTCTGGTCCGAGTTTCAGCGTCGCTTCGGGCAGCCATTGATCCGCGAGTTCTACGCTTCCACCGAAGCGCCGAGCGCGATCCTCAATCTCACGGGCAAGGTCGGCTCGCTCGGTCACGTGCCGTTCGAACGTCGGCGCGGCTTTCGCCTCGCGCGCCTGGACCCCGAACAACACGATCTCGCGCGCGACGCCGTCGGTCGCGCCAGCGAATGCAGCCCCGACGAGCCCGGTGAGCTGTTGCTGCGCGTCTTCCCGAGCGCTCGCGATCCCCACGGCGCATTCGGCGGCTACACGGACCGCGACGCTTCCGCATCGCGCATCGCGCATCACGTGTTCGAGCCTGGTGACGCCTATTTTCGGTCGGGTGACGTGCTGCGCCGCGATGGCGACGGCTACTTCTACTTCGTGGATCGTCTGGGTGACGCCTTCCGCTGGAAAGGTGAAAACGTCTCGGCGCTACAGGTCGAGCGCGTACTCAGCGCTGAGCTTGGTTTTGTGGGTATCGCGGTGTTCGGCGTAGCAGTGCCCGGCTACCCGGGGCGCGCTGGTTTAGCAGAGGTCGTCGCCGCGCTCGATGCATCGGCTGAGTCCGCCGCGTTCAGCGCCGCGCGCTTCGCCCAAGCCGCGCTCGCACTGCCCGCGCACGCGCGCCCCTGCTTCGTGCGCGGGGTCCCCACGCTCGAGCTCACGAGCTCATTCAAGATCAAGAAACGCACCCTCGATCTGGCGGCTTTGGTCGTGAGGGAAGTGCTCTGGGTGCGCCAACACGACAGCTATGTGGTGTTGACCCTCAAGTTGTGGGACGATCTGTGTCGTGGTCAGGCGCGCTTGTGAATTCGCCCTGTTTTTAGCGGCGCTTGTCGCGTGCTCGGGCTGCAAGCCGCCGCGTCGACACGCCCACGCCGCGGGCAATGGCAGCGCTGCCGCGGCGAGTAGCCTGGCCGCGGTGCCGCTCATGCAGCCGCTCAGCGCAAGCAACTGGCTCGTGGAGTTGGATGTGCCTGGGTTCGGCCCCGCGCAAGTTGCGGTGCCGATCGGCGCGCGTGGCGCGCGGCCCGTCGTGATCGCGTTGCACGGCATTGCGGGTCGCCCTGAGTGGGCGTGCGGCGCGTTTCGCGGGATCGCGGGCCCCATGCCCTTCGTGCTCTGCCCACGCGGCGTGCTGCGCTCCGATCTGCCCGCCGCCGACGTGCGTTACACGTTCGGTTCAGCCGAGGACACCGCGCGAGAGCTGCGCGCGGCGCTCACTGAGTTGAAGCGCAAGTACGGCGCGTACATCGCCGCAGGTCCCCTGATTTTCGGCGGCTTCGAAGTCGGCGCCGATCTCGCGGTCGCGATCGCGCGCCAGGAGCCGACGTTCTTTTCGCGCCTCGTGTTGATCGAAGCCAGCGCAGGCACTTGGCCTCCGTCCCATGCGGCCATCTTCGCCCGCCAGGGGGGGGCCCGAGTGCTGTTCGCCGGAAGTGCTGCCCAGCGGGACACCCTCATTCTGGAGGGCGTGCTGACCCGCCGTGGGGGCGCGGAGGCGCAGTCCGTGGTCCTGGCCAGCGCGGACCTCGGTCCCGCCTCCGTCGATCAGCTCGCCGAGCACTGGGCCTGGCTCGCCGCGCCTCCCGCCCCGGCCCTTGCGAATCCTCAAAATCTGGCCGGAAATGCCCTGCCGGCCGGAGGGCCTGTGATCGGCCGACCGGCTCCATGATCGAAGGCTGGGACATCGCCTCAATTAGGTGTATGAGGCCGCCCGCTCTCTAGCCACGGATCCTGTCGATGAGACCGCTTGACATGCCAAGCGCCGCGGCTACCCTCCCGTTCCCCAAAACCGGCCCAACTTTACCCGGCCGTAAAAGGGTTTTTTTTCAGAATGCCTACAGTACAACAGCTGATCCGTCTCGGTAGGGAAGTCATCAAGACGCGTACGGCGTCCCCTGCGCTCCGTTCCTGTCCGCAAAAGCGCGGCGTGTGCCTGCGCGTGTACACGACCACTCCGAAGAAGCCGAACTCGGCGCTTCGCAAGGTGTGTCGCGTGCGCCTCACGAACAGTATGGAAGTGATCAGCTACATCCCCGGTGAAGGTCACAACCTTCAGGAGCACAGCGTCGTGCTCATCCGTGGTGGCCGCGTGAAGGACCTCCCTGGGGTTCGTTACCACGTCGTGCGTGGCACGCTGGACGCCTCCGGTGCAGCAGGTCCGAGCAGCACCAACAAAGCTACCCGCAATCGCAGCCGTTCGAAGTACGGCGTGAAGCGCCCCAAGCAATAAGCCGAGTACTAAGAGGATATCGCGATGCCCCGCCGTAGAGACGTACCGAAGCGCAAGATCACGCCGGATCCTAAATACAAGGACAAGCTGGTCGCCAAGTTCACCAACTCGCTGATGATCGGCGGGAAGAAGTCGACCGCGGAAGGCATCCTGTACGGAGCCTTCGACGTGATCAGCGCCCGCTTCAAGGAAGACCCCTTGGAGATCTTCCGCAAGGCGCTGGACAACGTCAAGCCGCGCCTCGAAGTGAAGAGCCGCCGCGTCGGTGGTGCCACCTACCAGGTTCCGGTTGAAGTTCGTCCCGAGCGTCGCGTTGCCCTGGGCATGCGCTGGCTCGTCAACTACTCGCGCGACCGCGGCGAGAAGACGATGCGTGAGCGCCTCGCAGCGGAGCTCGTTGATGCAGCTCAGCTCCGTGGCAACGCCGTCAAGAAGAAGGACGACACGCACAAGATGGCTGACGCGAACAAGGCGTTCGCTCACTATCGTTGGTGATTGTCTTCGGGGGATTCACCCCCGCCTTCGGCGGGCCCCACCCCCGACTTTTGGGGCCCCGACCCCAAAAGAAGAATGCGACCGAGGGCCCCGGCCCCAAACAGTTCTCGCCACCAGGCTTTAGGCAAGAGGAGTTGCTCCCAGCAAGATGAAGCAGACGACATAAGATCGAGTTGTTCGAACAGCCGCTCGCGACCTCCTCCTTTGAGGAGCGCGCAAGCCATTCGCAACACCTCGAACCCTCTCCAACCGACATAGTGGTTTCCGAAAAAGGAAACCCGAAGGCTGGAGGGGGTTTCGTCTATGTGCCGTCCGAGTCGACTTGAAGAGCCCAAAGCCCCGCCATGGCCCGCGAAACCGCTCTCGACCGTACGCGCAACATCGGCATCATGGCGCACATCGATGCCGGTAAGACCACCGTGACCGAGCGCATTCTTTATTACACCGGCATCAATCACAAGATTGGTGAGGTGCACGAAGGCGCCGCGACAACTGATTGGATGGAGCAGGAGCAAGAGCGCGGCATCACGATCACCGCCGCCGCGATCAACTGCTTCTGGACGCCGCTGTTTGGCCCGAACGAGGCCAAGAAGCACCGCATCAACATCATCG
>JBDTJC010000446.1:0-9933 GCA_039936055.1 Polyangiaceae bacterium | reverse complement strand
GCCATGCGCTTCCTCCTTCAGAAAAATCAAAAATCGGCGGTGTAGAGGCCCTCCCGACTGGGCGGACGGGGTTTTAAGCCGTCGTTTCAGTCGTCCAAGGCACGGGTGGAGCGATAACAGGGTTCTTAACGCCCTTTCAAGGGGAAAAATTCCAAGCGGCTGGGGATCGAGCTTTTTTTCCGCGGATCAGTCAGAGGGTGACGCGGAGAAGGCGTCCGGAAGGCCGGTTTAGTGCGCCCCCGACCGGCGTTCCCTTGTTCCATGCTGGACCGTGAACCGGGCCTCGAACCAGGCCGGTTTTTCGTTATGGATTGCAGACTTAGCAATCATTTCGCATGCCTTGCGCGAGCTGGAGCGGAGCGGTTCGCCGCCTTCGGCCTCCCAGCCGCACCGCGCTCGGTGGCGCGCTTCAGTGATTCCCTCTTGGTTTCTAGACCTTTCGACGATTTTTCCGTCACGGCCCGCACCAAACGCCGGGTCATCGCGGTCATCTCCCGTTTTTCGACGGGATTTCCGTGGTCGTACCCGATCAGGTGCAGGATGCCGTGAGCGAGCAAGAAGCGCACTTCCGGGAGCAGTTCGCGCCTCCGCCCGCGTGCTTGGCGGGCCGCGGTATCGAGCGAGATCACCACGTCACCCAGGAGACGAGTGCCGCTCACTGCGCCGTCCGCGCCGCCGCCTTCATCCAGCGGGAAAGAGAGCACGTCAGTGGGCTTGTCCTTGTGACGATGCTGCAGGTTCAGCGCGTGGATCTCGGCGTCGTTCGTGAGCAGCACACTCAGCTCGGCATGGTCGAGCGCGAGCTCGACCAACATTGCGTTGGCAATACGACGAATCGCGGAGGGCAACAGCGCGGGGGAGCCCGGCGCGCGGCGCAAAACGGAAGTGGGCATCGCCCGCAATGCCCTAGCTCAACTGCCGCGGCGTTACAAAAGGTGAGCGCCGAGAATTGCGCCAGAAATCGACGCGATTTGGCGCGACTTTGCGGCGCGGGGATGGCCAAGGCCGTGATCACGCTCCGCTGGATGGGGAAGGCTCGCTCGGTGTGGCCGTCTCACTGTGACGTGGGCTGCCACTAGAAAGCGCCGCTGCCACGGGAACTGAGCCGCGCTAGCGGGGCCCGACTGAGCATTTTCAGAAAGCGCGCCGCCTTTCCAAGGAATGGCCGCAGCGTTACGTTTCACAAACATGGCTCGCCCGTCACGTCCGCCAGGGTTCGACATGACGTATCGCCCGACCGAAAGCACGTTCGGTCCGCCATTCGCCGCTCGTATCCCGTCCTTGCTTTATTTATTGGTTGCTCTGGGCGGCGTGGCCGCTGTGGTGGCGGCGGAACACAGCTCGTCGAACAGCTGGCTGTACGTGAACCTCATCGAGCGCGGAGTGCGCGGGTTCATCTCCGCGCGTGTGTGCGCGGGCTTGCTCCTCGCAGGGGCCATCTCCTCGTTCGTGCGCACCAACATGCGCGGCGTGCGCGTACGCGCGGACGGTGTGGACTATCGCGATACGACGCTCGGGTGGCCGCGCGCGCGCCGCTTCAAGTGGGCCCAGATCGATCGCATCGTGCTCGACCTGCCGTACATCGCGCTCGACTTGTGGGACGGCACGCGCAGCTTCTTGCCGGCGGTCGAAGATCGCGCGGCGCTGGCCGTCGTGCTGGAAAAGGTCGGGCACGCGCGCGCGATCCCCGTGCGAGGCGGCGTCGGCCTGGACGAGATCCCAGAAGAGGGCGAGTTCGACCAGGAAGAGGCATGAACGCTTTCGGCGGGCGCAGCGCTGTTCAGCTGCAGCTCGCCGCCGCTCAGCACGTCCGATACGGCGGCTCCGTGGCTGCGGGCCTGTCGGAAGACTCACTTTCTGGCGTGAGCATCGGCCACGATGCTGTACATCAGCGATATGCTGGGCGGTAATGCGTACCGCGTCGACTCAGTCCTTGCGTACATACGTTTGCACGTCGAAGCGCGCAGCGGCTTCGGCGTAGGTCGATCATACGGCGTTGCCGATGGCCTCCACCTCCGCGGCGCTCAGGGTGAGCTCGGCCGCGGCCGTGTTCTCTTCCAGATGCTTCACCGAAGAAGTGCCGGGAATGGGCAGTATCATCGGCGAGCGTCGCAGCAGCCAGGCGAGCGCCAACTGCGAGGCGCTCGCGCCGTGCTTCTTGGCCAGCTGGTCCAACGGGCCGCCGGGGCGCGCGAGAGCGCCGGTGGCGAGCGGGAACCAGGGGATGAACGCAACGCCCAGCTTGGTCACGTGATCCAAGAGCGCCTCGGATGAGCGGTTTGTTAGGTTGAACAGGTTCTGCACCGAAACAACGGGCACGACTTTACGCGCTTCATCGAACTCTGCGATGCTCACTTCACTCAAGCCAATGTGGCGGATCTTGCCCTCTTCCTTGAGCTTGCCAAGTTCACCCAGCGACTCCTGCATCGGCACTTTCGGATCGATGCGGTGGAGCTGCAGCAGGTCGATGCGCTCGATACCGAGGTGACGCAGGCTGAGTTCCACCTGTTGGCGCAGGTATTCAGCGCGCCCAACGGGCGTCCACTTGTTGGGCCCCTGCCGCGTGAGGCCTGCCTTGGTCGCCACCACGAGGCCCTTTGCATAGGGATGCAACGCCTTGTTGATCAGTCGCTCGCTCACGAACGGTCCGTAAGCGTCCGCCGTGTCGATGAAGTTGATGCCAAGCTCCACAGAGCGCTTCAGCACCCGCAGCGCCTCTTCCGGGTCCTTCGGGTCACCCCAAACACCAGGACCCGTCAGTTGCATCGCGCCGAAGCCGAGGCGATGGACGGTTAAGTCACCCCCAAGGGTGATAGTGCCGGAGGCTGCTGCAGGCTGGTTGCTTTGGCTCATTTTTCAGGCTCCCGGGCGAGCAAAATCGCTCAGCTGGGCAGCTTGGAGCCGGCGTTCGGGGCGTCAAGCACCCGGCCCGGAGATTGGCGCCGCAAGGCGGTGCTGAGCGCCATTCCGCCGAGCATTGCGGCCACGAACACCAGCGGCGCTCTTGCTCCCGTGCCCAGGGCGACGACGGACGGGCCCGGGCAATACCCAGCCAACCCCCAACCCACGCCGAATAGGGCCGCGCCGCCCAATAACGCGCCGTCGATGCGCGCGCCGGGAGCCAGCGAAAGCGCCGCGCCGGCGGCGCTTTTTCCGCCCCAACGCAGCCAAGCGGCGTGCACGGCAACCGCGCCCAGCATGACGCCCGCCAGATTCGGCGACCAGTGCCCAGTCACATCCAGAAACGCGAGGATGTTGACGTGCCGCTCAACGCGGACTGAACGCGCGCGCTTACTTGGCCGCTTTGGGCAGAGTCTTGGGCAGCACGCTGCGCGTACAAATCGCGATTGCCGCCGAAAATGGGCCGTCCAGAGCGGCGGACAGCTCCATGATGTGCGGTCCGGCGCTTGCTGCGCAGTACGGCAGCTCGAGTTCGTTCGCCGTGGGGGGGATTGGCGCTACCGTCTCGCCGAACGGCGTCGATAGCGTGAGCTTGAGCTCGTTGTCTGGCACACCGGTCGCCGCGAACAAGTCGAAGCACGTGCCCGCGTCGAGCGGAATGGTGAGCTTGCGCTCGTCCGTGAAGGTCTCGGTCGCGAGCGAGATTTGGTAGCAGCCGTGCGTCATCAGCTGCTTCAGCTTGGCGCCGACTTTGGTCTTGCCCGTGCTCTCTGGGTCGGTGCCGAACGTGCGTGTACAGCCCAAGGCTTCGATCCAAAACTGTGCAGCGCCGCGCAGTTTGAGTTTGTATTCCCCGGTCGCTTTCGGGCAGTAGGTATTGTCGAAGGGGCCGCTCGCGCCCGGGTGCGCGGCGACGGCGCCCGTTGGGTCGGTGATGTACAGCGAGAGCGCCGCTGGCGGATCGGCCACGGCCAAGAAGCGGATGCATTCTGAGTGCACCAGGTGAAATGACCCCGAATATTCCTGGTTCTCGAAGGCGGGCTGGACGACCACGGTGCCGCAGCCGGCAGCGCGCGCCTTGTCGGCTAGCCCTTCCAGCGCGGGCGGTGGGGCCGTGATCGTCGGTATCGTGACTAGCTGCTCGGTCGCGTTCGAGACTAGGTGCACGACCACGCCGACCACGCCGAAAACCAGCAAGATCGGCACGCCGACCAAGAGTAGCGTGAGGTTGCGAGTGCCCTTGGCCTTCGTCTGGTTGGCGAGCTGGCGTTGGGCAGCCGCGGCCAGTTCTTGAGCGGCGCCTTCCGCCTCGCGTTGACGTCGTTCCGCAAAGGCTTGTCGCCCCGCGCGGTCAGCCAACTCGTGTTCGAAGCCGCAGTACTGACAGCGCACCAGCCACACGCCGAAGTCCGAAGGCGGCGCCAGCGGCGCTCCGCAGCGCCCACATTGCAGGTCATCGGACATCTCAGCCCGGAAGCGTAGCGGACTCTCGAGTGTGACTGAAGCGTGCCGCTGCGAGGTGCTGAGGGGGCCTGCGATCGCCCAACTCCAGAACGCTACTTCGGCCCATTTTGAGCCGTGTCCCGCGTTGAAGCGTCTCAGGGCCCACTGTAGGCGCGGCGGGAACTGCATGCCCACAGTTCCCAAAGGCGCTGTTTTTCACGGCGAAATACTGGAGCGCCGAGGATGCCGCTGGGGGCTCGATGGTGAAGAGCCACTCGGCGCGAGTCGCCGGTTAGCGCGGCAGCTCTTCCGACAGGCTCTTGAGCGTGCCGCGGACGCTCTGGAAAATCCGCCATAGGCGCCCGAACTCGTGGCTGGAGACGCCGGCTTTGCGGTTCTCTTGCTCGATCTGCACTTCGTCGATCTTGCAGTGTGCGAGCTTGGCGCGCACGAAGAACTCCGGATTCACGAAGTTCACTCGGTGTTTGATCTCAAGCGCGTCTGCGAACTTGCGGTTGAAGCCACGAATGCCGCAGTTCACATCGTGCATGTTGAAGCCGATGTAAAACTTGGTCAGACCGAGCAAGAACTTCGACATCGCGATGCGCTGCGGCGGTTCGGCGCGCTTGACGCGCCAGCCGAACACGAAGTCTGCGCCTGCATCCAGCTTGGCGTCGAACTTCCAGATGTCCGCGGCCGGGTGTTGGCCATCCGAATCCAAGATGAACACGCGCTCGCCCTTGGCGGCTTTGGTGCCCGTCAGGCAGCTCATCGCGTACAGGCGGTTCTCCGGATGGCGAACGAGCGAGAGGCGTGAGTCCGCGGCGGCCAAGCGCTGCACGATGCCGGCGGTGTCGTCGGTCGAGGCGTTGTCGACGACGATCACCTCGAACGGATCCTTCTGCATCTCGCCGGCGCGGATCGTTTGCGCGATCATCTCGGCGATGTAGCCAGACTCATTATAAGCGGGGAGGACGATGCTTCGAAGCATGGTGCGGCCGCTTATACCGCGTCTTTCGACTTCCACCAGAGTGCCGTTTCGGTAATTCCGGCCCGCCATTCACGCTCCGGGCGCCAGCCTTTTAGGCTAACCTCCGCTGATTCGTAGGCTGGGGCGATTTGAACGCTCGGCTCGCCCGGGCGCCGCGGCAACGCCCCCAACTCGAACTGGGCGCCTGGAAATTCCGCCGCGATTGCCTCCAAAACAGCGCGGACCGAAGTGGCGTGGCCGGAGCCCAGGTGGTGCAGCGAAAGGGCGCCGGGCCCATGGCCGAGCGGGATCTCCAGGGCACGCAAGAGCCAACCGGCGATGTCCGCCACATGGATGAAGTCTCGCTGCTGCGAGCCATCCGTGAATTGCGCCGGCTTGCCGCTCTTGGCCGCGCGAAACGCTACGGGTAGGAGCATGTTGCCCGCGGCCTGGCCCGGCCCGTACGCGGTGAACGGTCGAAACCAGTCGATGCGCATGCCGCGATTGCGCGCGAAGAACGCCGCGTACTCCCGCAGCAGTGCTTTGGCGAGGCCGTAGTACGAGACCGGCTCGGCCTGATCGGTCGGCGACAGCACTCCGCCCCGACTGCCGAATTCGTCGATGGTGCCTGCGATCAGCACGTGCTGAACGCCGGTCTCTAGCGCCGCGCCCAGCAGCACCGTGCCGGCTTGGAATGTGTGCTCCATTTGTTCGCGCAAGACTTCAGCGCTCTCGCCTTTGACCAGCTTACCGGCCAAGTGGACCACGCGCTCCGGCTTCACCCGTTGCAGCAGGCGCAGCGTCGCTTCGCGGTCCCGCAAATCCGCGTCCTCGTAGTCGACGCCGACGAACGTGTGGCCTGCGCCTTCACGCTGCGCGAGGGCAAGTAGCGTCTGGCCGATGAAGCCGCGCGCGCCGGTCACGAGCACCGTAGCGCCAGCGCTCATCCAGCCGACCTCGAGCCCAGCTCGGCGATCACCTGGTCGGCGGCTTTCCAGCCTGATTTCACGGAATCATCGGTCCAGTGATACGCCCAATCACCGTAGCGGCCAGCGCGCAGGATGCCGCGCTCGGTCAGCCACGGTTCCACGACGCCAAGGGCCGCGGTGCGCTGATGGTCGAAGACCACGTTCGCGTATTTCACGTCACGCGCGCGCGCCCAGAGCGCCTCCTGCTTGTTCCGCAGGATGCCGGTCTTCACCAACTCATCCACCACGCGCTCGGGAAGGCCGGCAGCGGAGGTCTCGAGCGGTTTATGCTTGGAGTGGTACACCTCCAGCTGGATACTGCCGCGCCCGGCTGGTGCGTTGTGCTCGGAAAGCATGTGCGGGTAGTGGCCACGCGCGAACGAGATGTCCTCGTCGTACACGTAGAACCAATGGTGCTTGGACAGATCCGGTCGTGAGACGGCGACATCAATCAACACCAGTGACGAGCAGAGCAAGGCCTCGGCGGCGTCGCGCACGGCGCTGGGTACCTCCGAAGGATCGATGGCGGCAATCAGCTCTGGCAGCGGCATCGTGGAGATGAGTTGATCGTAGTGGCTGGATGAGCCGTCCTCGAACTCGAGCTTCTTGTGCGTCGGCTTGAGGCGCACCAGTTTCTTGCCTAAGCGCAGCAGCTCGGGGCGCAGCATGCCGCGCATGAATGACTGAAAGCCGCCTTTTTCCGGATAGCGGAACTTGGACAGGTAATGAAAATCACCGCCTTGATCCGCCACTAGCGCGCCGCGAATGACCTCTTCCAGCTTGGGCGGGTACATGCGGTTCCCGACCCAGTCCGTGCTCATTTGCGCGGCTTCGATCGTCCAGTACTTGCGCGTGTAAGCTTCCGGGAAATTCTCGGCGAAGGTTTTGCCGAACATGGCCACGCACCAGTCTTGGTACGTTTTCAGTTCCGGGGGAGCCGCCTGCGCGCGCACGAAATCCGCGATACACGCGGTGACCAAGTCAGGGTCGAGGCCGTGCAAGTGGCACTGCGCGGGGTGCGTGACCCACTTGCTCCGAAAGTAATTGGTGATGAAGGCGGGGAACTCGAGCACGCCTTGTGCCCCGCGCGTGAACAACTCACGCACCGCTTCGTCCTTGGTGAACGACACGTGCGGGCCGTCGTCGAAGATGAAGCCCTCACGCTCGAAGGAACGGGTGTGCCCACCCCATGCAGCCAAGGCCTCGAAGATTTCACAAGCGATTCCGGCACCCGCCAGACGGTCCGCCGCTGCCATCCCAGCCATCCCCGATCCAATTACCGCTACGCTCGCGTTCGTCATGTCCTTACTCGGGCGTTATTGCCTCGAACGCTGCGATTTGCGAGAGGCAGAGTTCGAGCGCACTGCTTCCACCGGAAAACTCGCGGTACCAATCAGTGACCCAGCTGAGCGCTTGGTCCAGGGTCAGCCGCGGTCGCCAGGCGAGCAGATTGCGCGCCTGGGAACAATCCAACTTCAGAAAGTTCGCCTCGTGCGGGTGAGGGCCTGGGTCCGCCTGCCAAGTCACGCCTTGGCCCCAATTGCGCGCAAACCGCTCGACGACCCACGACACGGGGCGGGCGTCAGTATCCACGGGGCCAAAGTTCCAGCCTTCGGCGAAGCGCTTCGGTTCGTCAAACAGGCGTTGCGCCAATAGCAGGTAGCCGGCGAGCGGTTCGAGCACGTGCTGCCACGGACGCACGGCACCCGGATTGCGCACGCGCAACGCTTGGCCTTGTGTGACCGCGCGCACGAAGTCCGGAATGATGCGATCTTTCGCCCAATCACCGCCGCCGATCACGTTACCTGCGCGCGCGCTGGCGATGCCCAATGTGCCCTTCGCGAATGAGCTGCGGTACGCCGCAGTGACGAGCTCCGCGCAACCTTTGCTGCTGCTGTAGGGGTCGTGCCCGCCCATCGCTTCGTTCTCGCGGTAACCCCAGGGCCACTCGCGATTTTCGTAACACTTGTCGCTCGTGACCACGACTACCGAGCGCGTTTCCGGCTGCTGGCGCGCGGCTTCTAGCACGTTGACCGTGCCCATCACGTTCGTGTCGAACGTGGCGACCGGGTCTTCGTATGACGGGCGCACCAAGGCTTGGGCCGCGAGGTGCAGAACGATTTCCGGGCGCACCTCTTGGAACGCGGCGCGCACGGCGGCGAGATCTCGCACATCCGAGGTGATCGAGCGCATGCGCTGCGCGAGCGCGGCGGCCTGGAACAAGCTGGGCACGCTCGGCGGCGGCAGCGCATAGCCCGCTACGTCCGCACCCAGTTGACCGAGCCAGAGCGACAGCCAGGCACCCTTGAAGCCAGTGTGACCGGTGATAAGGACGCGTTTGCCGCGCCAGAAGTCCGCGTTGGCTACCATTTCTTCCACGGAGGATTACCGTTCCGCCACAGCTCTTCCAACTGATTTTTGTCGCGCAGCGTGTCCATCGCCATCCAAAACCCGGAATGCTTGTACGCGACGAGCTGACCGCTATCGGCCAGGGTTTCGAGCGGCTTGCGCTCCCAGATCGTGCTGTCGTCCTCAACCAAATCCAGCGCGGAGGGCTCGGCCACGAAGAAGCCGCCGTTGATCCAGCCGCCGTCGCCTTCCGGCTTCTCGTTGAAGGAGCTGACCAGGTCTTCCTCGAAGGTGATGGCGCCGAAGCGCCCGGGCGGTTGCACCGTGGTGACAGTCGCCTTTTTGCCGTTCTTCTTGTGGAACGCGATGAGCTCGCCAATGTTCACATCAGCCACGCCGTCACCGTAGGTGAAACAGAACGTCTCTTCTTTGAGGTACGGGCGGATGCGCTTCAAGCGGCCGCCGGTCATCGTGTCTTGCCCGGTGTCGACGACCGTGACGCTCCACGGATCGGCGAAGTTCTCGTGCACCTTCATCGAGTTGTTCTTCATGTCGAAGGTCACGTCCGACATGTGCAAGAAGTAGTTCGCGAAGTACTCCTTGATCACGTACCCTTTGTAGCCACAGCAGATGATGAAATCATGAATGCCGTATGCCGAGTACATCTTCATGATGTGCCAAAGCATCGGCTTGCCACCGATTTCGATCATCGGCTTCGGCCGTGTTGCCGACTCCTCCGTGATACGCGTCCCAGTCCCACCCGCTAAGATCACTGCTCGCACAAACACTCCTTTGAAGGCCGGATTCGGTCTAGCACGGCTTTCCGCGCCGTCGGTTGTCGAGTCGTTGCCAATTTCGCCGAACACGTTGGCAGCGCAGCACTGCAAGGTGCCGCCGATGCCCACACAACCGTGCTGCGCTGCGGACCCGAAGCCGCCGACCGAAGTGGAGCGGCCGGTGCGGCCGACGGCCGTCGTGGTCAGGCCCGATGGCGGCCCCCGCGTAGGAGCATCCCCGACCGCGCCGTGGCCGAGCTGTTCGAACAAATCATTGCCGTGCCTAGATCATCCCGAAAACGGCTACACCGTTGCCACCCACTTGCGCTGCTACGGAAATCTGTCAGAGTCCGCCTCGCCGTGGGCAGTTGCCCCGGTTTTCGCCCTAGCGCCGGCCTGGTCCGACGCGGCTTTCGAGTCCGAAATTTCACTTACGACGAAGGGCGGTCGTGCGACGCGGTCTCTGCTGACGAAGCAGCCGCGCGCTCCCCTCGTAACGAGCGTGGCTTCCCGCCGCCGATAGGTC
>JBDTJC010000445.1:0-15258 GCA_039936055.1 Polyangiaceae bacterium | reverse complement strand
CGTCTAGCCCGGCCCAGGACACGGCCCTTTCAAGGCTGTAACACGGGTTCGAATCCCGTTGGGGACGCAGAAGACGCCCCATCCCCGACGCTGAGTGAGCCGGCTCTCAGCGCGGGGGTGGTGGGAACGAAGGGCCTTCAGGATCCGCGGCGATGACGAGCCAGCAGACGTTCGAACTCCCCTGAGAAGTCGTCGGTCTCCAGAGCTTCCGTGAAGATCTTCAGTAGGCCGCGGATGCGCGTCAAGTCGAGCTCGTGGCCGGCGGCCAAAATGGATTCGATGTCGGCAATGTCGCGAGGGCGCAGCGCAATCGCCTTCATAACCACGATGTCTTCTGCCGTAGCGAGGCGAAACGAGACCCCGCGCACTGATCGCTCGACCGCGCGCTCGATGATCTCCCGCTCGAAGGGCAGGATGGCGATGGATAGATCGATCTCGATGCCGCTCGGTTCATGCCTCAGCAAGAGGACTCGCGACACTTTCGCGAAAGCGATTGCGTCGGCGACGCGCGGCTCGAAGCCGTGCTCGCGCCCGATCAATAGGAACCTCGAGACATCGTCGTCCTCGACGATGGCAATCAGATCCACATCTTTGGTGACGCGTGGACGCCCGAGCAACGAGGCCGCCACGCCCCCAATCACAGCTGCGGGCACGCTGGCTTGCTTGAGCCACGCGGTAGTGGCGGCAATCGCGGCAAGCAGCGGGCCGGCGACTCGCGGGACTGCCATCACGCGCAGGTTGGGGCTAACGGCTCGAGCAGCCGCTCACGGAGCCGTGCCCAGCGAGCGCGCACCGGAGCGTCGTCGTCCAAGGCGGAAGCCCAACCAAAGTCGTCGACTGAGAGCATCAGCATCTCAAGCTCGTTGAGCTTCTGCTCCAACGTCGCCGACGCCTGTTCTTCGCGAGCGCGTGCAGTTACCGCTGCCCAGCGGCGACGAAACGCCCGAGCCTCATCTGGCGACAAGCTATCAGACACCTGAGGACTGTATCACGCGGCACGAGGGTCGGGTTTCACCACGCGGCCCACATTCCACGAATCGCGCGAGAATTCTGTTTGCGTCACCCATCCGGAAGGACTCAGGGCCAACGCGGCCCGTCCCGACTCACCCCGCCTCTGGGATGCCCTGCTGCGGCGTTACGCTACCACGGCCAGCGGAATCACCGGCAATTCGGCCAAGTTCACTACCGTACGGTTCCCCGTGTGAGCCAAGGCGGGGATCAACCGGAGCGGGTGATCCGTCGGACGTTGTTACGCCTTTCGAGACCACATACCAGCTCGTCGGACCGCCCGGGTTCATATCCGGATTCGAGGTGGACTTGCCACCAGGGGTGAGCGGATGCCCCGGTGCAACTCGCCGAGCGGCTTCGCGAGGGTCAACTTGCCCAGGCTAGCCTTGATCGCCATCTCCCACGCACCAATCGCGTTCCGCAGCTGATGCTCATCCGGGCCGCGCTACGCCACGACCGCGAGCGGAATTGACGGGAATTTTTGAATGTTCACTACCGTATGGTTCCCCTTGGGGACGCTAACCGATGCCCCCCGACGCTGAGTGAGCCGGCTCTCAGCGCGGGGGTCGTGCGAACGCGGCGAATGTGGCCAGTATCTGTGGCCACTATCAAGCTGAGCGGCAGCGGCGGGAACGGTTCGCCCGCGTCGATGCCTACGGCCTCGGCCTCCCGGATGTAGCCAAGCGTCGTCTTTGACTCCCGATGTCCGGCCCGCTGCATGCCGTACTCTCAGGCAGGCAACGCTCAGGCGCCGGTACAGAGTCAGCACAGCTGACGGCTGAGCCTTCGCCGCTTGTAATGAGGATCCGAGACCTTAAGCGACCGGTGCGCCGGCCGTTACTGCAAGTGTGCATCAGGTGATCTACTCCAGTGCTGCAGTCACTGTGTTTACCGAGTCCGAGCTGGCGTCACTCCTTCTGCGCGCGCGCACGAACAACGCGCGTCTCGGGGTGAGCGGTCTGCTGCTCCATCAGGAAGGCTCGTTTCTTCAGGTGCTCGAGGGCGAGGCGAATATGCTGAACTCCCTGTTTCACACCATCTCACTGGACAAGCGTCACAACCGCGTCGTGAAGTTGCTCGAGCGCGAGGTGGACGAGCGACACTTTGCGGAATGGAAAATGGGCTTCGTGTCGGTGGCCTCGCTGTCGCACAGCCTGCCCGGTTACACGGACTACTTGCGCCATCGCGGCGAAGTCGCGAAAGCTGCAGACGCGGCCGACCGTGTGCTCGCTGCATTTCGCGATGGGCGATTTCGCAGCCATGTCGCAGCTTAATGCGGCTGCGGCACGGCTCGTCGGGTCAGCTTCGGCCTGAAGCTGTGGCGAAGCCGCGCTGCAATGCGTGCAGTAACAGCGGCTACCGCGGCCGCGTCGCCCTACACGAGCTCCTGGCCCCCGACGACCGCTGCAGTCGCGATCCAAAATAAATCCCCGATCGACGAAATTCGCAAGTCCGCCTTGCGCCGGTGTGCGCTATGCGAGCCGCCGCCGTCACTTCCTAATTGCCAATCTCCCTCGGTAACGTCTGCCCCGTCCCGCCTTGGTCGCGTCGGGACTCAGCGATCTCTTTGACTCGTTCCGCGAGCTCAGCCGCAGATTCCAGCGCGCTTTCCTTAAGCGCCTCATCTTGATAGCTCATTTGGCGCCCATTTACGCACTGCCTTGTCGCGGGGGCGTGACCGTCGCGTGACATCTTCTGGTCAGGTCCGCCCGACGACTCGTTCTGACTTGCAGGTCGACGCGCGGCTTGACCGGCACTGCATTCCGACTGCATCGGAAGGACGACGGGAGAGACAGCTCCTTCGGCGACGACGGCCGCCCTCCGCGCGAACCGCCCAAACGGCACGTTTACGCGGTCGATCAGACGGGCGACCCCGCTCCTTCGCGGTCACAAACGCACTCCAGAGCGACGCTGAACCACCATCCGCCGACCCCTCAGGCGGGACCGAGATCGAAAGCGCGCTGTCGACACATCAAGGATCGAGGATCAAGGATCAAGGATCAAGGATCAAGGACCGCCCACGGCTTCCTTAGCCCACGAATCAATTGCGAAATTGACCGTTCGATAGCATCCTTGCCGAATTGTCTATGGGTGCGCCTCGAGCCTCGCTCGCCGCACTTTGCTCAAGGGACCGCATCGCATGAGAACCTGGCTTGGCTCGATCGTACTTGTCGTCGTAGGCGCTTTCGCCGTGGCTTCTGGCTGTGGGGCGCCTGACGTAGTCAGGGGTGGTCCGGTGCTCGCCGCGGGCAACGACGGCGGCGCTAGTGACGCAGGGAGCCACAACGGCAGCGGCGCCACCTCGGGAAGTCTCGTCGTCGGTGACGGCGGCAGCTTCAGTGGAAGCTGTCCGTCCACGTGTGCAGATCTGAACGCCAACTGCGGCACAGTGACGGACGCCACGTGCTCCGGCGTGATCGACTGCGGCAAGTGTCCGGACGGCGAGTTCTGCGGTGGTGACGGCCCGAGTCGCTGCGGCACCGGCACCGGCACGGGTGACGGCGGCGCGTGCAGCGGCAGCAACTGCATGAGCTGCGTGCCGAAGACCTGTGGTGACCTCGGGTACACCTGCGGCCCCGCTGGTGACACGTGCGGGGCCAAGTTGGACTGCGGCCCCAATACCTGCCCGATCCCGGGCTGGAAGTGCGGCGGCGGTAGCAATCCCGGCGTGTGCGGCTGTACCGGAGCGTGCAGTCAAATCGCGGATTGCTCCGGCGCCGCGAAGCCAACCACCTCACTCACCGGTAAGGTCTACGATCCCGGCGGCAATAACCCGCTCTATCACGTGTTCGTGTACATCGCGAACAAGCCCCAAGACCCGGATTTGATCACCTTCCCGAAGGGCGTCACTTGTGACGTGTGCGGCGCGTCCGCCGCTGGGTCGCCAGTGCTCTCCGCGGATGGCACGGCGGGCACGTACACGGACGAGACCGGCACCTTCACGTTGACGAACGTGCCCGTGGGCAAGGCGATCACGCTCGTGATTCAGCTCGGCCGTTGGCGCCGCGTGTTCAAGGTGGACGTGAACACGCCGTGTGATTCGAACCCCATCGCGGACAAGTTCCTGACCATGCCCAAGACCCAAGCCGAGGGGAATATCCCGCTGATGGCCATGGTCACGGGCGAGGCGGATTCACTCGAGTGCGTGCTGCGCAAGATCGGCATCGCGGATTCTGAGTTCACTGATCCCGCTGGCGGTGGGCGCATCCAGTTCTACTTGGGCGGTGGCAATGATGGGACCACGAAGGTTGGTAACCCCGGCCAGAGCATCGACGCCGCCACCCCGAACCAAGACGCCCTGTTCGAAGCGGACGGCAACGGCACGCCGGTGATCAACGGCTACGACATGACCATCTTGTCGTGTCAGGGCGCGCCCTACCCCCAATCCGCTGCGAACCAAACCACGTTGCGCAACTACGCCGCCGCCGGCGGTCGCGTCTTCACCAGTCATTACAGCTACAGCTGGCTGACCAACAACGACGCGGACACCACGAAGAAGGGCGTCGCGGATAACTGGAGCGAAGTCGCCAAGTGGAAGCGGGATGAAACCGATCGCGCCGACACCGCCGTGGGCATCATCGACCAAACCAGCAACCCCAAGGGCAAGGCCTTCCAGGGCTGGCTGGAAGCCGTCGGCGCCTCGCCGGGCAAGGCAGGCACCGCAGGCACTACAGACGTGATCGTCATCCGGCACGACACGGACTCCATCTCGGCCGTCTCCGGGCAAACTCAGCAGTGGCTGTACCGCGACGGCACGAATCCTAGGACCTGCAAGGTGGGCGGAGCCAGCTGCACCAGCGACGCGAGTTGCTCCGCGCTCAAGTACTGCAGCGCCAGGACGAGCAGGAGGTGCAATGTCGACGGTGACTGCACGGGGAAGTTCTGCACGAACAACAACACCGCTTGCATGAGTGACTCCGACTGCGGCGGCGGCACCAACACCTGCGTCGCGCAGACTTGCACGACCGACACCTGCAGCGGCACGGACTACACGGGCACTCACTTGCCGTTGCACTTCACCTACAACGCGCCTGTGAATCTAACCCAAGACCTCACCAAAACCCCGCCTGCGCTGCAATGCGGGCGCGTTCTATTCAGTGACTTCCACGTCCAAGACGCACAGGAGAACGGCAAAGTCTTCCCGGCTCAATGCGACACCAAGCCGATGAACTCCCAGGAAAAGCTACTGGAGTTCATGATCTTCGATCTTGGTTCGTGCGTGCCGCCGGCCACGGCGTGCGTGCCGGCCAACGCTTGCCCCGCGGGTGAGGATTGCGGGTTCGCGGCCGACGGCTGCGGCGGCTTGGTCGCGTGTGGCGTATGCCCCACCGGTGAAGCGTGCGGCGTCGGCAGCCCACCTGTGCCGAACAAGTGCGGCAAGGGCACGCAAACCTGCACGCCCACCACGTGTGCTGCGCAGGGCATCGAATGCGGTCCCGCGGCAGACGGCTGCGGCGCCAAGCTCGATTCGTGCGGCATGTGTGACGCGGGTGACTTGTGCGTGATGGGCAAGTGCAAGCACGTGAACTGAGTTCGTCCCCACTGCGCGTCTGCCATGGCTGAGGCCCCGACATTCAAGTGCTCCGTGTGTGGTGCCCCCGCAGCGGCCGGTGACTTCAGTTGCCGGTTCTGCGGCGCAGGCATCGCCACTTTGTGCTGCAATCGTTGTTTTCACATGAACATGGCGCAGGCCCTGCACTGCTCGGGCTGTGGCACTGAGCTCGGCTTAATCGTCGAGTCGCAGCTGCAGGATGTGCATTGTTCGGACTGCCATCTGCCCCTGGAAGCAATCAAGGAACCGTCCGGCACGCTGCTCGTTTGCCGTCATTGCGGCGGGCAATTCGTCGAGCACGCGCTGTTTCGTCACCTGATCGAAGACGCGGAAAGCGCGGGCCTCGCCATTCCGGATGCGCCGTACAAGCGGCCGCCGCCACGCGCGGCTTTGGAACGCGTGCACTACCGCCCTTGTTCGGTGTGCGGGCAAATGATGAACCGCAAGAACTTCGGCGGTGCCAGCGGCGTGATCGTGGACGTGTGCGCCAAGCACGGTAGCTGGTTCGACGCGGGTGAGCTGCCGCAGGTGCTGGAGTTCGTGCAAAGCGGCGGCCTCGTGCGCGAAAGAGCTCGCGAGCTCGAGCGGGAGAAGCTGGCCCGTGCACACGACCGTGAATTCCTTCACGGAGCTGGTCCCGAGTCCTCCTCTTCCGCCTCCCCGTTGGCCTTCAATTCGCTGGCGACCTCCGGGGATCACTCCAATTTCGCTGCTGATTTGCTGACTTTCATGGTGGACGTGCTGACCGGTCACGACCACCGCAACAAGCACTGAGTTCGCAAGAAGACTCAGCCCAAACCAGCCAAGATGTGCGGCAGTGACAGGTCAGCGACGCAGGTCACGCCGTCAGATGCGCCGTAGTAGATGCGCACGAGGTCGCCCTCGGCGTGCAGGCCACACGTGAAGGTGACGTTGGCGAAGAACCCTTTGAGTTCGTAAGGCGCCTGGGGGAATAAGATCGGCTCACGTGAACGCCCGAGCACGAGCCCCGGATCTTCCCCGTCCAGTAGCAGCGCGCCCAATGAGTACGTGAGCGGCGAGGCCGTGACCCCGTGATAGATCGCGAGCCACGCCGGGCGGCCTCGGACATGCACGCGAAACGGCACCGCGCCGCCACCTACCTTCAAGTCGTCCCACATGCCTGGGCGTGCGGAAGCGACCAAACGGTGCCCGCCCCAGGCCAGCAGATCGGGCGACGATGCGAGCCAGATCGCCGGGCGGCCAATGTCCTCGGGCATTGGTCGATGCAGCGCCCAGTAACGGCCCTGGATCTGCTTCGGGAAAATCGTGACGTCGCGGTTCGGCGGAGAAAAAATGATGCCGTGCCGCTCGAAGGTGCGCAGGTCGTGGCTAGAAGCCAGCGCCGTCGCGATCCCCGCCCCGGACACCGCGGTGTAGTTCACCCAATACGTGTCGCCGATGCGCGTGATGCGCGGATCTTCCACGCCAAAAGCCTCCAGCGCTTCGGCCGCCGCGAAGGCGGGCGTGGCCTCGACCTCGAAGTGCAGCCCGTCTTTCGAGCGTGCGCGACGGAAATGCGAGATGGACGTGAGGAACGTATCCCCGCCGACCACGACGAGCCGCGCGTCACTGGTATCGAGGCCCGGCGTGTCGCGCGACCAGGTGCGCACGACGATGCTTCCTGCAGCAGCGTCGTAAATCGGCGCGCCCACGTGTCCCTTCGGCACTTCGAGCGGTGCCTCCGCGACGCGCAAGAGCAGCACGGTTTCGTCCCCGACCCGAATGACGCCCGGGTTGAACACGCCCACCACTTCAAAGTCCGGTCGCGAAGGCGCGAGCTGACTCGGAACCAAGATCGGATTCCCTTCGAATCGTTGTACGTTTTGCCCTGTGCCCACGCGCTACCTCGCTACAGCATCCGCGGAGGGGCGCGCACAAGCCAGCTACATTTGAGCCTCAGGGTAAGCGCTTGGTAGCCTCAGCGCTGCAAATTGCTGGCTAATTGTCGCAAATTTTCGAGTGAATCGGGCGCACCTCGCCAGCGCCCCGAGCCCGCAATAGGGTGCCCGCCTCTTGGAAGCCGTCGCACCTGATTCCGCAGTCCCCCAACGTCGCTCCTCGCATCCGAGCGGGTCCGCCGCACCGCCCGTTGTCTTGACGCTCGTGCTGTTCGTGATCTCGGGAGCTACGGGGCTCATCGATCAGCTCTGTTTCGCCAAATATTTGAGCTACATCGTCGGTTCGACGGCGTACGCTGTGAGCGCAGTTTTGGCTGCGTTCATGACCGGTTTGGCGGTCGGCGCGCACTTCGGCGGCAAGGCTTCGTCACGGGTCACGCGCCCGCTGCGCGCGTACGGCCTCCTGGAGCTCGTGGTCGCGGTCGCCGTTGCGGCGACGCCGCTCGCCTTTCACGTCCTGACGCCGCTGTACACGCACCTCGCGCGCAGCATGCCCAATTCTCTGGTCGCGTTGAGCGCGCTGCGTTGGCTCACCGCGCTCGGCTTGGTCGTCGTGCCAACCACGGCCATGGGCGCAACTCTGCCGCTTTTGTCGCGCATTTTCGACACCGGCGAAGCCTCCGCGGAAGCTTCCTCAGTGCGCGAGCGCCGGCTGGGCGCGCTGTACGCGATCAACACGCTGGGCGGCGCGTTCGGTGCGCTCGCCGCGGCGTATCTGATCTTGCCCGCGCTCGGTGTCGACGGCACGGTGTTCGCGTCGGCGGCCGGCAGTGCGTTGATCGGCGTGCTCGCGCTGCTGTTCGGCGCGCGCGTGATCGCCACGCCGCAAGCCGAGCTAGAGTCAGGCGCGAGCGCGCGGGAGCCCAGCGATCGCGAAGCGCGTCCATTGTTCCTTCTGGCGTTTACGTCAGGCTGCTTGGTGTTCGCGGCAGAGGTCGTGTTTACGCATTTACTAGCGCTGATCATCGGCAACAGCGCGTACGCATTTGGTCTCATTTTAGCGGCATTTTTGAGCTGCTTGTTTTTGGGGGCCTCGCGTGCGTCCTGGGCACAACGGCGGTTCGGCGAGGCCTCGCTGCCCTTCGGCTTGGTGCTCAGCGGCCTGGGACTCGCGGTCAGCCTGCCGCTCTGGGACAAGCTGCCGTACTTTTTCGACAACACGGGTGAGGTGCTGACTTCGTTCACGGCGCGTGAGGCGACGCGCGGCGTGGCGGCATTCCTGATGCTGCTCGTGCCCACCACCTTGATGGGCCTAACCTTCCCGCTCCTGCTTCAGCGTGCGGCGCGCTACGCGCACGTGGGGCGTTGGGTCGGCCGGCTCACGGCCGTGAACACGTTGGGTGCCGTGCTCGGTTCCTTGCTCACCGGGTACGTGTTTTTGCCTTGGTTGGGCTCACAGCACACGCTCTTGGCGATCGCGCTGTGCTTCGCCGTAGCGGGTGTGCTCGTACTCAAATGGGCGAGTGGGCGTGCGCGGCTGTGGTTGTTCGCGGCGGGCGTCGCCACGCTGCTGTGCGCTGTGCTCGCGCCGCGCTGGGATCCGGGCATGCTCACCAGCGGCAACAACGTGTACTTCGACGGCTATCACGCGCCCGGAAAAATCCTGATGATGCGCGAAGACGTGCACGGCGGCGTCACTAGCGTCACCGAGACGGACGGCGTGCGCACGCTGTACACGAACGGTAAATTCCAGGGCAACACTGGCTGGGAAATGAATGCGCAGCGCTTCTTCGCGCACTACCCGTCGCTGTTCGTCAAAGACTACAAAGACCTGCTGGTTATCGGCCTGGGCACGGGCACGACACTCGGTACTCTGGCCGGTTATCCCTGGCAAAAAATCGACGTCGCCGAGATTTCGCCTTCGATTCTGTATGCCGCGCGCAACTACTTCAAAGACGCCAATCTGGACGCAATCGACGACCCACGCGTCACGATCCATCACGCCGACGGTCGCAACTTCATCCTCGTTCAAGAGCAGAAGTACGACTTGATCAGTATGGAGCTATCGAGCATCTGGTTCGCGGGCGCGGCCAGCTTGTACAGCCGTGAGTTCTACGGTTTGGTCCATCAACGCTTGAAGCCGGGCGCGGTGTTCCAGCAGTGGGTGCAATTGCACCATGTTCGCCCGCATGATTTTGCGACCATCCTCAACACGCTGCGCCAAGAATTTGCGCACGTGACGCTGTTCTACGGTGGCGGTCAGGGCATCTTGGTCGCCTCCGACGCACCGCTCGTCACTTCACGCAGGCGCATCGAGGCACTCGAGCAAACCCCGCGCGTGGCAGCCACTATCCCGCTGCAGCGCCCGCTGCTCACCCTGCTCAATGATGTGCTGGTCACGGACGCCGGTCTCGACCGCTTCTTGGCGGACTCCGCGGCGGAGGCCGGTGAGCCGGCGGCGGACATGGTCTCGACCGACGGCAACCTGTACCTCGAATACGCCACCCCCCGTGGCAACATCCTGCCCTGGGTGGCGCGCGAGGACCTGGTGCGCGACCTTCGGCGGTACCACGAGACCGCTGCGGTGAACGCCATGCTCTCGCCATAAAAACGGAGCCTGGGTCGCGGTCGTTCCGTCCGAGAGCGCCCTACGGTGACGTCCGCAAGCCCGCGTGATACGTCGCTGAGGGATGAGACTTGTCTGCGGCGGCCTGGTGTTCATCACGCTGGGCTGCGCTTCCACGGTAACGCGCCTTGACGGCGAATTCCCGGCTCCAATTGGTCCCGCGAAGGATGCGTGCGAGCAAGCTGACTGGCTCGTCGTCGCACCCACGCGCGCGCAGTTCGTCGCACCCTCCGGCCTGCGCGCGGCCCCGCGCGATGACGGCGTCGCGCTGTACAAGGTCGGCGCGAAGCGGCCCGAACCCATTGCGCCGTTCGCCCCCTCAATGGAAACCGATCTTCCCGGAGTCGACGAGCACGTCGACAAGGTTCACTCGTACGACACCGCGAGCTGGGCCGCGGCCGGGTTGGGCGCAGCTGGCCTCGTCGCCATCGGCGTCGGCGCGGCGTTGTTCGTCTCGGCTTTCAAGACCAACGCTCAACAACAGCAACAGATTGACGGCACCGAGGCCGGTATCGGCGGGGGTCTCGCGCTGGGCGGCTTTGGCTTGGGCATCGCCGGGATGGCGCTGAACCCGGGTCAGGCCGAGCGCTCACGCGCGGAGGCGGCCAGGTACGTGTTCCTTCCGCCCAAAGATGCGCGTGAGAATGTCGTGACCTGGACCCAGAGTTACAATCAGGCTGTGCGCACGCGGTGCGAGCGGGCGCCTTCGCCCTGAAAGGGGCGGTTACGCACCACGCTGTGTTCGTCGGCGTCCAACGCCCCAGCCGGCGCTGACTCGACCGTCGCCGGCCTGCGCGGCGTGCCCGTGTGCAGCATCGCACGCTCCAAGATCGCTTCGCACAGCTCGGGGAAACCAAAGCCCGCCGCGCCGGCAATCTTCGGCAGCAAGCTGGTCTCGGTCATGCCAGGCAAGGTGTTCACCTCAAGCACGTACTCGTTCTGGCCCTCGGTCACGAGCAAATCAACGCGCACGGCGCCGCTCGTATCCAGCGCCTGAGCCGCACGCTCAGCCAGGTTCAGCACGCCGCGGTAACGGGCCGCCGGCAAACGCGCGGGCATGAAGTAGTCAGTCATGCCCGGTGTGTACTTGGCGTTGAAGTCATACAACCCGGAGCGCGGAGAAATCTCGATTGCTCCGAGCACGCGGCCGTCAAGGATGCCGACCGCGACCTCTTTGGCCTCGATGAAGCGCTCGACCAACACGCTGGAGTCGTAGTGCAGCGCGCACTCGATGGCCTGCGCGAGTTCATGCAGGTTCGTGGCCTTTGCCACGCCCAAGCTGGAGCCTTCACGGCGCGGCTTCACGACCACCGGGAAACCAAAGGAGCCATGGACCTCTTCCAGATCCGCTGCCGAGTGCTCCGAGCCGAACACGTAGTACGGCGGCGTCGGCACATTGTGCAGCCGGAACAGCTCTTTGGCCTTGAGCTTATCCATGGCTAGCGCGCTGGAAAGCACATTGGAACCCGTGTACGGCACGCCGAGGAGCTCGAGTACGCCTTGCACGCAGCCGTCTTCGCCGAGCCGACCGTGCAGCGCGAGGAAGGCGACATCCAGATTGGCATTCGCTAATTCCTTCAACGCCTCCACGCCATTGCTGAGCAAAACCGGCGTGACGTCGTAACCCAACCCAGTAAGAGCAGCCGCTACGGCTTGCCCGGACCGGATCGAAATCTCGCGTTCGGCGGACGACCCGCCCATTACGACTCCGACTCGCGTGGCCTTCATTGCAGCGTCTCCTTCGGGCATGTTCGCCATCGGCCTATCGGTACCCAAAACGCGCAGGTGGGGCCAAGAATTCGGTCGGAATAGAGTTGAGTGCCGAGCGTTGCACCCGGCTTCTCTCCTTCCCCGGTCTTCCTCCTTCCCCGGTCTTCCTCCTTCCCCGGTGCGCGCGCAGCGCAGCACGCTTCGCGCACCAGCGCGCGCCAAGCACTGCAGCCGCCTGCCCGGAACCCACCACGAGCCAGAAGTCTTGGAAGACCAGATCACGATCCGCGAACGAGCTGCAGACAAAAAAACACAAAGGCCGGCAAAACCGGGCGCCTGCCGCCTATCCGGTCGCGTCAGATGCGAGGCGCTGGGGCAACGCGGACCGGGTTAGCTCTTTCCAAGCATCAGCAGCCCCGCTCACGCTCCCGGACCCAAACGACCTACCAGACCTCCACCACCACCGCCGTAATATTATCTTTCCCGCCGCGCGCGTTGGCGAGCTGCACCAACTTCTCGACGGCAAAGTGCCCACCGTCCGCCATCATACCCGGGATTTCTTCTTGTTTTAGGTAACCGTGCAGGCCGTCGCTGCACAGCAGGTAGGAATCCCCGAGGCCTGCTTCCCAAACGCTCGTATCTACTTGGACATAATCGCGGCTACCCACGGCGCGCGTGATCACATTGCGCTGTTTGCTGACGCGCGCCTGGTCCGGAGTAATCAAGCCTTGCTTGAGCTGCCACGCGATAAGCGTGTGATCTTCCGTCAGTTGCAGCGCGCTCCCCGTGCGCACGCGATAGATGCGGCTATCACCGACCTGGCCCAGCACCACGCTGTCGCCGAAGCGCATCATGGCGCTGATCGTCGTGCCCATGCCGGCCTTGCCGCGGTCGAGCTCGGCCATCGCAAACAGAATGTACGTCGCGGCCTGCACTGCGCCTTCGAGCACGCGGCTCGCCGCGCGCCCCTTCTCTTCCGTCGTTGGCCCATCGAGGTCGAGCGATGCCTTGCCGCGCTTGACCATGCCGTGGATGGTGTCGATCGACTCCTGGCTCGCGACCTCACCGGCGGCGTGACCTCCCATGCCGTCGGCGACCACCCACAGCCCGAGTTCGTCGTCGCATAAATAAGCGTCCTCGTTGACGGAGCGGCGACGACCGATGTCCGTACCCCCGTAGGAGCGCATGGTGTACGGCGGGGCCACGACCGGCATTGACCGGTCAGGGTATGTAATGTTTCCCCCGGACGGAAGCCCAGACGGGCGGGAAGCCGCCGATGCCTGGGCTCGCCCCAGGGGTTGGCCCCCGGGTGACCCCTTGCGGGCAAGCGAGGTCGGAAATAAGGTGCGCCCATGAGGGCGACAGCTACGAGCCTGCTCGTGCGCGGCGAAAGCCCCGCGCGGCTCGTCAGCTCAGTGCGTGAGGCGGCGCTCGCTCTCGGACACCCGGCCGGCGGGCTCGTGTTGGTCGCCGGGGGAATGGCCACGAAACTCGAGGCGATAGCCGCGGCGCTCGGCAGGGCGTCACTCGGCTTCCCGGTGCTCGTTGCTTCCGGCTCTGGCGTCATCACCGAGCGCGGTGAGGTCGAGGGTGAGTCGGCCTGCGCGGTGCTGCTGTGGGCAGGTGGCGCTGCGGATGCGTGGGTGGTGGACTCCACAGAGTCCGAGCTGTGCCTGGCGCTGAGTCGCGAACTCAGCAACCGGAACCCGTCGGCGCGCGCCGAGACCGCCCTGGTCTTCCTACGGCCGAACGGCGTTCAGCCGCACACCATCGAAGCGCTGCATGGCCAGAAGGCGGCGCGCGTGATCGGTGCCGGCACCCTGCCGGACAGCAACGTGTACGCGATCGCGAGCAGCGGCGCGCTCAGCCAAGGTGCGGCCGGCGCGCTCACCATCCGAGGGCTCGCGCGTCCGCTCGTGGCTTCCTCGCCCGCTTGCAAGCTGCTCATGCCGCTGCGTGAGATCAGCGAAGTGCGCGGCGCGATGGTGCTCTCGATTGAGGGCGAGCCCGCGCTCGAAGTGCTGAGCACTGTCGCACACGCGCTCGTGGATCAACCACTGGTGTTCGTCGCGCTGGCCACCGAACGCGGCGTCGACAGCACGCGCCCGCCGCTATTGCTGCGCGCCGTACAAGGCGTGGATCCATCACGCCACGGTTTGATCGTGTCCGAAGAGGTGCGGGTCGGCATGCGCATGGCCTTCGCCGTGCGCAACGCGAGCGCGGCCCGCGCGGACTTCGAGCAGCGCTTGCGGGAAATCGCGCGCGAATCTGCGGGCGCCGCGCCACGCTTCGGCGTGTGCCTCAACTGCGCCGGTCGTGGTGTCTCGCTGTACAAGAATCCGGACACTGACTTGCGCATGCTCAAGGCGCGCTTCGGTGAGATCCCCTGGGTCGGCCTGTTTTCGAGCTTCGAGATCGCGCCGCACGGGGACGAACCCGCGTTGCAGCTGTACACCGGTGTGGTCGCCTTGTTCACGTCGCCGAGCTGAAGCGCATGGCATCCCCCACCCCATCCCTAAACCTCTCACGCCCCAAATCTCGCCTCGGCATCGCGGATGCGGTGCTCGCTGGCTTGGTGATGGCGGTGGTCGGCTTGATGGTGGTGCCGCTGCCCACCTGGCTGCTGGATCTGCTGATCGCCAGCAACCTGGCCTGCTCAGTGGTGATCCTGCTCGTGTCTTTGTACGTGAGTGAAGCGCTCAAGATCGCTTCCTTTCCCACGTTGCTGCTGATCACCACCCTGATTCGGTTGGCGCTGAACGTGTCCTCGACACGCTTGATCTTGCTGCAGGCCGACGCGGGTGAGGTGATCCACGCCTTCGGCTCGTACGTGGTGCGCGGCAACTACGTGGTCGGCGCGGTGATCTTCCTGATCTTGACGATCATCCAGTTCATCGTGATCGCCAAAGGCAGCGAGCGCGTGGCCGAAGTGGGCGCGCGCTTCGCGCTAGATGCCATGCCCGGCAAGCAGATGGCCATCGACGCCGAGCTCCGCTCCGGCGCAATCGACGGCGCGGAAGCCCGCGTCCGCCGCCGCACTTTGGTGCGCGAAAGCCAGTTTTATGGCGCCATGGACGGCGCGATGAAGTTCGTCAAAGGCGACGTCATCGCATCCCTCCTGATAACCATCGTCAACATCTTGGGCGGCCTCGCCATCGGCGTCGGCCAAAAAGGCCTTGAGCCCCTGGCGGCGTTGAAGCGCTACGGTTTGCTCACCATTGGCGACGGCCTAGTCACGCAGATCCCGGCCTTGGTGATCGCCACCGGTGCTGGCGTGCTCGTCACGCGCGTCGCCAGTGAAGAAGCGGACACCCCGCTTGGCTCCGAGCTCGCGAGTCAGCTCTTGAGCCAGCCACAAGCGCTGCGCGTGGGCGGGTTCTTCGTGCTCTTGCTGTCACTCGTGCCCGGCTTGCCCACTTTGCCGTTCCTGGCCATCGGCGGGCTGCTCGTACTCGGCTCGCGAGCGCGCAGCCAAGCGCTACGCACCAACAAAGAAATCGCCC
>JBDTJC010000444.1:0-49594 GCA_039936055.1 Polyangiaceae bacterium | reverse complement strand
CGTAGCTCAAGCTCTTCATGATCTCGGGTAGCTTCTTGGCTTGGGCTTTGCGGAATGCGTCGTCCGGCGCGGTGCTGTCGGGCGGCATGATGAACAGGCCAACCAACGGCTTGCCCTGCTTGGCGCTCGCCGCCGCCATTTCACTCGCGTACCGATCTACGTCGGGGAGTTGCGGGGTTTTGCCCCAGCGCACCACGAAGATACCGTCGAGGGCGCACGACTCATAAGACATTTGCAACGAACCCTCTTTCCGGTTTCACTACCAGAACTCGTCGAAAGCATACAGGTCGACAGGCACCGTGCGCCCTTCGACGATTTTCCCAGCCGCGAAACGGTACATCACGCAGTGGTCGCTATCCATGCGTCGCCCTGCGTGCTCGGCCGTAATTCTACCCCAGACCACCAAGTAGTCCCCGTCTGCGGCCACTGCCTGTGGCTCCAAGCGCAGGGTTCCGCCGCTGCGCTCACGCGCCTGCTTGAGCATCGCGAGGTGTGGAGCGACGCCTCGAGCGTTGCAGGCGAGCGGGCTCCTGCCTGGAATCGTGGATTCTAAGTCTGGCGCCACAAGCGCCTCCACAGCGCCGAAATCATTCGCGTTGAACGCGGCGATCATGCGCTTGTAGGCGATCACGTTGGGATGGTTGGCGAACGTGTCAGTCATGCGGGGGGGCGCTGTTGTGCCGGGTCGGGCGGTTTTGCGGACCACGAGACCGCAAGCGATCATACGTACGCCCCCGGGGCCGATTTAGGCGTGGTGCGTCATTTTCCGCGCCAGGGCGACCTGGACGGACCTGGACCTCGCTACTCGCTCGGCGCTGCCAGCGTTTCGCGGATTTTCCGCAGCAAAGCATCGGGGGTGAGCGGCTTTTGCAGGAAGGCGACGCCGGATTCGAGCACGCCCTGATGCACGATCGAACGGTCGGCATAGCCGGACATGTACAAAACCTTCATGTCCGGCTGCAGCGGCGCGATGCGGTCCACCAGCTGCCTACCGGACATGCGCGGCATGACCACGTCAGTCAGGATCAGGTCCAGCTTTCCCTCGTGTTGCTCGCAGATCAGGAACGCCTCTCCACCATTTTGAGCGTCGAGCACGTTGTAGCCGTTGCGACGTAACACGGTGCGCACCAACGCGCGCACCTTGTCGTCGTCTTCAACGACGAGGATTGTTTCCGAGCCTTGCAGCGTTTCAGTAGTCGGCACAATCGAGTTCACCGCGTCGTCGCCGCGGCTGCTGCGCGGGAGGTAAACTTTGAACGTGGTGCCATGGCCCGGCTCGCTGTACATGCAGATGTGCCCGGCGCTTTGCTTGACGATGCCGAACACCATCGCTAAACCGAGCCCGGTTCCCTTGCCATTGTCCTTGGTGGTGAAGAAGGGATCGAACGCGCGTGCGCGTGTTGCTGCGTCCATGCCCACGCCGTTGTCGGTAACAACGAGCATCACGTACGGGCCCGGGGTCACGCCGTCATGCTTGGCTGCATAGTCGGCGTCCAGGAACACGTTCGCGGTTTCCAGCACGAGTTTGCCGCCCTTGGGCAGCGCGTCCCGCGAGTTCACGACCAAGTTCATGAGCACCTGCTCGATTTGTCCGCGGTCCGCGTGTACTTTCCCCAGCGAATGCGCCGTGAGGATGGATAGCTCGATGCTCCCGCCGAGCAGGCGAGCCAGCATCCGCTCGATGCCCAGGATGACCTCGTTCAGGTCCAAGACCTTGGGCTGCAGCAACTGCTGGCGCGAGAACGCGAGCAGTTGGCGCGTGAGATCGGCCGCGCGCTCGCCAGCCAGTTGGATCTCCTGCACGTCGGCCCGAATCGGGTCCTCCGGGCGTAGCTCTCCCAAGATCAAGCTCGTGTAGCTGAGTACCACGGAGAGCAAGTTGTTGAAGTCGTGTGCGACACCGGCAGCGAGGCTGCCCACGGCCTCCATCTTCTGCGCTTGCGCGAGTTGGTCCGCCAACGCGCGACGCTCGGTGATGTCGTCCAGGGTGACGACAGCGCCGCGCACTGCCCCATCGGCATGAAACAGCGGCACCACTGCGACTCGGGACCAGCGCTTTTTGTCGGCTGCCGCGGGCGCGCCGAGCATGAAGTCGCGAACCTCACGGCGTTCTCGCAAGGCGGTGGGTACGGGCAGCGCGTCGTAGGCGAGGAGATTGCCGTGCTCGTCGGTGAGCTGCCACGCGGGGTCCGCGGCGAGCTGGCCGAGCACGGACTCAGGCGAGCGCCCGGCGAGCGCCGCCTCATTCACGTACGTGACGCGCCCTTCCGCGTCCAACATCATCACGCCGACGGCAGTGTGGCGCAGGATGTCGTTCAAGCGCGCGTCCGCGTCTCCACCGACCTGCACCTGGTCCTGTGGCGTGCTCAGGAGGCCTCCCGGGGCGGCGCTAACAGCATCCCTCCGAGGGTAGGATCTTGCCCTCAAGACTACAAGAAACCGCGCGTGAGAGGGCCCAAGTTAGGCGGCGTTATCTTGCACACGCTTCGGAATATCATCAGCAATCTGGCTTGCCCGAAATTCGATGATACGAAATTCGGCGAGCCCATGTTTGTGAAATGGGTCTTCACGCACGATAGCTTCCAACTCCGACTTGGTTTTGCCAACGGCCACGATGATGCCGCCGTCCCGCGGGATTTTTCGGCCCGAGATCAGGAATACGCCGGCCGCATAGTACTTGTTGAGGAAGTCGACGTGCGCTTTCATGCGCGCGTCGATGTCCGACAGGGCGGCTTTGTACACGAGTTCAATCACGAACATCACCGGAGCTTACCCTGCCCGTTCGGAAATGAGGAGTGCCTGGCGCATGCCGTGCATCTTTGAGTTGAAGGGGCCCCTCGTGCGTTTGGGCCGTGGTCTGTGCTTCTTGGAACACGTCCAAATAGGGGGAGCTGGCGATAGCGGCGTTTGATGGCGGCGCGCACGCGCGCTTCGACGGCGGGGCCGTGTACCCACGGTTCGCGCCGGCACGAGTCCTTCATGCTGTGATTGCGGAAGAACGGTTGGCGTCACAACCCGCGCATCCTACGTGACGCTCAGCCGTCGCCGTCAACCACGCGAGCGAGTAGGTCCCGCAGTGCTACTCGCTCGTCACTCGCCAATGCCAGAAATGCCTCGTCTTCGGCCTCTTCCAACGCTCGCTCCGCGCGCGCCCGCAGCTCGCGCCCAAAGTGCGAGAGGCTCAACTCCGCCTGACGTTGGTCGCTATCCTTCCGATCGCGGCCCACGCACATCCTCGACTCGAGCGCGTTGAGGATCGGGATCAAATCCGATGCGTCAATCCCGGTCCACCTGACCAGATCACTGTTGCAGCACCTCCCGAAGTCCTGAAGGCAGCACAACACTGCGTAATGCTGCACGGTGATGTTCAACTCGCGCAACCGCTCCGCACAACGCCGTCGGAGCAGCGTTGCGAGGCGAGCCACCAGAAAGCTCGTGCGCGCTCGCAGGGCGTGCGGCGCCAGCGCCAAGTTGAACCGCCGTTTTTTGACTCCCACCGTCACCCTCCGGCTACCTCACCCACGAACTTCGCGCGAACGCGGCCCTGGAACTCGAACGCGGCCCTGGAACTCGAACGCGGCCCTGGAAATCGAACGCACGGCCCTGGAACTCGAACGCACGGCCCTCGCGCTCCGACGCCCTTTTCAGAATGCGCTGATGATGGGGAACCCCAACGATTGGTGCGACCCACTATCGGTCGTTCTCGCGAGGGCCTGCTCGCGCGTGCGGTCGCACGGGGTGGCGGTGACCAGGCTGTGGCCGGTTACCGCCGCCCGTAACACTGGATGCCAATGTGCCGAGGCTGCGACGTTTGTCAGTTCGAGGTCCTTTTTTGCGCGAATAGTGGCGGCAGGCGGCTGAGCTGCGTTCGCGGGTCATGCTGGTGACGCAGCAAGAACCGGACCTGAAACATTGGTGCGTCGCAAAATGTCGGGCGACAGGCTGACATTTTGCGGGGTGTTACTTATGCTCGCGCGCATGACGAGACGGCCGCTCGGTGTTGCGACTCCATGAAGTGGCGGGCATTAGGGTCTGGTTTGTGTCTTGCGCTCGCCTCGGCGGGTCACGTCAACGCGGCTGACGACAAGCGCAAGCTTCCGGATTACAGCAACCGTGGCAAGGAGCCGGCTACGCCGGGGCAAGATGCTCTGTGGGTGCCGCGCATCATCTTGTCGCCCGTGTACTTGGTTACGGAATACGGCATTCGTTGGCCCATCGGGCACCTGATTTCTGCCGCCGAGCGCGCGGGCCTGCCGGACATTCTGTACAATTTTTTCTTTTTTGGTCCTGAGCACAGCGCCGGCGTCGCGCCGGTTGCGTTCGTTGACTTCGGTTTTCGACCCAGCGTTGGCTTGTATGGGTTTTGGGATAACGCGATCGTGCAGGGGAACGATCTGCTTTTTCACGGCACGACTGGCGGCTCGGGTTGGTTTGCCGGGGTACTCACCGACCGCCTGCGGTTCCATACCGAAGACTCGATTGGCCTGACCTTGACTGGCGTTCGCCGCCCGGACCAAGCGTTCTTCGGCATTGGCCCAGACACCTTGCAGGACAACATCAGCCGTTTCGGTGAAAGCCTGCTGGGCGCGCAAATCGACTCGTCTTTTCGGCTTTGGCGCTCGAGCCGCGTCGAAACCAGCCTCGGTTTGCGCAGCTTGGATTTCCATAACGGTCACTTCGACGAAGACCCGGGCATAGTTCAGCAGGTGGCGCGCGGCGCGTTTCCGAGCCCGGACGGGTTCGTGAGCGGCTTTACCGCGCAAACGAATCGCGTGCGCGCCGCGCTCGATAATCGCTTGCCGGTCCCCGCCGATGGTTCCGGGTTTCGGCTCGAGGCCGACATCGAGCAGGGCTCGGACGTGCGACGCGCCAGCGGTGCTTCCTGGTTGAAGTACGCCGGCACCGCCGGTGTGTTCTGGGACGTGAACGGTAGGAACCGGGTGCTCAGCTTGTCCGTCACGGCACAGTTCGCTGATTCGCTGAATCATCGTCCGATCCCGTTCACGGAGCTCGTGACTTTGGGAGGCGCGGGTCCCATGCGTGGCTTCTATCCGGGGCGTCTTCGTGACCACAGCGCTGCCGTTGTGACCGCCAAATACCGGTGGCCGATTTGGGTTTGGTTGGATGGTTCGTTGCAGGCCGCGGTGGGCAACGTGTTTGGCGATCACCTACAGCAGCTGGAGCTATCGCGCTCGCGCTTCTCGGGCGCGATTGGCTTCGAAAGCGTGGGCTCGCGTGACGGCTCGTTCGAGCTGCTCGCGGGGCTCGGTACCGAGACATTCGAGCATGGCGGACAGGTCACTTCCGGGCGCGTGCTAGTGGGGACCAATCGTGGCTTCTAAGAGCAGGCGTTTCTGGCCCGTGAGCGCGCTGGCGCTGCTCACGCCGCTCGCGTTGGCCGCCTGCACGGCCGCGCCGCGACCGTTTCCGCTGCGCGAACCGCTGCGCAAAGACACGGATTTGCAGTCGGTACGCGTGCCCTGCCACGAAGAGGGCGACAAGAAGAACCCGCATCACGTGTCGTGCGCGCCGGGCGTATACGTCTCGCCCCTGGCTTGGGACGGCATCGACAACTCCATCTTCCGCCCGCTCGTCGACGTATTCGCGGTGGATCCGGGCAACGAAGCTACTAACGCAAACAGCTTCGACGAGGTCGCGGACTCCGCTTGGTTCACCAACACCTTGGGCGCCCACGACCTTTCGCTCGAAGAGCTCAAGGCGGGAGCATGCCAGCCGTCTGAATTGCTGGCCGGCGAAAGCGCGCCGGACGGCGCGTGGACGATCGACAAAGGCAAAGCCAACGGCGCCTCGCTCGGGTTCCGCGTGAACATCAAAGGCAAGGGCAAGTACCTGTTCAAGACCGACCCCAAGGGTCAGCCTGAACGCGCCACCGCAGCGAGCGTGATCGGCGCCGCGGCGTACGATGCCGTCGGCTTCTATACGTCGTGCGAGCAAGTCGTGTACTTCAAGCCTTCGGTGTTGAAGCTCACGCCGGGGCTGCGCTACGAAAATAATAGCGGTATCGAGCGTGATTTTGACAAAAAGGCCCTGCAGGGCGTGTTGGATGAAGCGACCAAGCGGGGCGAGTTCGTGCGCATGCAGGCTTCCGCGTGGCTACCCGGGCAGCTGATCGGCCCCTTCCGCTACGAAGGCACGCGCTGTGACGACCCGAACGACGTGATCCCGCACGAGGACCGCCGTGAGCTCCGCGGCGGGCGCTTGCTCGCCGCCTGGATCAATCACTTTGACGCCCGCGAACAGAACTCGATGGATTCTTGGCTCGCGGACGCGGGCAAGACCGCCCCCGAATCTTCACCGGGCTTCGTGCGCCACTACTACTTGGACACCAGCGATAGCCTGGGTTCGGAGTGGGATTGGGACGGCATCTCGCGCCGCATGAGTCACTCCTACCTGCTGGATTGGGGTGATATCGGTTATGATTTCATCACCCTCGGCATCCCGACGCGGCCCTGGGAGCGTCTGAAGCGCACACCCGGTCACGAGAAATTCGGCTACTTCGACATCGACAGCTTTGTGCCTGAGGACTGGAAGAACGAGTACCCGAACCCCTCCTTCAGTCACATGACCGAGCGCGACGGTGCCTGGATGACTCGCATTTTGGCGCGGTTTACGCCAGAAATGGTGAACGCACTGGCCGACATTGGGCGCTTCTCGGACCCGAGTGACACGGCGTTCATCGCGAACGTGCTGAACGCGCGCCTGCACAAGATCTTGGATCGCTACCTGACGCGGCTCTCCCCGCTCACGGATGTGCGCGTTCAGGGCGACACTGAGCTGTGTGCCTTCGATCTGGCGCACTATCGCCAACTGCGGAGTGACGGCGAGTTTCGTTATAGTGCTCGGCAGAGCGGCGGCGCTGCGCTGGCCGCGGAGCCGCGCCCAGGTCACTTGGTGTGCGTGAACGTGCCGCATCGCGCGTTTGACGCTGAGCTTCGCGCTGACGCGGCGGAGCGCTACCGAGTGGTCAGTATCAGCAACGGCGTTTCGCCTGGGCCGCTGTTGGTGCACATGTATGACCTCGGCGCGGGGCACAGTTTCCGAGTCGTGGGTCTCGAGCGCCCTGCGAAAGCGCCTTGATGCTAAGCGCTGAGTCGCTTGCGCTCGGTGACGACCCGAAACAGCTGGAGAGCCCGCATTTCGTGCCAAGTGCACAGGGGCGCTGCAGAAGCCGATGCCGGCTTGTCGGTGACGCGGAGCGTTCAGCGTGCCGAGCGAACCGTGCGTGCTGGCTCCGCTTTTGCTTCCGTGCGCGCGGCCTGACCGAGCACGTCAATTGCCAGCGCGAGGCCGTATGCTTGACGCGCTGTGAGGTAGTCGAAGCTCACGCCGAACTCATGACCGCGATGCCAGGTGACGACGCCGGGCAACTCCAACTCTAGGTAACGACCTCTGAGGGTGACCGCTACGCTCACTTTGGTGTTGAGCGCCGGCAACACAGCTTCAGTGAGCACGAAGTCCGACGGGCTCAGCTGGACGAGCGTGGCTTGGTACTCACGACGCTGTTCTGCGATCACCAAACGCACGCTGGTTGCGTGAGGCGCGTGAACGCGATCGCTCCGTGTGAACACTCCGCTGACTGGCCGAGTCATGACTTCGGTTTTAGCCCGAACCCAAACCTTTGAAAGCGAGGAATTCAGCGTCAGAGTTGAATCTTTACGGCAGTGCTCGCATGACGAAGCGAGAGCGAGCACTAACGGTCATGGACTTGAAACATGAACGAGTCGTGGACCAGGCGCCGCGCCTGTCGGGGATGGCACCACCAAGACCGGACAGCCGGCATATCGAAGCGTGTTTTCCGCTACGGAACCCAGCAATTCACCCGGGGTGCTCCGCCGCCCGTGCGAGCCGACGACGATCAGGTCGGCTGCCAGTTCAGCCGCGAGGTGCACGATGCCGAGGGCCGGGCAACCCACACGCACGTGCGAGCGCGTGCGCGATGCGCGCGCGCCTCGTATATCGCTACGCGCGCTGAACGCAGTCGCTTCTGACTCGACGCGAGCGCGCATGCTTTCGAGCACGCCGTCCCGTACGCCCACCTCGGAGCTCAAGGAGTAGCCCCCGAGCGAGTGAGAAGCCAGTGCGCTCAACCCGGGAATCACACACAAGACATGCACCTCGGAGTCGTCGCGTTGCGACGCGAGCTCGAGTGCTTGTCGGAGGGCGCGACCCGCGAACTCCGAGAAATCCAACCCAACCAACACGACGTAAGGTTTGCCGTTCATGGTCTGTCTTTCGAGCCTTTCGAGACCTGCGCGCACCGCTGCGGCGCGCCGCGCGAGGTCTCCACTTTGGGTGCTCAGACTTTGCTGGCGCGAATCGCGTCGCGAATCTGTTCGAGCAGCACTTCTTGCCGCGGCGGCTCCGGGGTGACGCTCGCTTCGACGGCTTCCTTCTTCTTTAGCTTGTTGATCACTTGCACCATTGCGAAAATTGCAACGGCTACGATCAAAAAGTCGAACACTGATTGAATGAACGCGCCGTACTTCAGCACGACGGCTGGCGTCGTGCCTTGCGCGGCCTTCAAGACGAAGCCCATCTCCTTGAAGTCGACGCCGCCTGTGAGTACGCCTAGCGGCGGCATCACGACGTCACCCACGAACGAGCTGACGATTTTCCCGAATGCGGCGCCGATGATCACGCCGACCGCGAGGTCGACGACGTTGCCTTTGACGGCGAATTCTTTGAAATCTTTGAGCACGCTCATGGGGGGGCGTTCGTTGGGGGAGTGAGTGGGAGTCAGTTTTCGACGCGCTGAGCGACGATGACGTCGGGCGACGGCGACGCCGGGCCTTCGGTCTGTTCAGCCGTCACCGTCAGGTCGAACGCGACCTCAGGTACGGAACCGCTGAGCTTGCCCTCGCGATCGCCCTCATCGTACTTGAGACCGCCTACGCGAGACCAGGTCGCGCTCGAATTCTTGCGGTACCAAGCGATATAAGTCGTCGCCTTTTCGCTGACACGTGCGGCCGGCGGTAGGTTCGTGATGTCGATGTCTAACTTTGTTTGGCCTTGGGCCGCCGAAACGTCAGCGATGACTTTGGCGTCTGCACCCGGCGCGCGAGCCGTGGAGGGAACCGTGTATTTCAGTGGGCCGCCGCAAGCGGCGAGCAATGGCAACCAGAATAGGCAGGTGGACAATTTCATGTTCGTCGTTCCTCGGGTCAAGAAGCTTAAGGCGAGAGAGGGTAGGTGAAGGCGCGGGCCGAGCAGCAGACTCGGCCCGCGCGCTTCAAGTCACTGCTGAATCAGCTTGAATTCGATGCGGCGGTTCTTCTGTCGACCCGCGGCGAGCTTGTTGTCTGCGAGCGGCTCGTCCGGACCTGCGCCGCGCGTTTCGATGCGTGAGGCATCGATGCCCTTGCCGACGAGATACGTCTTGACCGAATCGGCACGCGCCTTGGACAGGTCCACATTCTTGGTGCGGTCACCGATGTTGTCGGTGTGACCAGTAATGGCGATGCGCAGCGCGGAGTACTCGGTGAGTACCGCCGCTGCGCCATCCAGCGTGGGGCGTGAAGTGGGGCGGATGGTGGCTTGCCCGAGATCGAACTCGATGCCTGCCACGACACCGGCGTACTTCTTGACCTTCTCTGGCAGCGTGTCGGGGCAGCCATCGCTGTCTTCGAAGCCGTTCACGGTTTCCGGCTTGTCCGGGCACTTGTCCGCAGCGCCGGTGATGCCGTCGTGATCCGGATCCGGATCCGGGCAGCCGTCCGTGGGCAACCCGGGCACGTCCGGGCACTTGTCTGCCGGAATGGGCACGCAATCGTGGTCGGAATCGCGATCCGGGCAGCCGGTAGGGGCCGGGCCCGCTTCGTTCGGGCACGCATCGCGTTCGTCCACGATCCCATCGCCGTCGCTGTCTTTCGGCGCGGGGCAGCCATCGGGCGCCACGCCCGCTTCGTTCGGGCACTTGTCGACTGCGTCGAGGAAGCCATCACCGTCGGCGTCCGGCGGAGGCGGCGCTGCTTTTGGCGGCGCGTGCGATTCCGGATCCAAGGTGAAGGTCAGGCCGAGCGTGACCTCTGGGCTGTGCGCCAGCGTGCCGGATGAGGCCGCGAACTTCTGCGTCAGGTTGTCTCGCACATCCAGGCGCAGGCCGAGGAAGTCGTCGATGCTGGCCTTCACGCCCGCGCCGAAGTGAAACAGCTTGTCGCGATCATTGCCGGTCGCGTTGCTGCCGGCACCCATGAAGCCGCCGCCGATCAAGGCGAAGGGCGTGACGGGCAGACCCGGAAACTGCACGATAGCATGTGCTCGCGCGGCCCAGATGTCTGCATTGGCGCCGCTCTCGGTTTTGGTGGCGCCCGCTGCGCCCTCCAACTCAGCACCCACGAAGCTGAGTGGGTAGTACGCGAGACGGGCGCCGAGCTCGGGCACCGGTGAGTCGAACTTTTCGTGCTTGAGCGAGTACAACGCGATGTTGCTGGAGGGCCACAAAGCCCCGCCAAAAATGCCGACTTCAAAGTAGTTTTCGAGCGGCCTATTGCTGGCTGTTTGGGCGCTTGCGGTGCCAGAGGCTAGCAAGAACGAAAACGCCGCGCTGCAGCTGAGGACAGAAGTAAGTTTTTTCATGTTTGTACTCCGACAGATCGAGCGCTGCGGCTCACAGCAACGTGTAAACGAGGTTGAGGGCGGTCAGCGTGTCGGTCGATTTGATGCCGGCCAGGGGGGCGTTGTCGTAACGAAGGCTGAAGGTGGTCGCGAGCGAGAAGCGCGTCGCGATGGCGGCGCTCAGGCCCACATCCCAGTTGAAGCGCCAGTACTGCGTGTCCGGCAAGCCCTGCAGGTACTCGACGCCGGTGTTGAACTGAACGTTTTCGTTCAGGTTGTTCTTGTAGCCGGCGAACAAGCGCGCGCTGTGACGCACCTTGGTCTTGTCTAGCAAGTCACCAGTGGCGACGAACGCGGCAGCGATGGCGGCGTTGCGACGGATGTCGTACTGCAAGTCGTAACCGGCTTCACCCCAGAGCTGGTGTTTCGGGTCTTGAATGAAGTAGTACGCGAGGCCAGGATCGAGATTGAGCCGTAAATCCAAGCCCTGGAAGCGATCCCGACGACCCGAGAGCGACGTGAACACGGAGAAGCGGTCCGTCAAGAAGCGGTCGTAGCGCAGCTTGCCTTGGTAGTTCTCGATCGTCGTCTGCATCGGGTCGCCGGCCTTCGCGGCGGAGCGCCCATAGTTGGCGGCGGCAGCCGCGCTCAGTTCGTTCTCACCGCGACGCGCACTCACGGTGGCCATCGAGGTCAACGCGAGAGAGCGCGAATTGCCTGAAGCGCCCAATGCGCCCGCTTGGATCTTTGCTTCGGTCGAATCATCCGCGTGCTTGTTATCGGCCGCAGATGCGAAGCCCTCGCTGGCAACGTCCGTCTTGCCGCTGGTGGCGGCGTCCTGTTTCATGGTGCCGGCTGGCGCTTGCGCGAGTGCCAAGCGGGGAAGTGCGAACATGCCGCCAGCGGCGCAAGCAACAAGCGCGCGTCGGAGGCGAGAGGACAAAGCAATCTGAGTCGGTCGCATCGGTTATTTTCTCCTGGCTTCGCGCGAAGGCGTGGGCAGATGCCCGCGCCGGGGTTCCAGTTTGCGAAACCTCAAGGGCGGGTTAAAGCAAGGAGCGCACCACAGCGCCAGCCCTTCCGCGCCGTCCGGAAAATCCGTCGAAAAGCCCACTTTTTGGCGGGGATCCCGAGAGCGTTGTCGCCTGCAAACGACGACTGTCGCCTGCCGGCGACAACACTTTGCGGGCTAGAGACGACGAAAAAGGGCCGGGGAAGCGGAGGCTCAGCGGGTGCGTAGACCGTGGCGTTGCACGAGCTTGATCAGGTACGTGCGGTCCATCTGCGCTTGGCGCGCGGCCGCTGCGACGTTGCCGCCGGCTGCGGCTAACAGCCGCGTGACGTAGCGCAATTCAAACGCTTCCAGCACGGTTCGGCGCGCGTCTTTATAGGACAGGCCATAAACCTCGCTCTGATCCGGCTCGCTGGGCGCGTCTGACGCGGCAGCCGCTTTAGAAGTACCACTCGGTTCATGCATCGATAACGGAGGACTCTCACCCATAGCCACGGTTGCCTCGACCCAATTGCGCAGTTCACGAACATTTCCGGGCCAGCGATGCACCTGCAGCTGCTGCATCACTGGTTCCGGGAGCACCTCTTCCAGTGCTCCGTCATGCCCGCACTCTCGCAAGAAATGTGCCGCCAAGATCGGGATGTCCGCCGCGCGTTCGCGCAGGGCTGGGATGCGCAGCACGACGACTGCGATGCGATAGTAGAGATCCAATCGAAACACGCCGGCGTTGACCTCGGCGCGCAAATCGCGATTCGTCGCGCACACGATTCGCACGTCGACGTCGATCTCGTTCCGCCCACCCACACGCCGAAAGCGCTTGCGCTCGAGCGCGCCCAGCAATTGCGGCTGGAATTCCGCGGGTAATTCGCCGATTTCGTCCAGAAATAGCGTGCCGCCGCTGGCGCGCTCGAAGGCGCCGACGTGCTGGCGGTCCGCGCCCGTGAACGCGCCGCGCTCATGGCCGAACAACTCACTGGCGACCAAATTCGGCGCCAGCGCAGCGCAATCCAGGGTCACGAACGGGCCACTCGCGCGTGGTCCCGAGTGATGAACGGCACGCGCGACGAGCTCCTTGCCGGTCCCGGACTCCCCGATCGCGAGAACAGGCACGGTGGAGCGGGCTGCGGTGGTGACTTGCGCCATGAGTCGGCGCATCACTTCGGTTTTGCCCTTGAGCTCATCGAGCTCTTCGTCTGCGTGCAACTCGACGACAGAGGCGTCACCGTCGCGCACGCACAGTTTGGTGTTTCCTAGGCGGAGCTCGGCTCCGGACGCGACTACGCCGCGCTCGATGCGCACGGGACCGCTCGCTGTGCCATTGCTCGAGCCAAGATCGGTGACGCTGACGCCGTTCTCGCCGCCCGAGAGCTCGAGGTGAAAGCGGGACACCGTGTCGTCGGTCAGGCGGAGCGCATTGCCCGGGGCGGTGCCAACCGTGAGCACCTCGTCCTCGGTCTCCACGGTGCGGCCGGCGTCAGGGCCGGACAGCACCTCTACCCGCAGGGTTCGAACCGGGATCATCGGCCCTCGGCTGAGCCGCGTCGTCGACGTCATGCCCGCATGGTGCCATACAGCAGCCAGAGCGTGAGCCCGGCCGCGAGCAGACTCAGCATTGCCGCCAACAATAGCCATTTCCCGCGCGAACTCAGCCGTGACAGCACGCTGGGGGCGCCGTTGGAGGCTCCGGGCCTCGTCGTGGCGTTGCGCGCGGCTGCGCTGGCTGAGGTAGCAGGCTTCGGCTTGGGGCGGGCCGCTGACGGATTTCGTGAGGCACCCCCAAACCCACCTGCGATGAGCGCATCCACGCGCTCCAAATATGCCGCGGCGCTGGCGATGCGCTGCTCCGGTTGTTTGGCGAGCCCCAAGTCCAGCAGCTCTTGCAGCGACTCCAGCTGCGCAACGTCCGGCGCCACATCACGCAGTGGCGGCGGTAGCGCAGCCAGGTGCATCGCGAACAGGCCGTTTTGATTCTTCGCCACGAAGGGCGGGCGCGCAGCGAGCATTTCGTACAGCATGACGCTTACCGAGTACAGATCCGCGCGCGAGTCGATCGGATCCCCGCGTACCTGCTCGGGCGCCATGTACGCGGGCGTGCCGAAGATTTCGCCTTTTTGCGTGAGCTTGGTCTTCTCCGCGTTCTCTGGCTCGGCGAGACGGGCGATGCCGAAGTCCAAGATCTTCGCGAACTCTGGATCCTCCGGCTCTTGCACGATGACGACGTTGTCCGGCTTTACGTCGCGATGCACGATGCCCAAGTGATGCACGTGCTGTAAACCCGTCAGCACGTGGCGCGTGATGTGCAACGCGCGCTCCGGCACCAAGCGTGATTCGTCCGTCAGCAACTTGCTGAGCGCGCTGCCTTCCAAAAACTCCATCACGACGTACGCGGGCTCGGACGCGCCGTCACCGTATTCGACGAAGCGCACGAAGTTCGGGTGTTCGACTTTTTGTAGCATCTGCGCCTCGCGTTCGAAGCGCTTGCGTAGGCCGGGGTCTTTGGCGGCCTCCGGGAGTAGCGTTTTTACCGCCACTGCACGCTCGTTTCGCAAATCCGTGGCCCGGAAGACGGCGCCCATGCCGCCTTCACCGATGCGTTCTTCGATGCGGAAGCGCTTGGCCAGAACGCGCCCGGGTTCGAGGTCCTGGGCGACCGTAGGGACGAACGACTGCGTGTCCTCGCCCTCGGTGCGGCGCACCATGGCGTCCACGAACTTGCTGCGCGCGAGCTCTACGAGCTCTTCGGCGCCGGCAGGCGTAGTGCCCAGAGTCTGGGCGATTGACTCGTACGAATCACCTTCGAGATCCGCGAGTACTAACGCGGCGCGCTCGTCGTTCGTCAGCTCACCGAGCACGCCCTGCACTTGTTGTTTGACGACGCTGCGCGGGTCCGAAGGCGCCTTCTTGGGTGCTGCGCGCTTCTTCGTGTTCTTGCCCTTGGCGGCCTCGCCTTTTTTCACAATGCCGCGCGCGAGGCCCGCGATCCACGGCGCGAACCCCGCAGGGTCCGTCAGCCCGTCCAGCTTGCGTGCCGCGTCAAAGAAGGTCTGTTCGCAGGCTTTCTCGGCTTCATCCGGGTCACCGAGCAGCGTCAGCAGCAGGCGAAATACCGCGATTTGATGGCGGCGAATCAGCTCACCGAAGGCGACGTCCGTGCCCGTGGCGCGATACATCTCCACCAGTGCGGCATCGCTGACGTCCGCACCGGAGGGAACCTCTCCGGCTATTTCGGGAGCCGCGGACATGGGCTCGTTATTTGCTGGGCCGCCCGAGCGAGACGGATTGCGTGCGTTGTAGGCCGTTCAACACGTGCCGCGCAGGGATGAAGTGTTCGCAGCCCTCCGAGTCTTTCAGCACGAGGCCGAGTGCGGCGAAGCGGTCCACTGTGCCCTCGGTTTCGGCGAAGGTGACTTGATCCCCGATGCGCACGAGGCGACGCAGGTAGTAATTGGCGATGATTTCTTCCGCCGGGCGGCGCATGGCCCAGGCGAACAAAAACGCGGCGGTGGCGATCAGCGCGCCTAAGATCACCGCCAGGTTGTTGGTGATGAACGACAAGTCGGCGCCCAGCTGATTCACGCACACGGTGATCGTGAGCAACATGATCACGCCCTCGGTCAGCGACTCCGCGATGCCGGCGAAGGGCGACTTCAGCTCTTTCATCACGCCGCCAACGGCCTTGCGGGCTATGCGTGCGACGTAGCCACCGACGCCCAGCACCGCGAGCGCGGCGCCGAGCTTGGGCAAATAGCCGAGCACGGCCCACAAAGCGCCGCGAACCGCGGGCAAGCCGAGGATGTCCGCGGACGCCGCGCCGGCCATGAGCAAGATCGCGGCGTACACGATGGCACCCAGTGCCTTCGACGGCGTGGACCCTTCACCCAGGCTCGAGAAGATGCGCGAGATCAGGGTCTCGTCGATGGCGTCGTCAAGTTTTACGAGTTGTAGCAAGCGCACGGTGACGAGCCGCGCAATGCGGGCGGCGAGCCACAGCGCCAAGAAGGCGCCGATGGCCGCGCCGACCGTGGGCGCTCCGCCGATGATCACGGCCAGCAAATGCTGCGCCGGCCCAGCGACATAGTGCTCGAAGGAAGGGGTGCCGAGGCCGCTCACGAGCGCGGCGCCGGCCGACTCATTCAGGATTGCCATTGCCGTTGTCATTCGGGTCCCTCTCCGTGCGCTGGGTGAGCCAGTCGATGGGCGCCGCACCGATCATGCGCGCGAACTCGACCATGGTCGTCAGCATTGCCACGCGCGCCATCACCTTATCCGGCAGGCCGGGCGGCGGCTTTTCATCCAATGCGATGAGCAGCAGCGCGCGTATGTCGATTCGGGGCGGCACGTTCTCGTTACGTCATCGTAACTCGATTCTTGCCTGAATTGCGCGACCCAGGGCCGCGCGGCTGATTGGCCGTGTCGGCTGATGTCTAAGCTCGACCCTCGACTTTGCCGGCCAAGTGGCTTTGCACTACCCTTAGCCTGGGTATTTCTGTGATCAAGTCAGTTTCCCCGTCGCCGCTGCGCGCGCAGCTATTTCGAACGTTCGAGGATCCGACTTATCGACCGCCCCCGCTGCCCACCGTCGCTCTGGAATTGATTTCACTCGCGGCGAGCGATGACGTGAACGTCGAGCAAGTCGTGCGCTTGCTCGAACGAGACCAAATGTTGGCGGGCGCGGTGATGCGGCTCGTGGGCTCTCCGATCCACGCCGGTCGTGGGCCTGTTCGCTCGTTGGGTGATGCGGTGCTGCGGCTGGGTATCAAGACCGTCCGCGACAGCGTGTTCGACGCAGCCTTGCGCAAGAGCGTGTTCAAGGCCCCCCCGGAGTTCGAGGCGACGATGAATCGCATCGCGCGTCACGGTACCGCCACGGCGTACTTGGCACGCAGCGTGTGCCGTGTCGCGCGCGTTGCGGATGACCAAGCGTTTTTGGGCGCCCTGCTGCATGACGTCGGTTACGCGGCCTTGATCTTGGCGGTCATGCGTAAGAAAGACGCCGGCGCGAACTCGACTTCACTGCGCGCGCCGCCGCAGGCCGTGCGTATCGCGGAGGCCTCGTCGCTCGCAGACCTGTGGCCGGAGGTTGACGGGATGCATGAGGCGGCGTCCAAAGCCGTCACCAAGCTCTGGGGCTTGTCCGCCGAACTTTCGCTCCTGGTCGGGAGTCATCACCACGAGCACACCGGCAACTCGGCGCGTCTGGCCGCTGTCATCAACATCGCGGATTTCTTGAGCACGCGCTTCGACGCCCACATCGTGGGGCCGCCTGGCCCGGATGGCGTTCCGCTGCCGGCGTGCACGATTTCGGCGGCGTCCGTGGAGGACAGCCTTACCTTGCTCGGGTTGAAGGAGGACGCCCTCGATCGCGTCGAGGCCGAAGCCCGCCCGATTTTGCAAGAAGTTCTGACGCTCTGACGCGGCGCGACGTGGCACGGGCCAGCTGTCGGCAAGGCCGAGCAACGCCCCAAAATGTGACGGTCAGGTTTCCGAATCCGCGGCTTGGAAACGGGATGCTGCGCGCGTGACTGGAGGCCCCCCACTGCGCGGAAAAATGTGCTACCTGAGCCGGACCACATGGCAAACATGAAGCTAAAACCGGGCGTTATCACTGGATCTGCTCTGCAGGAGTTGTTCGCGTACTGCAAGGAGGCGAAGTGCGCTTTGCCCGCGGTCAACGTGATCAGCTCAAGCACGGCGAACTCCGCAATGCAGGCGGCCAAAGAGGCCAAGGCCCCGATCTTCATTCAGCTGTCCCAGAGCGGCGCCCAGTTCTACGCTGGCAAGGCGCTCGACAACAGCGCGCAGCAGGCGTCCATCGCGGGATCCATCGCGGGCGCGTTGCACGTGCGCACGCTGGCAGAGGTGTACGGCGTGCCGGTCGTGCTGCACACCGATCACTGCGCCGCGAAGCTCTTGCCCTGGGTGGACGGCGTGCTTGCCTTCGGCGAGACGTACTTTGCCAAGCATGGCGAGCCGCTGTTCAGTTCGCACATGTTGGATCTCTCGGAGGAGCCGCTCGAGCACAACCTCGAGATCTGCCGCAAGTACTTGACCCGCATGGCCAAGCTCAAGATGACGCTCGAGATCGAGCTCGGTGTGACCGGCGGTGAGGAAGACGGCGTCGACAACTCGCACGTCGAGCACTCCAAGCTCTACACCAGCCCAGAAGACGTGCTGCGCGCGTACGACGTGCTGGGCCCGGTCGGTCACTTCACGGTCGCCGCTTCGTTCGGCAACACACACGGCGTGTACGCGCCGGGCAACGTGAAGCTCAAGCCGACGATCTTGCATGACTCGCAAGAGTTCGTGCAGAAGGAGCGCAAAACCGCCGCCAAACCGTTGGACTTCGTGTTTCACGGCGGTTCCGGCTCGACCCCGGAAGAGATCACCGAAGCCGTGTCTTACGGCGTCGTCAAGATGAACATCGACACGGACACGCAGTGGGCCTTCACGCAGCCGATCAAGAAGTTCATGGATGAGAAGAGTGCTTACCTGCAAGCGCAGCTCGGCAATCCGGAAGGCCCGAGCAAGCCGAACAAGAAGTACATCGACCCGCGCGGCTGGACTCACCTCGGCGAAAAGGGCATGACCGCCCGCCTCGTCGAAGCGATGAAAGACCTCGGCGCGTTCGGCAAGTTCGACTTCTGAGCGTCGGTACTGTGTGAGGGCTCGGCTTCTCGCTCTTGAGTCGAGCCCTCGTGCTGCGTATGTTGACGGCCTGACAAGCTGGAAGCGGCTTGACGCAAAGGTTGTCGCTCAGCTCCTGAATCGGCTGGTGTGGCAATACCTGCCAATCTGGCTGGCCCGTGCTGTTCGTGCAGTTCATCACACGAGCAACCTGAAGCCCTCTGCTTGAATGGCAAGGGTGGATGTCTGTTTCAGGGCGGCGTATCCAGGAACCGGTACAGCGTAGATCACCGAAGGGAGTCGACTCACAACCCCGCGCGCTCGGCGGCGAGTCGCGCGATCACCGACCAATCGAAGTCAGCGCCGCCTTGGGCCAGTGCGGTTAGCAGGTTGTCGCGCACCACGCTTGCCACCGGCATTGGGACTTGCAGCGCTTCGCCAGCGGCGAGTGCCAGGCGCACGTCCTTGAGCCCGAGCCCCACTTTGAAGCCCGCCGGTTGATAGCCCTCCCGCGCGATCAGGCCGGCATAGTTCTGAAAAATGACCGAGTTCTGGCCGAACACTTTGGAGAACACATCCAAGAAGGCACTCGGCGCGACGCCTGCCTTGCGTGTCAATGCAAACGCTTCGCCCAGGCTCTCGAGCATCGCCGCGATCAAGAAATTGCCGCCCAGCTTGACCACATTCGCCGAAGGGGCGCTGTCCCCGAGCCGAAGCACACCGCGGCCGAGCGCCTCGAGTACGGGCAAGCAGCGCGCCACGTCTGCGGGCGCGCCGGCGGCGAGCACCCAAAGCTGTTTCGCGGCCGCCGCTTCGGGCCGGCCGAATACGGGGCCACTGACGAAGCCGACCTGCGCTGCAGCGTGTGCCGCGGTGAGTCGCTCAGCGAGCGCGACGGAAATCGTACTCGAAGAAACGTGCACAGCCCCTGGCGCGAGCCCGGCAAGTAAGCCACTTTCGCCGAACGTGACGGCCTCCACGGCGGCGTCATCGGCGAGCATGGACACCACGACTTCCGCGCCCCGCGCGGCGTCCGCGGGCGACGCTGCGACTCTCGCACCGCGTTCGCGCAGCGGCTCAGCGCGTTCGCGCGAGCGGTTGTACACGACTAGCTCGTGCTCTGCCGACAGCAGCGAGCCGGCCATTGCACTCCCCATGGACCCGAGACCAGCGAACGCGACCTTCATGGCCGCGAACTTAGTGGAGCGAACGAGCCGTGCGCAACCGATGGCTCAGATCATAGCGGCGTGGGCAGGTCGGGCGGCACCGGCGCCCAGCGTAGGCGAGCACGAGGAATGGCAGCACAAACAGGTGTGGTCTAACTCTCAAGGGATGCTCCGCTCCGCGGGGGAAAAGCCCGATCCGCGTCCAGCACTCCGACCGGCGTCGCCTCTGATCACTTCAGCGAGTTGTTTGCGGGCATGGCCTGTTTGCGGCTGTTTCGTGGGGCAAAATGGTTTTGTTATGCCGCGCCCGCGTGCGGAGCTAGCCTGCCGCGCATGTCGGACAAGATGCGTCTCGAAGGCCTGACGCTTACGGTCGAAAGCGTGGAGCGCTCGATCGCCTTTTATCGAGACAAGCTGGGGCTCAACGTGGCGTGGAATGCCGCGCCCGCGTTTGCGATGATTCGCCACGGTGCGGGGACGATAGGCTTGCTCGCCTTGGCTGAAGCCAGCAAAGAGGGCGTGGCCGCGGGCACTGCTGCACAAAACCTCGGCATTCACGTCGAATTCACGACGGACGATCTGGACGCCTTGTACGAAGAACTCATGGCCAAGGGCGTCGTGTTTCACGCGCCGCCGCACGATGAACCGTGGGAGCGTTCCATGACCGCGTTGGATCCAGACGGTTACTCCGTGGAGTTCGCGCAGGGTAAGCGCGGTCAGAACCAAACCAAGGCCTGAACGCGCGGATGCCGCTCGAATTTGCGATCCGTCCGCGCATTCGTCTGCGCGAAGACCCGGCGCCGCGAGCCCCGAGCCGCCGCACGCGCGTGCGGCTGCCGCGCTTTGCGCTGCCCGCGGCGGTGTATTGGGCTGCGGTCGGGGGCATTTGCTACGGTATCATCCGCTTGCACGACGCGCCGTCGCCCGAGCCTGCCGCAGACACGCACGAGCTTGCCTCGGAGGCAGCACTGCTGACTGTCCGGGCGCCAACGAATGACGCGCCAGCGCTGCAAGCGACTCCCGCACGCGAGCCCGTGTTGAACGAAGCGCCCCCGCTGTTGCCAACTGCAGAACCGAGCGTTGAACCAGACCCCGAACCGAGCGTCGAAGCTGAGCCGCCGGTGCGTCCGCGCGAGCTGGGCGCTGACGTCTCCGCTGCGCTCCTCGCGAGCCGCACTCCCGCGGCCGAGCAGCAGCCCGTTACGCGGCACCGTGAGCGGAGCCGTACTGCGGAAGCGTCCGAGCGCGACTCGCTGGACGGGCTCGACTCGCTGCAAGCGAGCGCGCCCGAACCTCGTCCCGCTCCGGCACTGCCCCGTGGCAGCGGCTCTTCACTGCCGAGTTGCGAAGCCGCGGCCGCCGCAGCCGTCCAAGATCTGGACTTTGCGAGCAGTGACCGCACGGCGGATCTACCCAGTGAAGCGATCGCCGGCGTGCTCGAAAATGGCGCCTGGCTGAGCAGCTGCTCGGTGCCCAGCACCACCAAGCTGGACGTGTGCGTCGCCATCAAAGGCGGCCGCGTGACGGCTGCGACGGTCACCTCACGCCCTTCGGATCCCGCGCTGAATGCCTGCGTTAGGCAGCGCGCCGCGGCGCTCCAATTCCCGTACAGCACGCGCGTGGACGTGGCGCGGACTCGCTTCTAGCCGATAGTCATTGTTGAATCGCGGAGCGCAGCGCACGATCACGGTGCTTGCTTTGGCTCAATCTCGCGGCCGCCGCCGACTGAGGCGGATCTGTGCTTCGCAGCGGCACGCTCGTTGCTTAGCCAATGGTCGGAGGTTCCATGTCAAATCCGATCGAGAATGTGGCAGCGAAGGCGATGGGCACGGTCAAGGCGGTGAAAGCCGGCTTCAACGGGCTGCGCGGCGTGTTTCTGCACCTCGCGCAGGAGCACGGTGAGGTGGGAGAGTTGATGAGGCATGTGGCGAAGAGCACCGATCCCACGGTGCGTCGCGAGCATTTTCCGCACATTCGCGCTGAGCTGCTTTCACACGAGAAGGGAGAGCTGTCCGAGGTGTACTCCGTACTCGCCAACTATGAAGCGTTGCGCGGTGTCGTGCTTAAGCACAACGCCGACGCGCACGATTTGGAAAAGGCGATAGCCGCTGTCGATGTCCTGGCGTTCGACGGTGAGGAGTGGCAACAGGCGTTCGAACACCTGTTCGCGTTGGTCCGAAGCCACGTAGAAGAGGAAGAGAGTGACTTCTTCCCGCGGGCACAAGAAGTGATCGACGAAGACGAGTCAAAGGTGCTGCTCAAGCGCTTCGAAGAAGCGAAGCAGGCGATCAAGCAACACGTTCAGTAAGCCTGCCGAGCGTTCGGCTTACCCCCGACGCACGTTTCTGGTGTACGCTGCACCATGGCACGGGATGTCGGGGCTCTGATACTGATCGCAGGGCTGTTGGCTTGCACGCACCGCGGGACGCCACCTGCACCAGCGCTGTCAGTAATACCCGCGGTTGCCGCGTTGGTCGTCGCGCCGGCGGATCCGACCGCTCAGCGCGCGCAGGATGTCATGAGCGCACTCGTCAGCGGTTCGGCCGAAGCCGCCGAGGCAAATTTCGATGCCACGATGCGTGCCGCGCTCCCGCCGCCGCTCCTGCGCTCGTTGTGGCTGAGCCTGGAAGCGAAGTACGGCCCCGTGTCGTCTTGGAAGCTCGCCAAACGCGACGCGCTCGCGGGTAAGGACCGCTTCACTTTCAGCCTGCAATGCCGCGATGGGATCTTCGATCTGTTGCTGGTCCTCGAGCCTGCTGGGCAGCTGATCGGGCTGTTCCGTGCGAACCGAAAGCCAGACGCGCCACCGGCGGATGAACCCGCAGACGCGCGCGTCAAAGAGAGCGGCGTGTCCGTTGGCTCGGTGAATCTCCCCGGCAACCTCACACTCCCGACAGAACTCAGCGCCGCTCGCATCCCTGGCGTAGTGCTCGTCGCCGGCTCTGGACCGAGCGACCGCGACGAAACCATGCAGCATGCCAAGCCGCTTCGCGACCTCGCTTTTGGGTTGGCAGCGCGCGGCATCGCTGTGCTGCGTTTTGATAAGCGTCCATTCGCGCGGCCCGACACCATGGACATCAAGGCGCCGACCGTCGAAACGGAAGTGATCGCGGACGCGGTGGCGGCCCTGGCTGTGCTCCGTCAATCGCCGGAGGTGGATCCGCAACGGCTCTTTGTCGTCGGACATAGCCTCGGCGCCTTGCTCACCCCGGAGATAGCTCAGCGCGCCGGTCGGATTGCAGGCTTGGTGCTACTCGCCGCGCCGGGCCGACCAATACTCGAGGGTTACCTAGAGCAGCTGCGCAGGAACGGGGGCAGTCAGAGCGCGGACCTTGCCGCGCTGGCGGCGCAAGCGCGCGCCCTGCCGCACTTGCCGCCCACCGCACCGGTCTTCGGCATGCCTGCTTCGTATTGGCAAGACATCGATGCACGTGACGAACTCGGCATTGCGGTCAAGCTTGGCGGCCCAGTGCTTTTGCTACGCGGTGACGCGGATCAGAATGTTGCCGCGGTCGACCAAGCTCATTGGCTGCACGGCTTACAGGGCAAAGTGCCCGTCGAAGCGGCGACCTTTTCCGGTCTCAATCATCTGTTCTTGGCGCAAGATTGGCAAACTTCGCCCCACCCGCACATTCCAGAAGCCGTGCTCACGCGCATCGCCGCGTTCATCAACGGTACAGCAATTTCGCCGCAGCACTGAGCACCCGTCACAACTGCCACAGTCGACGTCGCGGTCGCGGGCAGTACACTCCCTGCTCACTGATGCACAGGGAGAGTCCATGAAAGCGATCGTCCTCTCGGAATACGGCGGCCCGAATCAACTCGTGTTGCGTGAATACCCATCCCCGGAACCAGGCGCTGGGCAAATCAAAGTTCGCGTGCTGAGCGCGAGCATCAATCCGGTGGATTGGAAGTTGCGCAGTGGCGCGCTCCAGGCGCTCATGCCGCTGGAATTGCCGGCGGTTTTGGGTCGTGACGCCGCGGGTAAGGTCGTCAAAGTGGGCGCCGGCGTCACCACGTTCCAAGTGGGTGACTCTGTCATGGGCCTCGTCAACGGCGCGTATGCGGAGTTCGTCGTCGCAGCGACGGACGCCTGGGCTCAGCTACCTGTTGGTCTGGACGAGATCGGTGCGGGCGCCCTGCCGCTCGTGCTGCTGACGGGGGATCAGTTGGCTGATGCGACGTTAGGAGGCGCTGAGGGTGCCGGGCAAACCGTGCTGGTGACCGGCGCGCTGGGCGGCGTCGGACGAGTCGCTGCTTGGGTCGCGAAACAGCGTGGCGCCAAAGTGTTGGCTGGGGTGCGTGGCAGCCAAGTCACCCAAGCGGAAGAACTCGGCCTCGACGGCGTGGTTGCTCTCGACGACGACGCGGCGCTCGCCCAGTTGTCACCGGTGGACCGCATCGCCGATACGGTCGGTGGTGCAACGATTGCCCGGCTGCTGTCCAAGCTAAAAGCGGGCGGCACCATTGCGAGTGTGGTTGGCGAACCCGCAGGCGCCAAAGAACGCGGCTTCATCGTCAAGGCCTTCATGGCTCACCCCGACCGCACTCGGCTTGCCGAGCTCGGTGAGGCTGTCGCCGCCGGCAAGTTGCGCATCCCGATCGGCCGGCGCTTTCCCTTGGCAGAGGCCGCAGCCGCTCAAGCGCTCGCGGAAAAGGGCGGCATCGGCAAAGTGCTCCTGGTGATCTAGTTGCAGTCGACCCGCGCATCGTTAGTCTGATGCTTGCCGTCGTCCGACCTATGCCTGGCTCCGCAATTGCCAGCCTTGATTGGTGAAGGGGCCGGGGCGGGGATAGGGATCGGCTGAGTGGGATGGGGTTTGGGGCCACGAGGGTCGCGGCTCAACCTGGGGTAGGCTGTATGCCGAGCCATGAGCACTCAGCCCGAGGTTGGTTTACGCGTCGTTGAACCTGATGAATCCACGCTGATCTTCAGCTTTCTGACGCTGGCTGCGCGCATGCCGGAATCCGACGAGCCGATTCAGAAAGCGCTCACGGATAAAGAGCTGACCAAGTATTGGCGCGGCTGGGGGCGCGCGTCGGACCTGGGCGTGGTGGCGATTCGCGAGCTCGACGCGGTGCCGGTCTCGTGTGCCTGGGTCCGCCAGCTGCCGGCCACTGACGCCGGCTACGTGGCAGAAGGCGTGCTCGAACTCGCGTTCGGAACCGTGGCCACTGAACGCGGTGCGGGAGTTGGTACGCGCGTGCTGGTGCGGCTGATTGAGCTATGCCGGCCGAGCGCGCGCGGCATCTCGCTCAGCGTGCGCTCAGACAACCCCGCGGTTGGCCTGTATCAGCGGCTTGGCTTTCGCACCACGGCAGAGATCACCAACCGTGTGGGCGGCAAATCCCTCACCATGCTGCTGGAGTTTGGCTGAGGCTCGTCACCAACTTGCTGCAGAACGCGTTCAAGTTCAGCAAGCCCTCCACCCTGGTGACGCTGACCGCACGCGCCACCGACCGAAGCGCGCTCATCCAAGTAGAAGACCATTGCGGCGGGCTATCCCCTGGAAAAGAGGACAGCCTACTGCAACCCTTCGTGCAGCGAGGCGAAGACCGCTCCGGCCTAGTCCTGGGGCTTTCGATCTGCGCCAAGGCGATGCAGTCGATGAACGGCGACCTTCACGTCAAGGATCTGCCCGACAAAGGCTGCATATTCACACTCGATATCCCGCGACGCCACGCAGCGCCGAGTCCGGTTGAAGGCTGACAGCGGTCGACCCGCGTCCGCGCGGGACGATATCGACTCGGGCGATGAACGGTGATCCGCGTTTGAGCACCGCCTCGGCGGAGCACACGAGCTGCTGGACGTTGGCGCCGCTGAGTCCGTCGTCAATGGCTACCCGCGCAACGACCCACACCTGTCGCGGTCCGACGAACGTCACCAACAACTCCGTAATTTCGAGGATGCCGGGCTGGGCCACGATCACCGTCGCGATTCTCGTGCGCAGATCCGCGGACGCCTGAGCCCCGATCAGAATGTTGCCGTTGCGCGCAGCCAGTTGAAGCGCAACGAAACCGAGCAAGAGGCCAATAAAGATGGCAGCGATGCCATCGGGGATGGCTGACCCCGTTGCTTGGTGGAGCGCGATTCCAACGAACGCGGCCAGATTGCCGACCAGGGCTGCCGCGTCTTCGGCGAATACTGCGCGCACGACTGGGTCGGAGCTCAAATCAAGATGCTCCAAGAACGTTCGCGTCAGCGCGCGCGCTTCGCGTTTGAGCTGTGCCTGAGCTTGAAGCAGCGACGCGCCGTCGAGACAGGCGGAGACCGTCAGGATCAGATACGCAACGCGAAACGAAAGCACCCGGTGCTGGTGCAGGAGCCCCTCGATCCCTTGATGTACCGAAAGCAGCGCCCCGCTCACGAATACGCCAAGCGCCGCCACCAGCGCCCAGAAATATGCCTCGCGACCGTGCCCCAGTGGATGCTGTTCGTCGGCCGCGCGAGCGCTGCGGCGTTGTGCAACGAGCAGGAGCACCTCGTTCCCCGTGTCCGCGAAGGCGTGGAAGGCCTCTGCCCACATGGCACTCGACCCGGTGAACAGGGCCGCGGCGAGTTTGGCCAGGGCGGTGCCGAGGTTCGCGACCAACGCGATCGCGACGGTGCGAAGGCTAGCCGAGCTTGGGGACCGCATTGCCGACGCGAATCTACTCCGAATTGGTGGCGATCTGAGCATTGGGGTGCGCCAGGGCCAGGCGGGCACGCCGGCCCCGTCTGGAATTGCGGTCGGAACCTGCTCAGTCACAATGCGCCCGGGGTTCCGTGGTTGGCTGTTCCAGATGATCGGGTTGACCGGCGACGAACCGCATATCGCCTTCCCGGTGAAGCTGAAAGAAGTGAAGAACAAGGAAGCCGTCGGCGCGCAACTCGAGCGCTGGGCGTGCCTGCCCAACCTCCACCGAGTCATCATCTCCCACGGCGAGATCATCGCCGGGGCCCCCGCCCCCGCCGCCGTGCTTCAGCGCATCTCCGCAGAGCTAAGAGCGTGAGCTCAGCATACCGCTTGGTGGCGGATCTCGCCGGGGAACAACGGTGCATCGACTGAAACGAGGCGTGGCGGAAATGCGCAATCCGCCTTACCTCTTGGGCTACGCGGTCGTACTGCGAGTGCGGGCGGCAGCGTTGACCTGGCCTTCGTATAGGAAGGCGCCGCGGAGTCAACGCGCGCACTGGTAGCTACGCTGCTCTCGGGGCAGGCGCATTGCTGCGTGCGTCATGCTCCTTGCTCTAGAAAAGCATGACGAACACTAGTCCACAACGCGAGCGGCCGAGCGAGTCTCCGCAGGCACTACAGAATAGCGAGCTGAGCCAGGTCCTGAAGGCTAACTTCCAGATGATCTTGGAGGGGATCCGGGATCACGCGATTTTCATGTTGGATCCGCAAGGGATCGTGCTCACTTGGAATGACGCGGCGCAACGAATCAAGGGCTATGCGGCCGACGAGATCATCGGTCGCAATTTTTCACTTTTTTTTCCTGCGCAGGACATCGCCCAAGGTAAGCCCGAGGAAGTGCTGCGTCTGGCGGCAGCGACGGGCCGCCACGAAGAGCAGGGCATGCGCGTGCGCCAGGACGGTTCGCGGTTTCTGGCCGGTGTCAGCTACACGGCATTACGCGACTTAGCCGGCAACTTGCACGGCTTCTGCGAGGTGAGCCGCGACCTCAGCGAGCGGCAGGAGTCGGCGGACCGATACCGCGGTTTGCTCGAGGCCGCTCCGGACGCAATGATCGTCGTGGATCAAGACGGCACAATCGTGCTGCTCAACGTTCAGGCTGAAAAGCAACTCGGATATTGCCGCGACGAGCTCGTCGGCCAAAAGGTAACGGCGGTCATCCCGACGGGCTTCGCAGAACGGCTCATCGCCGATGGAACGCGCACGGCGGCTGAAGCGTTGGCACAGCAAATCGGCACTGGTATCGAGCTCTCGGCGCGACGCAAAGACGGCACTGAGTTTCCAATCGAGATCATGCTGAGCCCCTTGGAGAGCCAGCAGGGCATCCTGGTGACGGCGGCAATTCGCGATATTAGCGTGCGCAAGCGGGCGGAAAGACATCTGGCGCAGACGGAAGCCAGATACCGCGGGCTGCTCGAAGCCGCGCCGGATGCGATGGTCGTGGTCGACCACGCCGGTAGGATTGTGCTGCTCAACGCTCAAGCGGAAAAACAGTTCGGGTACCACCGCGACGAGCTGCTTGGGCAAAAGGTGAAGAACATCATCCCGGAGGGTTTTGCGGAACGCCTAATCGCCGATGGCACTCGCTCCGCGGCTGAAGCGCTGGCGCAGCAGATCGGCACTGGTATCGAGCTCTCGGCGCGACGCAAAGACGGCACGGAGTTCCCGATCGAGATCATGCTGAGCCCTCTGCAAAGCAGCGACGGGATCCTGGTCACGGCGGCGATCCGAAACATCAGCGTCCGTCGTGATGCGGAAAAGTACCTGTCGCAAGTCGAGGGTCGCTACCGTGAGCTCTTGGAAGCGGCGCCGGATGCGCTGGTCGCGATTGGAAGCGACTTGCGCATCGTCCTAGCCAACGCGCAGGCCGAGCGGCTCTATCGCTATGGGCGCGGCGAGCTCATCGGTCAGCATGTCGCAAACGTGTGCCCCGAGCACTCTCGCGCAGCGAGCCTGGCGCGCATCGCCGGCTATTTCTCGGGCCGCACGGGGCGACTCGGGGTCGAGGCTCCACAACTGCGCAAGGACGGCAGCGAGTTCCCCGCCGAGATCAACGTGTCGACGGTCGAGACTGCCGATGGACTCCTGCTGACCGTGGCGATCCGTGACATCACGCTCAGGAAAAAAGCCGAAGCCCACGTGCTGGCCGAGGCGTTGCTCGTCGAGAAGGTGGAGGAACTGCACCGGTCCAACGAGGAATTGGCGCAATTCGCGTACATCGCCTCCCATGATCTGCAGGAGCCGCTGCGCATGGTCGCAAGTTACACGCAGCTCTTGTCCAAGCGCTACAAGGGCAAGCTCGACGCCGATGCCGATGAGTTCATCGCCTTTGCGGTGGACGGGGCGAACCGCATGCAGCGCCTGATTCAAGATCTACTGAGCTATTCCCGCGTCGGAACCACGCACGAAAAGTTGCGCAATACGTCGAGCGAGGATGCCCTCGGGGAGGCCCTTCAAAATCTGGGCGGCGCGATCGCCGACAGCGGCGCCGTAATCACGCATGATCTGCTGCCCCCAGTCGTCGGCGACGAGGGACAGCTGATTCAGCTCTTTCAGAATCTCATCGGCAACGGCATCAAGTACCAAACGGGTGGCGTCCCGCGCGTGCACGTCTCCGCCACCAACGAGGGCGGGAAGAAATGGCAATTTTCCGTGAAAGACAATGGCTTGGGCATCGACCCGCAGTACTTTGACAAGATCTTTGGCATGTTCCAAAGGCTGCATAAGCGCGAAGAGTTCGCCGGCACCGGGATTGGCTTGGCCATCTGCAAAAAGATCGTGGAACGTCACGGCGGGCGAATCTCGGTCGAGTCGACGCTGGGGCAGGGCTGCACATTTTCCTTCGGCTTGACCGGAAGTGAGCTGTCATCATGAAGGCCAGTGCGGCGCTGCAGGTGCTCTTGGTCGAGGACAGCCCCGGTGATGTGCGTCTGACTCAAGAAGCGTTCCGGGAAGCCAACATGGCCATCCAACTGCACGTTGCCTATGACGGAGTGGAGGCCATGGCCTTCTTGAAGCGGGAGGGAGTGCATGAGCACGCCCCGCGCCCGGATCTCATCTTATTGGATCTGAATCTGCCCCGGATGGACGGCCGTGAGGTGCTAGCCCGGATCAAGCAAGACGAAAGCCTGCACGTGATCCCGACCGTCATTCTGACCACGTCCGACGCGGAAGTGGATATCGCCAGGAGCTACCAGCTGCGCGCGAATTGCTACCTGAGCAAACCCGTGCAGCTGGACGCATTCGAGAGCCTGGTGAAAAGCATTAACGATTTTTGGCTGATCAAGGCCAAGTTGCCGCAGCAACAGAAGTGTGCTGAATGAACGAGCACGCCGCCCGGAGACTGCTCGTGGTCGAAGACAACCGCGGCGACGCGCGTCTGCTGCGCGAGATGTTTGGCGAGCAGCCCTCACACATGACGCGCATGACGCACGTGGAGTGCATGAGCGACGCCGAGAAGCATTTGGCAGAACACGTGGTGGACGCTATCTTGCTGGATCTCGGTTTGCCTGACGTGCAAGGGTTGGGCGCGGTGCGTCGAGCCCACCGAGCCGCCCCGAACGTGCCGCTCGTCGTTCTAACGGGCTTAGACGACGAGGCCGTCGCCACGCAGGCGCTGCAAGAGGGCGCCCAGGACTACCTGATCAAGGGTCAGATCGATTCGCGCGGGTTGATGCGCGCTCTACGCTACGCCGTCGAGCGCAAGGGGATGGAAGATGCCTTGTTCGCGGAAAAGGAGCGCGCCGAGGTCACGCTGAACTGTATTGGCGATGCTGTCGCGTGTTCGGACCTTTCGGGTAACATCAGCTTCCTGAATCTCGTCGCTGAGCAACTCACTGGCTGGTCTTGGCAAGAGGCGGCAGGGAGGCCCATCCTGGAGGTGCTGCGCGTTCTGGACGCGACGAGCCGCGAAGCCATCCCGAATTCCGCGCGGCAGGTTTGCTGCAGCGGGACGCTTCCGCCGCCCTCGAATGCCGTCTTGGTCCGGCGCGATGGCGTGGAGATCCCCATCGAGGATTCCGTGGCCGCGATCCACGATCGTGAAGGGCTGACCACGGGCGCGGTAACGGTGTTTCGCGATGTGAGCGCTGCCCGAGCCGCAGCCCAGCAAATCACGCACTCCGCCCAACACGATTTCTTGACTGGTTTGCCCAACAGAATGCTGCTCGACGATCGCATCCACCAGGCGATCAGTTTGGCGTCGCGCCACAAAAAGAAGGCCGTGGTGCTGTTTTTGGATCTCGATGGTTTCAAGCACATCAATGATTCGTTGGGTCACCGCGTAGGTGACCGCGTGCTGCAATCCGTCGCCGAGCGACTGGTCGGTTGCGTGCGCAGCTCCGACACCGTCAGTCGCCAAGGCGGAGATGAATTCGTGGTGCTGCTGTCCGAGGTGGAACGAGCAGAAGACGCGGTGGTGATGGCCCGGCGCATGCTGGAGGCGGTGGCAGAGGGCCATTTAGTCGACCAACAACAGCTTCATGTGAGTACGAGCATCGGTGTCAGCATCTACCCGGACGACGGCTTGGACGCCGAAACCCTGATCAGAAATGCGGACACCGCAATGTATCAGGCCAAAGAAAACGGCCGGCGCAGCTATCAGTTTTTCGAACCCGCCATGAATATTCGTGCTGTTGAGCGTCAATCGATGGAGGCGAGTCTTCGTTGTGGTTTGGATCGTTCCGAGTTCGCGTTGCACTACCAGCCGCAGGTCAATCTCAAGACTGGCCGCATCATTGGCGCCGAAGCCTTGCTCCGGTGGACGCACCCGATTCGAGGGAAGGTCGCCCCTGATAGGTTCATCCCGGTCGCGGAAGACTGCGGCTTGATTCTAGCGATTGGAAATTGGGTGCTACGTGAAGCCTGCAGGCAGGCCCAAGCCTGGCGGGACGCCGGTCTGTCACTGGAGACGATCGCAGTGAACGTCTCCGCGCTGGAATTTCGAGAGCCGAACTTTCTCGAGGGGGTCTGCGACATCTTGGAAGAAACCGGCCTCGATCCGCGAGTGCTGGAGCTGGAGCTCACCGAGAGCGTGCTGATGAAGCACGCCGAGTCCAGCGAAGGAATCCTCAATGCCCTCCGCGCGCGCGGTGTGCAACTCGCGATTGACGATTTCGGCACGGGCTACTCGAGCTTGAGCTACCTGCGCAAATTCCCGATTGGTGCCCTCAAGATCGATCAATCCTTCGTGCGTCAAATCACGACTGCGCCGGAGGAGCCGATCGTGAGCGCGGTCATTAGCATGGGCAGAAGCCTCAAATTGCGCGTGATTGCCGAGGGTGTGGAGACGCGCGAGGAGCTTGCGTTCCTGGTGGCCAACCATTGTGAGGAGGCGCAAGGCTACTTTTTTGGTCGTCCGGTCGCGGGCGCAGACTTCGCGGAGCTTTTGCAGGCCGGCTTGCCAACGAACGTCCTCGAAGCTGTGAGGGCACAACCGCCCGCTTCACAGCGGCCACGGTCGTGGTCGTAGCGCGGCCACGGCTTCCGCTCAGGAACCGGCGGCTTTGGGGGGAGCGGTATCGAGCGCTTTTCGAACCTTGCGAGCCAGCGCCTCCGGCGTGATCGGCTTCTCGATGAAGGCGAGCGACGAGTAGAAGATGCCGTGCCGCATCACGGCGTCGTCGGTGTAGCCGGACATGTACAGCACCTTCATCTTGGGCCGCACGAGTAGCAGGCGTTCTGCTAGTTGGCGTCCACTCATGCGCGGCATGACCACATCCGTCAGCAGCAGATCAATGCCAGCTGTGTACTGTTCACAGAGCAAGAAGGCGTCGCCGCCGCTTTGCGCGTCGAGCACGGTGTAGCCGTATTTCCTGAGAATCGTCCGCACCAAGACTCGAACGCTCTCGTCGTCCTCAACGAGCAGGATCGTCTCTGTTCCGTCGAGCGACATGGCAGCAGGCGGCAAGGACGACGGCGTAAGCGGTTCGTCGCGATCGACGATCGGCAGGTAGATCGTCGCAGTAGTGCCGTGTCCCAAGGCGCTTTGCACCCAAATCGTTCCGCCGCTTTGTTTCACGATGCCAAAGACGCTTGCCAGGCCGAGCCCCGTGCCCTTACCGGGTTGCTTGGTCGTAAAATACGGCTCGAAGATGCGAGCCTGTGTAACAGCATCCATGCCGATTCCGGTGTCGGTGACGCTGAGCATGGCATGCGGTCCCGCTGTTACGCCGATGTGCTCTGCCGCGAAGCCCTCACTGAGCACCACTTCATTGGCGTCGATGGTCAACTTGCCGCCGTCCAGCATGGCGTCTCGAGCGTTGACCACCAAGTTGAGGACGACCTGTTCCAGCTGCCCCGGATCGACACGCACCTTGCCGCACTCCGGGGCGAAGTTCGTGACCAGCTCGACGTCCTCGCCGATGATGCGCCGGAGCATGCGCTCCATGCCCGCGACGACCTGACACAGGTCCACCACCTTTGGCTGCAGGAGCTGCTGGTGACCAAACGCCAGCAACCTACGAGTGAGGGTTGCCGCCAAACCGCCGGCCTTTCGAATCTCCTGCAAGTCTGCACGCATTGGGTCGTCGTCCTTTAGCCCGAGCGCAAGTAGCTCACTGTAGCTCAGGATGACCGACAACAAGTTGTTGAAGTCATGAGCTACACCTGCGGCCAGGCTGCCGACCGCCTCCAACTTTTGCGCCTGCTGCAGTTGCTGCTGAAAGCCGCGCCGCTCCGTGAGGTCGCGCACGATCTTGGCAAACCCGATCAGGTGCCCGGCCGAGTCTTGAATCGACGACAGGACGACGCTCGCCCAGAACGTCGAACCATCCTTACGGACTCGCCAGCCCTCCTCCTGGGTTCGTCCCGTGGCGGCGGCAGCAGCCAAGTTCCTGTGCGCGTGGCCACTCGCCGTGTCCGTCGCATCGTTGAATATCGACAGATGTTTGCCGAGTACTTCCAGTTCGGTGTAGCCCTCGATCAATTCCGCACCAGCATTCCAACTTGCGATGTTTCCCGCGATGTCGAGCGTGTACAGAGCGTAGTCCTTCACGCCGTTCACCAAGCGCAGAAAGCGGTCTTCGCTTTCGTGGATCGCGGCGTTGGCCTCGGCTAGCGCCGCCGCCTGCCCGCGGACGCTTTCCACGTGCAATTGCTCGATTCGCGCGAGATGTGCCGGCGAACCCTCTTCGTAGTCGAGCCCGTCGAGCTTTACTGTCACAGTCATCACCTGATCCCCAATGACGCCACTCTGGCACCCCCGCCTCAGCCGCGATACCTCAATCACCTACTCGTGCGGATTGCGTCTTCTGGAAACATATTGATATCAAAATATCGATATCAACTATGATTTTTATTCACGCAAGTAATGGTGACGGAAACCGCCGGATTGCAACATGCATCTCTGCAGCGTGAACGCCTCATTTTGCTTTTTGGGGATGACCGGGCAGCATGGTTACTAAGGGTAAACCGGGGGAATGACCGCAAACGCTACTCGCGTGACGATCTGTTGGCTGGGCGACTCGACTGAAACACGCTCGCCGTGAAGGTCCTCTCGCTTCGACGTTTGCGGCGGTCTTGAGCCTCCAGCCGCGTATCGCGGAAGGTTAGCTTAGCTTGGCTCGCTTTCGGCGAGCAGCCGCTGCACCATCGCTCTGAGATCATTTACCTCGAACGGCTTTTGGACGCGCTCGTTCGGGACAATGCGCAGAAACTCCGCGGCCTTCGAGGTTGTGGCTCCGCCGGTCAAGAACACCACTCTGGAAGCCAGCTCCGGGCGCACACGCAGCAGCTCCTCATAGAATTCCATGCCCGTCATACTTGGCATCATCAGGTCGCAAAAAACCAGGTCGAATCTGTCGTTATCCTTTAGCTGATTCAAGGCATCGCGCGCGCGCGTCGTGCAGATGATCTCATGATGGTTGAGGATGCGTGCCAAGGTGTTGAGGACCATCTCGTTGTCGTCGATGATCAGGAAGCGGCCGCGGCGTTCGAGCGCGGCCGCTTGCGAGCGCGACGGAGTGGAGGGCTCCCGTTCCGCGCTGGCGGGGAGCTTGACCCGGAAAGTCGTGCCTGCAGTCGGGCGGCTCTCGACTGAGAGCTCCCCACCCATTGATGCCACGATTCCACGGCAAATCGATAGGCCGAGGCCCGTACCAACGCCAACTGGCTTGGTGGTGAAGAACGGGTCGAAGATCTTGCCGAGGAGCTCCGGGGGTATGCCGCTGCCGGTGTCACTGACTTCGATGAGCACGCATCCGGCGTCGTCCGTCCGCGTGGCGACGGTGACCTGGTTGGCCTCCATGGAGCCAGGAGCAATTGCGTGCGCGGCGTTGATCAGTAGATTCACTAGCACCTGACCGAGCCTTGTTTCGTCGGCGTCGACCCTTGGCACTTTCGCCAAAATAGTCGAGACCCGGGCACGATGGCGGAACTCCTGCGCGGTCGAGCGTAGCGCCCACTCGATCGCGGCTCTGACGTCTATCGAGCCGGAGGCCTGGAGTTCGGGCCGAGAGAATGCTCCCAGGTCAGCCACAATTCTGGTGATGCGGCTCGCCGCAGATAAGATTTCGCGTTGCATGTCGATGGCTTCTTTGATTGCGTGCGCGTGTTGCTGCTCTCCGACCGCACCGGGGACGGGCGCGGAGAGAGCGCCGATGAGCTCTTCCAGTACCAATCCCGCGTTCCCAAAGACCACGGACAAGGGGTTATTGATCTCATGAGCTACGCCTGCCGCCATGGTTCCCAAGGACGCCAAGCGGTCGGCGACTTCGAGCTGCTTTTGTAAGCGCTTTTGTTCGGTCACGTCTCGAAACACCATCACTGCGCCGAGCAGCTCGCCGTTGTCGACGACGGGGGCTGCGCTGTCTGCGATGATCTTTGAGAGATCACCGCCAGTCTCGAGTATTGCTTCAGAAACCTCAACGGTCTTTCTCTCTCGCAGCGCGCGGTCCAGTGGCGTCTCTTGCTGAATGAGTGACTTGATATCGAGCAGCCTGAGTACCTCGCGCGCCGGCCGGCCTCGCGCCTGCTCCAGCGTCAAGGTCACGAGCGACTCCGCCGGAGGGTTCATGAACGTGATCTTGCCCGCCAAGTCCACCGTGATAACTGCGTCGGCGATGGAACGGACCGTCGTCGAGAACCAGCGTTCACGCGCGCGAAGCTGGCGTTCCATGGCGTGCTTGTAGCGAGCGATCTCGATCGCGCTACGCAGGTCTGGTGCTCTCACGGGCTTGACCAAGTAGCCGTGTGGTCCTGTCTTCTTTGCCCGCTCGATGGTGGCAGCGTCAGCGTGCGCCGTGAGATAGATGATGGGGACATCGAACCGCTCACTCAGAAGCTGGGCGGTCGCGATACCGTCAAGCTTACCCTTGATTCGGATGTCCATCAGGACCACGTCCGGGCACCGTTCTGAGGCGCAAGCCAATGCCTCCTCAGACGACGATGCGATGGCGAAAGCGTCGTAATCCAGGCTCAGCAGCAGCTCGCGCAGATTTTCCGCGATGATGCCCTCGTCTTCGACAATCAGGACGGAGGACCGAAGGCGCGTCATGTCCCCACCGAAAATGTCAACTCGAAGGCGGCCCCGTTGCTGGCTGTGCTCGCAAGTGTTGCGTCTAGCTGCTTGGCAAGCGTCCTGATCAGCCGTATCCCAAGAGACTTCTCGACGCGGACGTCGAAGCCTTCAGGCAGGCCGATGCCATCGTCGGTCACCGCGAGCCGCAGTCGGCCGCTGTTCTCCCTCGCCAGTTCAACGCGAATCTGGCCGTGGCGGCCAGCCGGGAAAGCGTGCTTGAGCGCGTTGCTGATCAGCTCATTGAGGATCAAGCCGCAGGGGATGGCTTTGTCCACTGCAATGGTCACGTCCCCGATCGCAAGAGTCAAGGAAATGGTGTCGGGCGAGACACCCGCCGCCGCAAAAATGTCGCTGGCGAGCCCGCGAATGTAGTCAGCGAAGGGCACCTCGGCATAGTTCTTCGATTGGTACAGCTTTTCGTGGATGAGAGCGATGGCGTGCACGCGGCCCTGGCATTCTTGTAGAGCATGGCGACCGTCACCCCGGGGCAAAAGGCGTGCTTGCATCTCCATCAGGCTCGCGATCACATGCAGATTGTTCTTCACGCGGTGATGAACTTCCTGCAGCAACACTTCTCGCTCCTGAAGCGCGGCCGACAGAGCGGCGGTGCGTGTCTGGACACGCTGCTCGAGCTCCGCATTTAGAGCTTTGAATTGCCCTAAGAGACCTTCTCGCTCTCGCTCGGAGCGTTTGCGCTCGGTGATGTCGACGATCGAGCTCAGCACGAAATCCCCCTCGGAGGTGTGTAGCGGATTGAGACCGAGCTCGACGGGCACTTCGGTGCCATCCTTGTGAAGACCGTGCAAGTCACGTCCGACCCCCACCGCGCGGCCGCAGAGCTCCGCGGCGAAGGTTGGTTGCAGCTCCGGCACGAGCGCCCCTGCGAGCGTCCCAATCAACTCTTGTCGAGAGTACCCAAAGAGCTTCTCGAGCCGCGCGTTGACGAGGACAATCTCGCCGCGTTGATTGGCCATCATCATCCCGGTGGGAGTAGCTTCTATCGCCAACCGAAACTGCTCATTAGGAAGCACGCGTTCGGTCAGGTCACGTGTCACCTTTCCGAAGCCGACGAGCGTGCCGGTCGCGTCGCGCAGCGCGCTGATGGAAACTCTTGCCCAGAACCGCGAACGGTCCTTTCGGATCCTCCAGCCCTCATCCTCGTAACAACCGTTCCGCGCGGCCAACTCCAGCTCGTGGCTGGGGAGCCCGGCTTCTACGTCCTCGCTCGAGTAGAAACACGCCAGGTTTTGGCCGATGATTTCTGATGCAGGGTAGCCTTTGCAGCGCTCTGCCCCTGCATTCCAGCTCGCAACATTGCCCTCGAGATCGACCAGGAAGATCGCGTAGTCTCGCACGCTCTCGACTAGCAGCTCGAAAATGCCAGCGGTCCCGCGTAGCGCGCCGCTTCCAGCGGACGATAGCCCTGAGCCGGCGACGCGAGCAGCATCGTTCAACTCTCTCCCTCATGCCCAAGCGGAGGGAGCTTGTGCATGCGCGCGGCCCCAATATACAAGCTGCGAGGCTACTCCGCGCCGTTGCCGCACGCAATGCCACGCGCTCATCGTGGAAGCGTGTGCAGCGCTGTATCGTCCGTCCGTCGTGGCGTTCCGGCGAAAACCGCCAAGCCCGCATTGTGCGCTGCAACCTTCTCAGGCGCGCGATGTCGCCTACACACAGCGCGAGAGCTTCGCGGTTGTGCGACGCGGTCGTATAGAGCGCGCCGGACTGCCGCGTTCGCCTTCCCGGTACTCGATTCAACGATCAGGCGCGTTTCCGCGCGGACCACACGCAATTTTTGCGCCGCGACACGCGGGCGCCCAATCCGGAAGCTGCCCGCGCGGTCCGCGAAGAGGCTGTCGGCTTGCTTGCGGTTTTGCGTACCGGTCCACTCTTGGCGTAATCAGCCGGCCGCCAGCCGTGGCATGTTGCATGCAGTCACTTCTGCATGGCAGATAACCAGTTCTGGTTGCTAGCCGCGCGCCACCGACACTACGTCTGGGCTTCCGGCCTGTTCGCGTTGATCGCTGTTGCCATAATCCTCGGCTGGCCGTCGACAGCGGCGCCTCAGATCACCCCGCCCTGTATTCAATACTGGCCGGAAACCCGATATCGCGAGTACCGCTATGACCACATCGTTCACGTCATCAACAACTGCCAATCACCCGCCAGTTGCGTAGTTTCTAGCGACGTGAATCCAACCCCTGTTCGCGCAGCAGTATCTCCCGGAGGCAGTGTTGAAGTGCTGACCGCGCGCGGCTCGCAGGCGAGGGAGTTCACCCCGCGCGTGGAATGCGGGCTCGTGCTGTGAAACCACAATCCAAGAGCATCTGCGCGAGCTGTCCGGCACCGAGACGATCGTTGCGGTGGATGTTGACGGCAGCTCATCGCGCAAATCCTGCGCGACGACGCAAACGGCGCGCTTGCGCTCGAGCCGCGCAACAACGGCCAGAGTCTCGCAGAGGGCTCCGGTAACGCAATGGGCCCCGCGTGAAACACATTCACGCAGGGGCCCGTGGGCCCTTCAGAACTTCATGGGCGGGTTACGATGTTGGTGTCTAGCGCGACCGCGGCGATGCGCGCGAGCGCCCGTCCTTCGAGGGTCGCCCCCGTCCCTAGCGTGATGGCCTGATCAGCCATGATTGTTCCCTTGAAGCTCGAGTACGCTCCGAGGGTTGAAGAGCTGCCGACCTGCCAGAACACGTTCGATGCCTGGGCGCCGCCCTGCAAGATGACCTGCCGTCCGACCGTTGTGATCAGCGTGCTGGCCATCTGGAAAATAAAGACCGCGCTCGCGTTGCCCTTGGCGTCTAGTGTGAGGTCTCCGGACGAGATCTCCAGTGAGCTCGTCGATTTGTATAGACCCGGCGCCAGCGTGAGGCCGCCGAGGTTGCCCGCAATGCTGACTGGACACAGGGTCCGCCCCGCTGCGTCGTTATACGCAACGGTCAAATCCGCTTCGGCCTGGGCGGCGGTCGTGTCAGCAAGGTGCTCCACGCCGACCACCTTCCCTGGTAAGAATCCCGTGACTGCCGTCCCCGGGCTGACGCCCAGATTTCCCGTCACGCGCGTGGGTCCTGTGTTCGTCACGGTGGAGCCCGCGAGGACCGAGAACAGCGCCGCGCTGCGTAGGTTCACGGACGGCTGCTCGGCACAGGTAGTGTTGGTCAACGCTTGGTCCTCCTGAGACTCGGAGGAGTCCGAAGGAGATTGACTTCCGCACGCCGCGAGCGAGGCAAGAAGAGAGCAAGTCACAACAATTCCGCGGGTTTTCATAAGCCCGCACGTGCAGTCTCCGCGCCGGCACCACTTCACGCGTCATTCGTTCGATCCTCGCTCGTGCGGGAGGCGCTACGCCACGAAATGCGGCGCGCTTACGTCACACGTGAGGCGTGCGAGCGTCCGCTCTCACCGCCTCTTTCCTTTGTCGACGTTGCGCCCTGTGCTGTCCTGAAGCCCCGCGCATTCGTGGGCATGGTCTGCGTCGACATGGTGCCCGCGCCGGGCCTTACGGCGTCCGCCGGGGCGGGCAGACTCGGAGGCCTCTTTCGGTGATCTCCACTTCGTGGATGGCGAGATCATGCTTGCTTGCCCGGGCCTTGATGATCGCAATGTTGCGCCGCGTCTTGTCCTTGATGTCCGTCGACAAGAACACGATATTGTCGGACATATAGGAGAACCGGCCGCCGCTGAACCAGGACTCGGGCGTCGGCCCCGCGGTTTCGAACGTGAGGATGCTGGTGACACCCTTTACGGTGAAATGCTGGACCAGAGCGTACAGATAGTCGTGCAGCCGCTGTGGGTCGCTGGCGGCGGTGATGAGATCACCGATCGCGTCGATGACGACGCGCCGCATCCCTGTCTGTTGGATCTGCTGGAACAGGCTGACGATGATCCTGTCGACCTGGAGCTCGACCGGCGAAGCGTACATTAGATGCAGCCCGCGCCGCTTGGCGCCCTCGACGTCGGCACCGAGGCTTCGCAGGCACCGAGCGAGCTGCATCGGGTTCTCCTGAAAGTTGGCGTATAGGCACGGCTCGCCTCGCTGTACACCGTCGAGCACGAACTGCAGGCCGGCGGTCGTTTTGCCCGCACCCGTGGGGCCCGCGAGCACGGTCGTGCTCCCGCGCCACAGCCCGCCGCCCATGAGGTCATCGAGCCCTTCGATGCCCGTCGGAGTCCTCTCCTCGACAATGGTGTAGCTCTCGGGAATTTCCGGACTCACGAGGCGCGGGAAGATCTCGAGACCACCCGCCCCGATGCGGAATGCATGCAGCCCCTCGAGGTACGCGCTGCCTCGTAGCTTGAGCACCCGAAGGAAGCGCTCGTCCCGCGTGCTGAGGGGGTTTCGCATGAACTGGAGAATGCCATCGGCCACAGCAAACTCAGGAAAGCGCTGCGCATCGTCGTCGGTGTACTCCCCGACAAGGAACACCGTGGTTTGGTAAGCAGTAAGCAAGCCCGTGAGCTCGTACAAGACGTGGCGCAGCTCGGTCGTGGACGGCGAGAGGTCGTGTAACGCCTTGAAGGAGTCGATAACGATGATCTTTGGTGCCGACGTCTCGATCGCTTGCTCCACGCACGCCAGCAACGCGCGGATGCCCCCATCGACCAGTTGGGAGCCAATGTCTTCGTACAGGACGGACTTGCCGATCTTGTTCTCGTCGAAGAAAGCGAAACGCTGGAGGTACGTCACCATCTTCGCGAGCGGCTCGGAGAGCGTCGTCAGGTAGAGAATAGGCCGGTCGTCGCTCGCGTTCCGGAACACGAGCTGTTCGGCGAAAATGCTTTTGCCGGTCCCGGGCTGACCCATCACGATATTGATCGAGTTCTTAGGGAAGCCTCCGCTGAGGATCTCGTCGGCCTGCGGGTTGCCTGTACTGACTCGCGTCATGAGTTGCTCATATCCTGAGGCGGAAGCGCGCTCGCGCCCTCTTTCGTGTCGATCAACCGGCGTACGGCGGCGACCAGGCTAGTCTTCTCGAGCGGTTTCTCGAGGAAGGCGTCTGCGCCCGACAACCGCGCACGTTCGTGCGCCGCCAGCATGCTGATGACGAGGATCGGCACCCGCTCGGTAACGGTATCCCCCTTGAGCGACCGACACAGCGCGAGGCCATCGAGCCGCGGTACCAGGATTTCGGTGATCACTGCGGCGGGAGCGGAACTCCGCACGCGGTCGAGCGCGGAGTAACCGTCGTCGATAAACTCCACTACGTACGCTTCGCCGAGGAACCGCTGCACGAGCCGACGAACGTGCGGATCCCGTTCTACGAGAAGCACCGTTTCTCGAACGCCACCCTTTTGGTTTTGCGGAACCTGCGCTTGCGCTTTTTGAACGACCGCGCCTCCCAGGTCATCGATCTCCACCGATAGCGACGAACCGCACGTGCATGTCCGCAGTTCGACGACCACGCCGCGTTGCGGCAAGTGCATCCGCCCGCATGGCAGAAGGTCAAGCCATTGCTTGAGCGAGAATTGTCGCCCGCAGCTGCATTCCTTTACCGTTTCCAGACGCTGAAGGGTCTTCGACTGCTCCGCGGGGGACGTGAGCGTGCGTAGGACTTCATGGAGCGCAACGGGGTCGAACGGCTTGCAGAAGAAAGCGTCGCACCCAGCAGCGCGTGCCTCCTCGAACTTCGACTTTCCATGGCCAGTCATTACAATGACGAAGCACCCGCTCGTGCGAGGATCCTCTTTAATGAGGCGAGTCGCGTCGATGCCATCGAGAACCGGCAGCCCGACGTCGATGAGGACTGCGTCGGGTTGGAGGCGGAGTACCGCTTCGACACCGCGCTCGCCGTCGTATTCGCCGGCCGTGCGGTACCCCATGCTCGCGAGCGCCGACATATACAGGAAGCGAGTGTCATCGTCGTCTTCGACCACGAGCACGAGGGCGCCCTGTGCGGCGGGTTCGCGCACCAACCCGAGCGGCACGACGGGGTCGGGGGCAGACGAGATTAAAGGCGGTGGAGAATGCATTAGGCCGGCAACGCCGGCACGCTCTCGCGCAGGTGGTGTGCAACCTGCACATTCTGCGCCGTTCAGAAAACGGCAGGATGTTACATTCTGTTGTTCGGGAGTCGAGACATACCGCCTCAGTCGAGTCAGATTTGCTGTGGCGCACGAGTCACTGATTACGCAATGAGCAACTGCCCATCGCCGAAACAAGGAAGCAAATTGGCGAGTGCCATCTTCACTTCAGATTGTTGGAATCGATACCCGTAATACTCCACTGGCAGTCCCGGACAGAATTAGAGGGACGAGCCGAGGCGTCTGCATGCGGTGCGTTGTCTGCGCGCGCAGTCCTTCAGTTGACTTTCGCACTGTGCCATCAGCTGGAATCGGACTTCGGGGCAGGCGTTTTGACCGAACCTCGTGCCGAGCGTGGCCCATCCACCAAATCCTGGAGACTGCCATTGATGCGCCTCTGGGTAGCGTCCCCCGTTCGCGCAATCCGTCAAAGACGACCGAACGCCAACAAGTGACGAGTCGGCGTGGTCGCTAGCATGCCCGCTCTGCTTCCCTCCAATATAATTCGGCACCGGTATTCCAACTTGCGATGTTCCCGGCAGCGTCCCGCGTGTGCAGCGCGTAGTCCTTCACGCCGATCACCAGGCGAAGGAAGCCGTCTTCGCTTTCACGAATTGTGGCGTTTGCCTCGGACAGCGCGACGGCTTGTCTGCGCAGGGCGCGCCGTCTGCATCGCCTCGAGCTTCGCGAGATGCCGGGTGTAGCCTTCTTCGCGGTCGGCTCCGACCAGCCTTACCGCCGCATTCATGGCCTGACTTCCCTTGGCTCGACACCCTGGCACCGCTGACTGAGGCGCGATTCGCAATTCGAGTTCGTGATGATTCTATGTTTCGTTCATGATTCCATGGTTGAAGGCGGAATCCGCCGGAAGCGTCGAGGAAGCACTCATGCCTCACTCGCGAATGCGTATTTCGGCTCTTGCGTCACCGTCTGAGTCGGTCCAATCATAAGGAATGCTTCGGGGTTTCATCGTCGCAAACAGCGCGCAGATCGTCGAATGCGCACAACGGCGGGCGAGCCAGCGAGCGGCGTTGGGAACAGTTCCTGCCAGCGCTGGCATGGCTAGCTTTTTGAGCCACGTCAGCGAGCTGTTGGGTCAAAGTCCGGACGACACAAGCCGTCTCGTGCCCACGCGCGGTCCGCTGGCTGGGATCACGGACAGCGCGATGCTCGCGGGGCATCAGGCGCTGCGTGATGGTGTCAGTATCGCCACGCTCGTAAATAGTTACACAGATGCTCGCGAGGTGGTGATCGATCTCGTGGGCGCCGCGATCGCGGTCGACATGCGTGGCTTTCATTTGTTCAACGAGTGTGTGGACTGCGCGATCGCCGGCGCGGTTTCCGCGTACGGGATGCAACGCGAGCGTGATCTGGCTTATGACGGCACTGAGCGCCTCGGGGTGCTAGCGCACGAGATGCGGAATCTACTCAACACAATGACGCTGTCTTTCGCAGTCATCAGGGAGGGCAAAGTCGGGCTGTCGGGCAGTACCGGCGCGATGCTGTCTCGAAGTTTATCGGGGCTGTGCGCGCTCGTCGACCGCTCTGTTGCCGAAGTGCGGCTTGAGACGAGCAGCCCGGCGCTAGTGCCAGTATCCATGGTCGAATTCATGGAGCAGATTCAAGTCAGCGCCGCAGTGCATGCCGAAGGCTATGGTCGGCAACTGACCGTTCATCCCGTGGATCGCGAGCTAAGCGTCGTCGCCGATTGGCAGTTGCTCGAATCAGCGGTCTCGAACTTGCTCCAGAATGCGTTCAAGTTCAGCCGAGGGCAGGGACAGGTTTCACTCGTGACCCGCGCTACGGCTGACCGTGTGTTGATTGACGTGAGCGACGAATGCGGCGGGTTGCCTGCAGAAGCGGTGACAGCGCTATTTCGCCCGTTCAGCCGAGCGGGCTCCGATCGCTCTGGGTTGGGGCTCGGCTTGTTCATTGCCCAAGCGGCCGCGCGGGCGAACCTCGGAGAGATCTCCGTGTGTGACAAGCCGGGAACCGGCTGCGTGTTCACGATCGACTTGCCGCGCAGTTCCGCGGTGGCGCTTGCTCACTAGCTCGGAGGAAAGAGATGGACCCGCGAACGAGCGCCAATGCCGCGCTGCCGAGAGTTAGTCAAAGGGTGCTCATCGTCGATGACCACGTTGACTCAGCCGACATCATCGCGCAAGCGCTGGACGCTCGAGGCCACGAGACGCGGGTGGCGTACGAGCCGTACGCTGCGCTCACGCTAGCGGCAGACTTTCAGCCCGACGTCGCGATTCTCGATGTCAACCTGCCCGGCATGGACGGTTACGAGTTGGGAGCGGCACTGCGCGTTATTCTTGGCCAGTGTCGCTTCATCGCAATGACTGGCGATGCGCCGGGGCTGAACGGCTTGCGCAGCCAGTGGGCGGGCTTTGACGGATACCTGCGGAAGCCCGTGGCTCTGGAGGCGCTCCTGGGCGCCGTAGCCGGTGATTCCTACGCGCGAAGCTCTTGGCCGAGCGGCACGTTCCTGCAGAGCACCGCAGGCGCTGCCCCGTTGCGCGGTCCGTCATACCGCCCGCAACGCGAGCGGGGTCGAATCGACCTGGATGAATCCCCAGAAGTAGTTCGGTATTGGACGACGAGTTTGTGTTGCACCGAAGCCCAGCTGCGAGCAGCGGTGACCGAGGTCGGTTGCCATGCCGATGAGGTGCGCGCCTATCTCGCCAAGTAGGCTCTGGGCGCAGCGCCTTTCCGGGCTCAGCATCGCTTGTCTTGTGCGCACCGGCGCGGTCTAGCGCTGCGCGACGTTGAGCCACGAACACGTGGTAGCCCGGAATCTGTTCCGGCCTATGTCACAAAGCGCTCGACGAGCGCGCGGACTTGCTTGGTCTCGAATGGCTTGTCGATTCGCTCATTGGGGACTCGGGCGAGGAACGCTTTGGCTGCTGGCGTGGATGCTCCGCCGGTCACGAAGACCAAGCGCTCGGCAGCGTCGGGGAAGCGCTTTGCCAGCTCTTCGTACAGCTCGACCCCGGACATCAGGGGCATCATCAAGTCCGACAGAATCACATCAAATTGGGCGCCAGAGACGATCAACTCCAGCGCCTCGTGTGCGCTGGTCACGATCGTGACGACATGATTGCGTAGCACGCGACCCAACATGAGCCCGAGGGCAGGTTCGTCGTCTACGATGAGCACGTGCGCGCGCCCGGCTTTGCGGTTGGCCTCACGGCTGGGCAGGCGGATTGCCGGCTCGACGCTGCGGGTCGACGCGGGCAGCGTGACCAGGAAGCTCGTCCCGCGCTGCGCGGCACTCTTCACCGTGAGCTCGCCTCCCAGCCCAGACACGATATTGTGGCAAATCGAAAGGCCCAGGCCAGTGCCGACGCCCACCGCCTTGGTCGTGAAAAATGGCTCGAAAATGCGTCCGATCACGCTCGCGGGGATGCCTGGTCCGGTGTCTCGGACTTCGATCGTTGCGTTTCCGCCGCTGTCGGTGGCGATCAGCACACAGATCTCCTGGGTATCCGCGTCACCCTCGGGAATGGCTTGAGCGGCGTTGACCAGTAGATTGATGAAGACCTGACTCAACTGAGCCGCGTCGGCCTCGACGCGCGGAGCGGGACCGTAGGCCTTGACCAGCCGAGCGCGGCGTCGAATTTCGTGGAAGGCCATATCGATGGATAGCTCGAGCAGCGGCTGGAGTTCGAGCAGCACTCGCTGCTCCGACTCGGCGCCCGAAAAGGTCTTCAGCGCGCGCACGATTTCTGCGACTCGTCCGGCGCCGTCCCGCGCCGCCTGAGCCAGCCCCTCCAGCTCGCGCACGTGTCCGGATTGAGAGCCGTCGTTCAGCGCGTGGATCTCCTCGAGCATGAGGTCCAAGTTGGTCGCGACGCAAGCGAGCGGCGTGTTGAGCTCGTGTGCGGCGCCGGCGGCAAGCGTACCGACTGACGCCAGGCGGTCGGTCAAAACCAGGCGCTCTTGGATCTTCCTCTGCTCGGCGCGCAGCGTTTGCCGTGCACAAGCGAGTGACAGTGTTTCCCCGAGCTCCTCGATGTGCTGTCGGTACTGCGCGTCGAAAATCTGCATCGCGTTGACCCCGAATGCCGCGAATCCGACCGTGGCGCCGTGCTCGCCAGGTGGCCAAAGCGGAGTAAACAAGGCGTCCGGCGCTGTGTCGGCGCGAGTGAACTCCGGCAACGAGAGTGTTCTGGCGGCGGCTCGGCCGCCACGAGAATGCTCGGCCTCGCGTGCAGAGGGCAGCCGATCGCGCACCAAAGGCTCGACCTGGGCGAGCTCCGCTCCAGTCAGCCCACTGTAGCCCGCTAGCGTCAGCTCATTGCGCTCGAAGCTGAACACGAGCGAGAACGTGACGTCCCTCGACATCTCATGAAAAGCGCCCATCGCGGCTTGCACGAGCTCGGGGCCGTCCAGCAGCGCGCTCGTTCGCTCGGTCAACAGGCGAGACGCGCGCAACCTCCGCTCGGCGACCACGCGCGCCGTCGTTTCGGTCACGACAACGAGCGTTCCCCCAACACCGCCGCTCTCGTCGTAGACCGGGGAATAGCCGTACGTCCAGTAGACGTCCTCCAGCCTGCCGTTTCGATAGATGGGGATCAGCTGGTCTTCGTGCCAGGTCGTACCGGAACGCAGCATCACGTCCTCGATTTGAGGTCCGATCAGCGGCCAGATCTCCGGCCAGCACTCTCGAGCGCGCTGGCCCATGGCGCGCGGGTGCTTCCCTGCGCCGAAGCTCGGGATGTAGCCGTCGTTATAGAATTGGATCAGCTCCGGGCCCCAATACAAGAACATGGGATGGCGCGCGCGAAGCAGCGTGCCGACGATGGTGAGTAAACTTTGAGGCCAAGTTTCGATCGACCCGAGCGGTGTTTGCGCCCAGTCAACTGCCCGCGCGCAGGCAGCGGCCTCACCGGTCGCGGATAGGCAATTCTGTGCGGCCGTTGGCCGAGGCGGAGTCATCTCGATTCAGTTCTCACACGGCGCGGGCAGGCCGGGCAGGCTGTGACGCCGGGGGTATCCAAGTACCTGCCTCACCGTCCTCAAGAGGGCGGCTGGCAGCAGTGGCTTTTGGAGAAACTCGGCACCATTGTCGAGCATGGTGCACGATAGCGTCGTCAGTGTATCCAGAAATAGAGAAGCGCCTTCATCCTCGGGCCGTAGCCAGGCAAGTCGCTCGGAGAGGACAGCAGGAACGCCTCAGCCCCGTTTTGTACATACATTACGCTGCAGCATGCTTGCTAAGCATGGGTCGGAGTTCGGTGGCTCAACTCTGGCTCGAGCGCGTCGACTATCGAATCCTGCAGTCTCAGTCACTGGGCACCCCAGCAAGCGCGAGCTGGGCGAGCAATGCGCTATTTCGGAGATTGCCAATCAAGCGTTGCTGCGGTTCAGGAAACCTCTTGATCAACGTCGGCGTGACAAGAACCCCGTCTTGCGAGGCCCGATCCGGATCGCTGAGAACGTCACGGATTTCCAGCGTCACGCTTTGCTTCGGTAGGTGTGCCAGAGCCAACCGAAGATTGGTTTTCGCCAGGACTGAGTTGGGTGACTCCCCGGCCACGTACAGGCAGAGCACGAGAGCCGCTCTTGGCTTCTTCGCGGGGCGCCTGGTCATCGCGCCGTCCGACGCGGCCGCACGCTCGGCGGCGGCGGCACACTCGTCAACTCACTCTCGCCTCCTCTGCGGCTCGTACGCTCCACCGTTTCGACGCGGTCCAGCTCTTTGGCGACGGAGCGTGCTGTCATGATGCGATGTAGATCTGCTTCGCGTACGGCCAGCTCCGTATCCGCGGCAATGATGCGGACTCGAGTCTCGGCGAGCGCCAGCTCCGCTTGCTTCTGACGTAAATGCGACTCGGAGACCGCCACTTGATGTGCGTGCCGGTCTTGGTTCTCCCGTTCCCAACGCAGCGTCCCCATCAGTACCTCGCCTCCGGCGATGTAGGGGTCGGCGAGCGTGACGCCCGTGCTGGACAGAATCAGCTCCCTGACCTGGTTCGAGTGGCTCGTGCCGCGAGACTTGACGATCGTAAGCGCTCGGTTTCGTTCACCAGCGTGTATGACGTATGACACGTGCATCCAGGTGTCGGCGATGGTCGAGATCCCGAGCGGTGTTTCCTCTGACAAGGGCGCGGAGTTCGCCAACAAGGACGTACTTACCGAAGTGATGCCTAGGCTCTTTGCCACATCCATCACTTGCACCGCCGCGCGATCGCCCAAAGCTTCGTCGAACGTCTGCGCCAAAGCGGAGAGCGGATCGATGATCAGGTTCTTCGCCCCGGTACGGTCGAGCAGCGCTCGAATGCGAGCCACGTGCGCCTCCGGGTTGTCCGCGCGCGCTCGTAGCGACAGCATGGTAAGCATCCCTGATTTGACATGCGGCGCGAGGTGGAGCCCGATCGAAGCCACGTTGCGGATGATCTGCGCCGGAGCCTCGTCGAAACTGACGTAGACTGTTGGCTCCTTGCGCAGGCATGCAGCTTGCGCAAACGCGGCCACCAGGCTGGTCTTCGAGGTGCCGGGCGCGCCGGAGATGAGCACGGCGCTTCCACGATAGTAGCCACCGCCCAGCATGGCGTCGAGGCGCTCGACGCCTGATGTCACGCGTTCCATTGACACCGAGTGACTGAGCTCCGCAGAAGTGCCCCCCGCCACCTCGATGCCGCCGCTCGTCATCGTAAAAGGAAGCTCATTTGCCGAATGGGAGTCACCGCGATATTTGGCGACGCGAATCATGCGAATCGCCGAACCGCCAATCACCCGATGCTGGAGCACCACCACGCAATCGGCAATGAACTGCAGGAAAGCGTAGTCCGACAGCGGTTGGCCATCTCGCGCGTCGGCCTTCGCAGTGATGACGCAAGACATGCCGTTCTCGTACACCCACTCGCGAAGACGCAAGATCTCTCGGCGGATGAGTGCCGGATCGCCCAAGTGGCCGAGCAGCACGTCTAGCCCGTCGAACACCACGCGCGCGGACTTCAACTGTTTGGCCTTGGCGCCGACGATCGCGAGCAAGCCGATCAAGTCGAACTCTCCGCCCTGAACGATCGACTGGGACAACTGAGCGTCGAAGAAAACGATTCCCTTGTCCTTGAGCGCGCGCAGGTTCCAGTCGAAGTGCTGCGCATCTTTTATGATCTGCTCGGGTCCCTCCTCGAAGGTCACGAACAGGCCGGGTTCTTTGGCTCTTGCCCCGGCGACGAGGCCTTGGAGCGCGAAGATCGTCTTCCCGCAGCCGGCGCCGCCGAGCACTACCGTGACCCGTCCGCGCGGGAGCCCTCCGCCCGTGATTGCGTCGAAGCCAACGATGCCTGACGAGATCTTGTCGGACAGTCCAGCGCTTCCCGCCCGCGTTCTCGCCTGAGCCCCCGCCCGGCGCTTGTCTGCTTTCATGGAAACAGCGTGCGCACGGTGACGGGCAACGTGCGAGGCATTCCTGCTTGTTGCGCGAACGTCACCAGCAAGCTCGGCCTGGCGGAACCTCCAAATCGATTCTTGGCCTGGCGGAACCCGTCAGATAACGATTCTGCGCCGTGAAACGGCATCGAGCTGCGCGCGAGGATTCGGGAGCGGACGCATTTGAGTATTCGAATGACGCCTAAATAGGATTCGTCATCGGTGGCCTGGCAATGGGTGTTAGTCCTTCCCATACCAAAATGCAGCAACCGGGGAGGCGCATCCTGATCGCGGACGATGACGCGGAGATTCGAGAGATGGTGCGGCGCGTCGCCCGACCGCACGGTTTCGAAGTGATCGAAGCGGCCAATGCTGCTGAAGCGCAGACATTGGCCTTGGAACAGCAGCCGGACCTCATCGTTCTGGATATCGCATTCCCAGGTGAAGACGGCCGTGACATTCTTGCTACTTTGAAGACGGACGCACGAACCGCGAAGATCCCAGTGCTGGTCTGGTCAGGTCGCGATGCGGAGTCCGCCCGGCGGATTTCGCTGAGTCTCGGGGCGGAAGACTTCGTGGAGAAGGCGAGCGCGCAAACCCTGCTCACGAAGAT
>JBDTJC010000443.1:0-3651 GCA_039936055.1 Polyangiaceae bacterium | reverse complement strand
CTTGCGCTGCTAGTGCCAAGTGGCGCAGAGCGTCCGCGGTGAAGTCCGGTCCGAGGTACGCGCCGTGCCCGAAGATCGACCCATACTCCATGAGGCCGCGACGCAAGAAGAGCTCTTGCCCATCCCCAACATCCCTTTGCGTGAATAGCACGCGCCCGCTCTCGGTGACCACGCGGCCCGGAATGGGTGGTTCGGCGGCGTACGTGCGATAGGCGAGAAATCCGAGTCCGAAGAGCCCCGTGACCAACACCAGGATTGCGGCTTGGATCCAACCTTTAGCAATGAGTAGCTTCGCTCGGTCAGCACGTTCGTTTTGCGTGATCACGGTCGGCTGCAACCGCTGGGGGATGAAAACAGAGCAACATCGGTCGATTGTTTTGTCATGGGCATGGTCGAGGAGCATTTCGCGCGCAGCACGAGCACCCTCTTCAAGTACAGGACGCCTCGACGGCAACGACGTCAATGCATTCCTTGAAACGAACGCGGCGAGCACCCGTGGCATCCGCAGCAATCCCGCCACATGACTTCGGCCGCCGTGCAGCGGCGCATGCTCAGGTATTACTTTATCGATGTGCTGGTATGCATTTGCCGATGGCGCTTTGAACCCATGCGCGAGCCCAACAATGAGGGGTACGCCCGTTCTCCGCTGATTTCAAAGCGTGTGCTCCGCGAGTGACTTCAGCCCTTCGAGCACGGCTTGCCAGTTCTTCGCCGAGTGGTCCGCGCGCTCCTGCGTGTCGACGTTGGACTGGTGAATGGTGACGCGCACGCCGCCGTCGTCATCGACGATATCGTAGCGGATGAGCTGCCTGAGCTCGGGCTTGTCCTCGATGCCACTGAAGCTCGACCAGTAGTTGAAGGACAGGCTCCGGGGCGGATCGAACGCGCACACCGTGCCGAGATCCTCGTACGCTTTGCCGTCCCATTCGCCCCGAAATGTAATCGACGAACCGACGCTCCAGTCGGTGGTTAGCAGCGTGCCGAAGAAGTATTTTTGAACGAGGTCGGGCTTGGTGACGGCTTCCCAGACGTCCTGGCGTGGCGCCCGAATCAAAATGCTGGCAGATGAAGAATACATGACGGCCTCCTCCCTGCATCGGTACCAAAGGCGGGGCGCGGCGGCTTGTAAAAACCCGACGCCTCAAATGGGGCGGGTGCGCGGAGTTCTTCATACGCCGGCCGGCGCCGAGCACGGGAGGCTCACGCCCTCCTCCAAGGGCGTCGCCGAGTACGTCGAGCACTACTGGTGGGCGCGCTGGCGTCTTGACTCCGCGCAATCCACGGAGGTTCTCTCGTACCCCTCCGTTCACGTCGTGTTCGAGGGCGACAAGGCCAGCATCGTGGGCGTCGTGCGGGCGAGATTCGTTCGGCAACTTGTCGGACACGGCGAAGTGTTCGGCATCAAGTTCCGGCCGGGGATGTTCCGGCCCCTTTGCGAGGTCTCGGTCCATGCCCTTACGGACCAGACGATCCCACTGGCGGCCAAGCTTGGGAAAGCAAGGCTAAGCGACGAGATCCGTTGCACAGACTCGACAGCGCAACGCGCGGCCGTAGCCGAGCGGGCACTTCAGAGAGCACTGCCTGCCAAGCCGCCAGCGCAGGCGCTGTTGGCGCGCGATCTCGTCGATCGCATCCGCACGGAATCATCCCTCCGCGGCGTGGCGGCCCTTGCTTCCGCGTCGGGCATGACGGAGCGCGCGCTGCAGCGCCTCTTTCGAGAATTCGTCGGTGTGAGCCCGAAGTGGGTCGTGCGCCGCTTCCGCTTGCAGGAAGCCGCCCACCTCCTCGCCGCGTCCACGGAGACGGTCGCGTCGGTTGCGGCGAGCCTCGGGTACTTCGACCAAGCCCACTTCACAAGAGACTTCAAGGCCGTGGTCGGACGAACCCCAATCGAATTCCTCACCCGCAGCCGCAGTCCCTGACGCGGTGGCCAACCGTTCAACCGACGCCGCTGCTCTTCGAGCGACGGCCCCGCGGTCCGCGCGCTCGAAGCGTTTTCCAGTATTCTAGCGCGCCGCATTGTTCGCCCACCGCTGCTCCGGTGTCTATGGGCGCGCGGGCGCGCACCATCCCGGGCGGAGCGCTCGAGCATTGGTTGATGGTCACGTGCGCCGTCGCGCCGCGGCGTAGCCTTCGGCGTCCGATTGCGGATGCAACCTCACCCGCGGGACGTCACGGATCGGCGACGAACAGCCCCGCGCGCCGCAGCGCAACATTGACGAAGACGTCACCCCGTCGACGGCACTCTGATCCTCACAAGGCGGGAGCGAGCCGCTGTATACGGAGCCTGACAGCCAGATCGAAAGGTCCGCGACCGCAGGCGCATCGTGTGCGCAGCAGCCCGTCGCCTCGACGGCGGTAAAGGTCCCGTCGCCAGCGCACACAGAGCCCGTCGCGTAGGCGAGCTTGGCCTCGCCAGGCTTGTTGACGCACTGTGCGCCGTCCGGTGAAGTCGACGCGCCGCCCTGCGAGGTGGCCCCCCCCTGCGAGGTGGCCCCCCCCCTGCGAGGGTGCTGCGCCTGCCTGCGACGTCTGAGCGGCGTCATCCCGCGCAAAACCGCAGCCGACCAGGCCCAGTTCGAGCCAGGACATTCCAATCCAGCCCTTCATTGCGGACGCAAGCTGCCTTCGCGCAGGATAGTGAGGTTCACGCGCGACTTTGCCGGATCCGCGGAGTGCCGCACCACCGACATAGCGTGCGAAGAGCCCAACGTGCGCGTACTGGCCTCTCTCGTGCGCTGGGATCCGCTGCGGAGGCAACTGCATTCAGCCCGGCAGTGCCCCTGACGACGTTGTGCTGAAACCGGGCGGACACCGTTCGACGCTCACCATCACGTCACCAGAGTGTCACATTCGAGAGCCAAGCGTCACAGTCGCGTGCATTGGTTTCGAGTTAAGATGAGCTTCGTTATGCATAGAACCACGCGAGTAGCGCTTGCCATCATTGGTTTTCAAGCCGCCTGCTTAGCAGGCGTGATCGGCTGTCTGGCCTCTGGCACCGAGACCGCGCGAGTCTGTCGCTCTTCACTCGGTGACGGGTACATCGAGCTTCACTGCCAACGTGAGTTCCCCAACTCGCGAGATCGAAAAGCGGGAACCATCCTGGCGAACGAGCCACTCCTCCCGTCGGCGCCGCTCGAGCCTTTGGCCTCGCTGCGGCCGCGGGTGCCGTCACGCCGCTGATGGGCTCCAAGCGTTAGCAGCGCGGTGACTCGACGTACTCGGCGCGCCGCATTCTTGGAACACGGCTTGTGTCGTTCTCCGAGGACCACCACGTGGCCTGCGCATTGCAGACTCTTGAACTCCCGAGCCTGCGCCGCGCGCGCCGCGAACACGAGCACAGCCAGACCTCCAATCACTGCCAAATGCCGCCCACTTAAACAGTGGCGACGGCCTCGACACGAGCCAGCACCCTCGGCCCAGTAATCCGCCCCTACAGGCCGTAATCCATATTCATCGCTCGGCGCATTTCGCGCAGGGTCTGATCGCCGATGCGGTTGGCTTCCGCGCAGCCGGCTTTGAGGGTGCGTTGCACCACGGCGGCAGCGTCTTGGTTCAGCTCGCTGCGGCGAGCGCGGATGGGCGCGAGCGTTTCGTTAAGCGCCTCGGTCACGGCCTTCTTCAGGGCGCCACTGCCACCGTCCCCGATGC
>JBDTJC010000442.1:0-2941 GCA_039936055.1 Polyangiaceae bacterium | reverse complement strand
CGCGCTTGCGGCGTTGCCCGCCGCCCTGACTGCCGCCGAAGAAGTCGGAGAACATGTCCTGGAAGTGGCTCAGGATGTCGCCCATGCCGGCGCCGTTGAAGTCAAAGCCTTGGGCGCCGTTCAGCCCCGCGTGACCGTAACGGTCGTACGCGGAGCGCTTGTCGGCGTCCGACAGCACCGTGTAGGCCTCGGTCGCTTCCTTGAACTTCTCCTCGGCGCTCTTGTCGCCCGGATTGCGATCCGGGTGATGCTTGAGGGCGGCTTGGCGATACGCCTTGCGAATGTCGTCGTCGGACGCTTCCCGAGTCACGCTCAGGATCACGTAAAAATCGCGCTTTTCACTCATGCTGGATGTCGCCGCCCGGGGGGAGTCGGCCGGCAAGGTAAGGCTTCCGATCGGCCTGTCAACGCGCTTCGTTGCTTGAGCGTGCGGTTTGCGGCTCTGAGCCTTCACCGGCGGGCGTTTTTCCGGCCAGTTCCAGGCGCAGAGAGAGGCTTTCGATGGTCCAGGCGGCGGCCTGCAGATCGGCTTCACGCTCGGCGAGCGCGCGCTCCAATTCCACACCGCCGTGGGCTGCCTGGTCGGCGCGACGGCGTTCCAGCTCCCGAACCAGCTCGCGGCCCGTTCGCTCGGCGGTCCGCAAGTCCTGCTCCAGCTTGCGTACTTCTGTGCCGCGCTCGACCAGCTGCTCTTCGAAGCCCGCGAGCTCCGGGCTGGCTTCCGGCTCGGCATTCTTTTCGGCGAGTTGACGATTGCGGTCCCCGAGCTCCGCCGAAACTCGGGATAGCTCAGCCGACTTCGCACCGAGCTCAGCCGACTTCGCACTGAGCTCAGCGGTCTTCGCGCTCAGGTCAGCGGTCTTCGCGCTCAGGTCGGCAGTCTTGGCCTTCAACTCGGCGCGCAGCGGCGTAAGCTCCTTTTCTTGCGCAGCCTTCAGCGCGAGTGTCGCCTGCTGCTCGCTGTCCAGCTTGGCACGCAGCTCCTCTAGCTCCGTTTCGGCGTGGTCGGCGCGTTCATCCGCAGTGCTCGCCCGCGATTCGAGCTCTTTGATCCACTGGTTTTGGCGCGCCATTTCTGCCGCATCCGCCTTGCTGGTGCCGACCGGGGCGGGCGGCGCGACGGGGGCGGGCGGCGCTGCCGCAGCGGTCGCGCTGCTCATCAAGCGCCGAGTGGGAAGCTGAATGACGGCGAACTCGTCCAGCCGCACTTCTTGTTGCGAGGCGAGCGCGATGAACACGTCCGGCTCTTCCGCGCCGCCCGGCACGAAGCTGGTGTCGAGCGCAGGTTCCGGCTCACCGGAGGCCGAAAAGTCAGCGATGGCGTAGCCGACGAAGGGCGTCTGCCCGAGCATGCGCACGTGCTCGAATTCGGCCGCCACCGCGTCGTACAGCGCGTAGTAATCGAGCGACATGGCCGCGCGGTCCTGCTCACGCAAGAGCGGGAATGCGGCTTCCGGATTCGGACAAGCGATGAGCGCCGCGCCGCGCGAGCTGAGCGCGCGCTTGGCCGTTTGCACCAAGCCGCGCGGGCCGAGCGCGCCCAAATTCTCGACGATGGCGAGCTCGAACGCGCCGTCACGCACCGACAGATCACTGTCGGTCAGAGCCGAGAAGGAGATCTGCGAGGAGCGGTTCCGAGTCGTGGCTTCGGCCACGCGCACGGCGTCCGCGTCACACACGTGCACGGAACGCGCGCCGCGCTCCAAGAGCTGCACGGACAAAAGCGCGAGGGCGTTCCCAAACACCAGGACGCGCTTATTCGAGGCGAGCGGCTCAGCGTAAGCGGCGAGCGCGATGCTCGACTCGAGCGAAGAAGATTCGGTCATTGCGGGGGCATACAGGCTAGCCGAGAAATTCCGCTAATTCCAGCTCTCCCGCTACGACCCAATCAGTTTTGCCAGGATCGGATCACGAGCAGCCAAAGTAGGCCCAGCAAGCAGAAAAGAGCAGGTCAGGGTTGTCGGCAAGGGGCGGGCACTTTGCATGGCGTGCCGCAATTCAGGCCCAATGCGTAGCGTTCGATTTGCCGTGGTTGGTCGCGTCCGAGCCCCGCGCCAGCCAGGCACAGCATGATCGAATCAGGGGACACGAGTGGTTGAGCCGGGTCGGTGCACAGCGCATTCACGCACTGGCCATCCTTCAGGCCGTGACTCGGTGGGCAATCCGTGTCGGTTTGGCAGACGAGCGCGCGACAGTCAGCGGGCGTATCCGGGGTGGTTTGCCCCTCAGCGACGTCACAGATGCCGATCAGACGTCCGGTTTGCGACAGCACGAGCGAGTTTTTTCCGTCCGTGCGCTTCTGGCCAGAGACCAAGCTGAGGGCGCACTCGCCGCTGCGTTGGCATTTCGCCAAAAATTCTCGGCCCTCCGTATCGAGCAAGCGACGCTCACTCACACTCTTGCAGCTGACCGCAGACAGCCACAAAACCAGGCCGGAAAACGCCGTCCAGTGCCGGCCTCGGTCCAAAATAGCGCGCATCGAGCCCGCGCAGCATGAGCGCGGCAGCGCGCCCGCGTCAAACCCCGAACCGCGGTTTCCATTTCCCCGCGTCCACCCGGCAGAAGCCAGAATTGCTGAGTTTTCCCCGGCTCGGCGGTATGCTGCGGGCTCGGTTGGAAGCCATGTACAAGAAAACACTCGTCGTCGACGGCATCACTCCCGTGGGTGCCTACCAAGCGCTGCGCAAGCGCTCGGAAGGTGGTTCCTTTCTGCTCGAGAGCGTAGTCGGTGGCGAGCGTTGGGGGCGGTACTCGATCTTGGGCTACCGCCCGCGCACGCAGCACGTCATTTACGGTGAAGCGGGTGTCGATCCGTTCACGCGCTTGTCGGAGCTCGCGCCTGCCGGCGGCGAAGATCAAACGGACGTTGCGACGCGCTTTGCGACGGCCTGCGTCGGCCTGCTCACGTACGACATGGTGCACTTCGTCACCAAGGTGGAGC
>JBDTJC010000441.1:0-2646 GCA_039936055.1 Polyangiaceae bacterium | reverse complement strand
CAGGCTCTCGACGTCTTGCGAGCGAACATAGTTACTATCCTCCTCGAGGCTCCGAATAAGGGCCGCGATAACGGCGCCGAAGCTAGCCTGAGACTTCGCACTTGAAAACCACCCAATGGCACCGTTGTGGCGATTCTCGGCGCGCGCTGGCTTTCGAGCGCGCGCGACCTATGAGGAGTGGCCTCGGGTCAAGGTTTGCGATGGAAACGTGTCAGCGTCGCGTGCGCGACCCGCGGACGGCCGGTCGTTCGGGCGCATTGGCTGCGCTGGGCGCAGGCGCGGATTGCTGCGTTGGCGAACTGGGGAAGGGTAGTTCAATTTGCCCGGAAGCCGCCGATTTACGAGGGTATTTCTGACCCGCGCGCGCCAAGAAGTCCTCTTCACGAGCCATGTCTGCGGTCACGACTTCCTCGTTGTCGAACGCGAACGCCAGCGCGTCGAACACCTTGGCGGGGCCGAGCTGCGGGTAGCGCTTCAAGATGCGTTCGATGCTGGCCCCGCTGCGATAGAAGGCCCAAAGCCGCCGGACGGGCACGCGCGAACCCAGCACATAAGGGCTGCCGCCGAGCACGTTGGAATCCGACCGAACGTGCGGGTGCGGCACCAAGACGATGGGGAGCGCCATGCGAGTAGAACCCTTAACGCCTCCGCTGGCGCGCGCAAAGCGCAAAGCTCAGTGCGGCGTTTCGACAGCCTCACGGTGCTCAGCAAACGACCGACTGAAGGCGTGGTGTCCCCCTCCCTTGGCCACGAAGTACAAGTAGTCACTCTTTGCCGGCGCAAGCACCGCCTCGATAGAGGCTTCGCCGGGGTTGGCGATCGGACCCGGCGGCAAACCTGCGTGCTTGTAGGTGTTGTACGGGTTCTGGGGATCACGCAGTAAGGCGGGCGTGACGCTGCCGTGAAAGCCGGCGCAGCTTGGGATGTCCGCGCCGTGCACGACGCAACCGTAGCTCGCGGTCGGATCCGATTGCAGCATGCGCGCGGGACGAAAGTCCGGATCGCGCAAACGATTGAAGAACACGCTCGCGATCAGCGGTCGCTCTTCGGCGGCTTGAGCCTCTTTCTCGATCATCGAAGCCAACGTGAGCACGTCACCTTCGCTGAAGCCCTGCTCTCGCGCGAGTTGCTCGAAGCGCCCGGGGTGCGCTTGACTCAGCTTTTGCACTCGCGCCTTGGCTTCGGCCACGAGCACGCGCACCACTTCGTGCGCGTCGCTATCGAGCAAGAGGCCGTAACTGGCCGGGAAGAGGTAGCCCTCCGCACTGGGCCCTTGAATGCCCAGTTCCTTCAGCAACGCCGGGTCGCTGACGGCCGCACGAAAAGCCTGCAGCGTGCACACCTCGGCATGCTCCAAACGCTGCCCGATCTGCACGAACTGAAAGCCCTCCGGCACCGTGATGCGCTGCGAGGGCCGACCGGAGTTGCGCGCCACGCGCAGGGTTAGCTCGCGCGGCGACGCACCGTCGTTCAGCAAGTGCTCGCCGGCCGCGATCTGAAAGCCGGGTTGCAGCAAACTCAAGTACGCGCGAAACAGGCGCGGACTATTCAGGGCACCGCGCGCCACGAGCAGATCGGTGAGATCACTCTCCTTCGCGCCCCCGGGTAGCTCGAGCAAGAAAGCGCGCCCATTCCCTGGCCCGCCACTCCACGACCACAACAGCAGGGGCGCCAAACACGCGACGACGACGCCCAGCCCGACGAGCAGCACCCTGACCCAGCCGCGCGCTGGCGGCCCACGCCGCGCGGGCCGAGGCGGCGCGCTCGACTGACGGCGGCGCTTACGCTTACGCCGGCTGGGCAGCGCACTGCTCGGAGTGGGCGCGTTGCTCCCCGAGCTGGGCGGAGCGGAGCCCGGGCTGGGCGGAGCGGACGGCCGGTGTGACTTGCGACGCCGCGGCTTACTCACGCATCCTCTTCGTCATCGTCGTGCTCATGGTCGTGATGGGCGCGCCCGACGCGCGTCGGCTCGCCGGGTTCGGCTTGATCCTCGTGCTCGCGAGGCGCGCGTTGTCCGTCCAGCCAGCTCTGCAGCAGGACCGCGGCCGCCGCGCTGTCGACGCGCTCGCGCGCCTCACGGGTGGTGGTGCCGTTTTCGCGCAGCCGGGCGTGGGCCTCCTTCGTCGACAGCCACTCGTCGACTAGCTCCACGCGGGCGGGCGTTCGCTTTTCCAAGGCCTCGGCGAAGCGGCGCGCACGCTGGGCCGGCAGGCCCTCTTTGCCGTTCAAGTGCCGCGGCAAGCCGATCAGGAACACCGTGATGCCCTCGGCGACGGCGAGCCGGGCCAACTCGCCCACAACGCGCCGCGGATCGCGGCCATCCAGGTACGGACGCGGATGGGCCATCAGGCCGAGTTCATCGGCAATGGCCAGCCCGACACGGACTTTTCCGAGGTCCACGGCTGCGGCCCGCATGCCCGGCGTGTCTAGCACTGTAACCGCTTCATCACCGATAGTTTCAGGGGGGAGCCCTCTCAGCTCCGTGAGTTTCAGGGCCGGCGGCCCCGAAAGCGTGTACTGGACGCGCGTCCGGCAAAAAACGGTCCGTGAGCTTGACCCGACTCGCCCATCCGAGCATAAGCGCGGTCGGCCGCGGCGCGCACAGCCCGGTTATTCAGGATCGAAAGTCATGCAATTCCGCGCCGT
>JBDTJC010000440.1:0-14304 GCA_039936055.1 Polyangiaceae bacterium | reverse complement strand
CCATGGGACGCGCGTCGAGCGACTTCATGATCGCGCGACACGGGAAGTGGCGCAGAAAATCTTCGGGCGTTCGCTCGCCCGAGCGCAACGCGAACTCGGTCACCTCGGCGTGGAACGCTTCACGACCTTTGCCCAAACCCGATACGAATTTCACTGCACCGCTGTCAGACATGACTCCTCCGAGGTCGTGCGCGAGATGCCGCTACACGCCATAACCGTGGATGGTACATCGACGCGCGGCCGGCCGGGGGGCTCAACAAGCGACCGGCCAAGCGTGCTGAGCGGCAGCGGCCCGAAACATGTAGCAGAACCGCCCCGAGGTAAGCCTAGCTGATACATTCCGAACATGGACACCTCGCTGGTCTCGACGATTCTCGCGCGGTTACTGGCGCCCGGTCACCTGCACCTGCCTGCCGCGCTGTCGTTGGATGCCGTTGCAGACGCGATTAGTGCGGCGCCAGTAACCATGCAGGACATTGAGGCGATCTTCGACGGGCTGGAAGCCGCGGGGCGAGCGGTGGAAGCCGAACCCCGCGACCCGCCAGCTGCGTTGAGGCAGGTGCTGTCGACCGTCCGCAGCTTTTCTGCTGTCAGCGGGCGGCGTCCGACGATGCCGGAGATCGCGCAGCACTCCGGCTTGAGCGTCGCTGAGGTTCGCTTCGCGATGTTGTATGCGCGGGTGCTCGTGCGCTGACGCAGCGCGGCCGCGCGGGGCTGCCGGCTACTTATCGTTGGCCGGGCCGACGGGGTTCACGTGTACGGGGGCGAGCGACGGCAAGACGAACGGCTTCTTGTTCTGGACCGCGAGATCCCACCACTTGAAGGCCATGGCCACTGCTACGTCCAGCTCGCGCGTTTCGCGCGTGGGCTCTAGCGTTTGCGGCGGCAAACATGCGGCGGCGATCGGGCAGCCCGCCAGCATGTGCAAAATACCCTCAGAAAAGCCGGTGCCAGCGTAGGTTAAGCACACCGCCATACCCATGGCCTCCATGTCTTGGATGGCGTACGGGATCTTTTCATCCACCGTGCCGGCGCTATCCTGGTACTTGCACTCGATGGCCAGCGCGTGGTCCGACTGCGCGTGGAGCACGAAGATGTCCACGTGCCGGTTCTTACCGATGATGGTTTTTCCGAGTGACACTTCCCGGTACACGGTGATGCCGCGCGCAGAGAAGTTCTTCACCAAGTAGGCGGCGATCAGATCCGCGTATTCATTCCCGGTCATGGCAGCACCAGGGACAGCCGGCGCTGGCCGGGCGAATCAGCCGGAATTACCAGGCCTTCTTGACCACCCACCGCGCCGAGGCGACCGCGCGCGTAGGTCAGCGCCGAATCCGACACGTCATTGCCGAGGAAGCGACGCGACAGCTTGAGCGAGGCTACCCCCACCGAGCCCGAGCCCATGAACGGGTCCACCACGATGTCCCCGGGGGAGCTGCTCTGCAGCACCAAGGTTTCGCTCAACCCTACCGGCTTTTCCGCCGGGTAGCCGCCGCGCACGCGGCGCGCCGTGATGATGTCCGCGATGCCGAGGTCATTCAGCTTGCGCTTTCCCTTCTCGAAGAAGAGCACGAACTCATAGCGCGCGCGGTAATGGTACCCCATGCCGATCGTGCACTTATCCCAGATCAGCGGCTTCCAAAACTTGAAGCCCGCGGCCTCGGCGAGGGGCTTGGCGATGAAGGCGGTCTCTTGATCGCACATCAGGTAGAAGTGCGAGTTGCGCTTGAGCACGCGGTACACCGCGCTGAACAGCTCCGCGAAGCGCGCGTTGGGGAACACGGTGAACCACGGGTTGCTGGAACCCGCGCTGACCTTGAGCCGCGTGGTGGTGCCGATGGCGCGGTGCTTCTCCAGCGACTCGTACGGCGGATCCGTAATCAGCAGATCCGCCGAGTCACTGGGTAAGCGGTTCAGCCATTGCACGGCGTCCTGCTGAGCGATCTGGAGGTTCGGGCCTGTCTCCACCCGCCCAGATGTATCACCGCGACCTTCGCGAAATCTACACGGTTGTTCAGTGCGCGTGACAAGGAATGTCCCAGCCGGCGCGCCAGTGCGAACGCGCAAACCCTCTATCCGCGCGAACCGCCTATCGATTCGGGCGGTGACTTCACGTCGGCCCCTGCCACGAAAGTAGCTAAGGGGATTTTTTACCAGGCCTGCAATTTCTACCGCTTCGGTGTGCCGGGCCGAAGCGCCACGAGCACTTGCGTAGCGCGGAAGTTCTCGAGGCCGCGCAAACCGAACCCGCCGCGCGTGCCTTTTTTCGAAACTCCCGGGCCGCCCCTCGAAAACTGCAACGATAGTGGGTGACACCAATCGTTGGTCTCACCCATTAATCGGCGTTTTGGGAAGGGACGCGCGGCGCGGGGAGGACTCGCGAAGGCGATTTCGTGGATCGATTCGGTCAGCGTGCGGCATTAGGCTCCCGATGCAATTTCGTTCTGCCGCGGCTTTCGTGTGGAGTCTTTCCTGTCCGGGCCTGATGCTTGCGGCCTGCCTCGCGGCGGCTACGGCTTGCGGAGGCAGTAACGAAGGTTCGTACTCGCCGACCGCGGGCGCCAGCAGCGTCGGCTCTGCGGGCGCCTCCGCGGCTACGGGCGGGACCAGCGGCAGCGTCAGTGTAGGCAATGCTGGCGCCGCACCGGGTGGCGCCGGCACCGGCGGTACCGGCGGCATCGGCGCACCGGCGGGCTCCCCAGGCCTCGGAGGGAGTCTGGGTGGCGGTACTGCTGGTGCGGGCTCCGCCGGGGCGGGCTCCGCCGGCGCCGCCGGTAGTAGTGGGAGCGGCGGCAGCGGCGGCGCGCTCGTCGGCAAGTACCCAACAACGTGTGAAGCGCTCGGTGCAGAACCGGTGATTCCGCCCGCGTGCGCGACGTTGATGGCAACGAAGAAGGCGCCCAGCGGCGCACTCAGTGACGAGACCACGCTCGACACCCAACAAATACAAGCCGCCATTGACACGTGTCCTATGGGGCAGGCCGTGAAACTCGCCGCGGCGGGAGACAAGAATGCCTTCCTAGCCGGCGCGCTGTTCTTGAAGAACGGCATCACGCTTTGGATCGATACCGGAGTCACGCTGTTCGCCTCGCGCAATCCGCGCGATTTCGACGCCAAGGCCGATCAATGCGGTTTGGGCACAGGCGGCGCGAGCAACTGTTTTGCGCTGATCAACTCAAGCGGCATGACCGGCACCGGTGTGATGGGTGAAGGCACGATTGACGGTCGCGGAGGCGAGAGCGTGATCGGCCAAGCCCCGCCGCTCACCTGGTGGCAGATGAACGACAAAACCCATTTCGCCGGGGACTTGACCGCCCCGCGCTTGGTGCAAACCAGCGGCGGTGCGGACTTTACGCTGTATAAAGTGCATTTCCAGAACGCCCCCAAGTTCCACATTGTAATTGGCACGAGCGGCTTCGTGGTTTGGGGCATCACCGTCATCACCGACCCGACGTCACCCAACACGGACGGTGTCGACCCTGCAGGCGCGAGCAACGGCCTCATTGCCTACAACAAGATCAGCACGGGTGACGACAACATTGCCATCAAGGGTTCGGGGCCGGCGATCGACAACATCATCGTCGCGCACAACCACTTCGGCAAAGGCCACGGGATGTCGATCGGCAGCGAGACCTACGGAGGAGTGAAAAACGTCAAAGTTTGCGACCTTTCGCTGGACGGCGCAGACAACGGCCTGCGCATCAAGTCGGATGTGAGCCGCGGTGGGCTCGTGCAAGACATTAGCTACAAGGACGTGTGCATCCGTGCGGTGAAGGATCCGTTCGTGTTCGACCCCTTCTACAGCTCCGCGACCGGCACGATGATCCCGGTCTTTCAGAACATCACATTGACCAACGTGCACGTGCTTGGCGGCGGCGCTTCCACCTTTCGCGGCTACGACGCAACGCGCCCGCTCACCATCACCCTGGACAACGTGGTGTTCGACGACCCGGGCTCGGCTACGTTCAAGACCCAGGACGCCAAGCTCACTTTGGGGCCCGGGCCCGTGAATTTCACGCCCACCGGCACGGACGTCACCGTCACGAAGCAATCCACCGGCACGCCCGCGCCCTTGGATTGCAGCAAAGCGTGGGTAACCTTCTAGCTGACGGTCCGGCCCTGCGACGCAGCCTTCATTGGAGAAGGGACCGGGATGGGGAGCGGAGGCGAGCTCCGCTCGTCCGACGAACGCTACCTCATCTAGTTTGCCCAGTGTCCGCCTGACCCCTCAGCATTGGCTGCTCGTTGCTCGTCGCCACTGGGGCGTCGAAACGTCTCACCAGATCCTCGACACCGCTTTCGCCGAGGACGACCAACCGTGGATCGAAAGCAATCCTCGAGCGGCGCTCGTCGTCGCGATCTTGCGCCGCATTGCCTACACAATTCTGGGATTGAATCGCCGCGTCACGCAGTGCTCCGATGAGCGGCGAGCTGTCCCGAGGAAGGAGCTCATCTCCTACATCTTCTTCGCTCTCATCACCGCGACCGAACACCAAATTAAACCACCACGCTCGGCCCGATCTCCCTGAGCTGCAAAGCGAAAACCAAAGGGCAGACGCCCGCACCCAAACCCAAATGCCGGATTCTGTCCGAGACCGACCCCAGGCAGCGCGCGAGCGCGGCCCCGGCTTTGCCTTGCCCGCAGCCCCTCCCGAGCCCCCTCCCGCTCCCGGAACCGAACCCCTTCCGGGGCCGCGCTCGCGCGCTGCCCCTTCTATGGATCAAGACTGCCCTGCGACGCATGCCGCTGCCCGCGCGGGACCGAATCGTGTAGGTTGTGCGGAGGGACCTTTGAGGCATCGCTATCTGCTAGCGCTGGCGCTTGCGGGCTATTTGAGTCCAGCGCGAGCCTACGCGCAAACGCCGTCGCTCAGCGAACCCGAGGTGCAAGCCGCGCTGCACGAGCAGGCCCATCGCGCGCGCACCTATCGCTACGCTTGGACGGGCATCAACGGCGCGCTCGCGGTTGGCTTCTTCGGGCTGATCCCATTGGTGACGCCGGAGACGCGCAAAGATTACATCGTGAGCGGGGTCGCCTCGACGCTCGGCATGCTGACTACGTTCGTCTTCCCGTTGAACGTGGAGCAGGACGAAGCAGAGCTCGACGCGCTCGAGGCATTGCCCCCCGCGGAACGTCGGAAAAAGCTGGGCGAGCTCTTGAAAGACAGCGCGGACGACGAACACAGTAGAGTCACCTGGCCTTGGCACCTCTTGAATTTAGGCGCCAGCGCCGTCACGGGCAGCATCATCGCCGTGGGCTTCGGTCACGAGCGCGCGGGCATCCAAAGCGGCATCCTCGGTTTCGTGCTCGGTGAGCTGCAGATCTTCACGCAGCCGACGAGTTTGGTGGGCGCTCGCTTGAACGATTCAGCAAGTCTGCGCTGGCAGCCGTTGGTGTCGGTTGAACAGCAAGCGTTCAGCGTTGGTGTAAGCGCGACGTTTTAGCGCCGGCACTGCGCGGTCACGGACACGCGCCGCTCTTGAACTTGCACTTCTAGGGTCAGCCCGACTTCATGAGCCACGCGCGCCAGACCGAGCATGGACCGAGGGATGCCACCGGTGACGGACCGCCGCCGGGGGACGTGCTGTGCTTGTACTCGGATGGCGTCACCGAGGCGCAGAATGCCGCCGGTGAGCAGTTCGACGTCCACCGCTTGGCTGACGTCATCGAGCGCAACATTGCCGAGGGCAAGGCGCTGGATGAGGTCACGGATGCCGTGTTCGATGAAGTGGAGCAGTTTTCGGGTCGTCACGACGACGACTGGACGCTGCTGTTGGCGCAGCGCAGCTGAGCGCTCAGCCGTACTTCAGGGCGAGTTTGCCGACCAGGGCTACGTAGGCGGTCATGGCGCGGTCTTTGTCGATGCCTTTGCGCGCGCTCCAGGCGTCGAACTTGGCGCGGCCCTTGAAATCAAGCATGCCGGGGCGCTCGCCGGTTACGTCGCCCGCGGTAGCCTGCTTGAAGTAGGCGTACAACTCGAGCAGCTCGTCGCTCGCGGGCGTCTTGGAAAGTTGTTTGACGCGCACCTGCGCAGCGGAAAAATCATCGGCCAAGGGCATGCGCGAAGGGTATACGATTGCGAGGCCGTGTCGAGGCCGCTAAAACTGAGGCTTCATGCCGGGTGTGACTGACAAGCGAGATCTGCTGAAGCGGCTGATCGAGCGCGTGAACGCGGACTTGCAGACCATGAGCGCTGCGCAGCGCCTCGTCGTGGATGGCGCCACGCACGAAGAGAATCGTCCGGAGAACGACAAAGACACGCGCGCGTTGGAACAGAGCTACTTGGCGCGCGGCCAAGCGCAGCGCGTGGTGGAGCTACAGGGTGCCGTGAACCAGCTGAAGGCCATGACGCTCCGTGACTTCTCCGCGGGCGTTGCGATCGCGCTCGGCGCGTTGGTCGCGCTCGAGGACGAACGCGAAACCGTGCACTACTTTTTGGCGCCTGCGGGTGGCGGCCTGCGCTTACAGGTTGCGGGGCGTGAAGTGCGCGTCGTCACGCCGCAGTCGCCCATCGGGCAGTCGCTGATAGGCAAACGCGAGGGGGACGACCTCGACTTGCGCACCCCTCAGGGCGTAACGGAGTGCACTGTTGCCACAGTTCGTTGAGGGCGCACTTCGATCGGCGCGCACGTTTTCAGAGCTTGTCTAAGAAAGCAGCACAGTGGCAGCCTTTACAATGCGGGCGTTGAGAGCCAGGTTCAAAGCGATGGAAGCGTCGCCCTCGTTGCTTTTGCCGAACGAGCTCACTCGTTATGCGTATCGCGTCCAGCAAGCCGCCATTCGCATCCCGCTCGTGGCAGCGCACTTGGGGTTGCGCCCGTTCGGCGCGCGGCGCGCGGTGCAACCGCAACCTGCGGATGTGCGGGCCTTGCGGGTCCAGTTGGAGGCGCTGCTCGAGCGTGACTGCGCCAACGTGGAAGCGGGGCTGTACCCGGCGCGGCTGTTGTTCGACCTGCCGGTGGCCGAATACTTGAAGCAATTACCTTCATTGGCCACTGAGGTGTTGCGCAGCCTGCGGCGCTCCAAGCAGAAGCTGGTGCGGGATCTGCCGCCTGACGTGGATCTTGCGGCCTACCCGGCCTATTTCCGGCGCAATTTCCACTGGCAAACGGATGGCTACCTCAGTGAGCGCTCCGCCGCCGTGTACGACGTCGGAGTCGAGTTCTTGTTTTTGGGCACCGCGGACGTCATGCGCCGACAAATCGTGCCGCCGGTAACACGGTACTTGCGCGCGCGTGCGGCTGACGCCGGCCCCGCGCGAATTTTGGACGTGGCGTGCGGCACGGGTAGCGCGCTCAATCAGCTCGCGCTCGCGCATCCGGATGAGAATTACTGGGGCTTGGATCTGAGCCCGTTCTATGTGCACCACGCGCGGCGTCGCTTGGCGCACGTGCGTAATCTATCGCTCGTGACGGAGAACGCCGAGCACATGCCGCTTGCGGATGCCTCCTTTGACATCGTGACGAGCGTGTTCCTGTGCCATGAGCTGCCGGCGCGTGCGCGCGTCAACGTGCTGCGGGAAATGCGGCGCGTGCTCAAGCCGTCCGGCCTGCTCGTGCTCGAGGACTCCGCGCAACTCAGTGAGGCGCCCGATCTGCGGGTTTTCCTTGAGAATTTTGCGGCCAGCATGAACGAGCCGTTTTTCAGTGATTATCTAAGCAAAGATCTGAGCGAACTAGTGGCCGAAGCTGGTTTCGCCGTGCGCTCGGTCGAACGCTGCTTCCTGTCCAAAGTCGTCACCGCCGTCGCAATCTGAGCTACGCTGCCCGCCATGGCTTGCGACGCGCGTGCAGTGCTGCTCGTTACCCGGCAGATGGAGGGGACGGCGACCAGCGTCGCACACCAACGCATCGAACTGCATTGCGCCCTCCCCGAAGGCCACCCCGGCGCCCACCGTGACGCCTCCCAAAACCAAGAGTGGCAAGTCGTTCAAGGCCGCCCCTCACTGGTCCTGCGCGACGAGAGCGAATAGCTCCCTCGGCGCCGCCGCTTCCGGCCGCGGGCACAAGGCTGGTACGACGACCCGTTCCGGGTTGTCGTACGTCGAGACAGATAGAGTTGCGCGCGGCGCTTCAATGCCCGAGGCTGCCGATGCCTGCGCCAACGCCGAGGGTGTGGGAGAACGAGACGCCGGCTACGAAATGACCGCCCTTGTCGACGACGGCCCACATGCCAAGTTGTGGGTTAACGAACACGTTCGGGTACAGGTTGAACTTGAGGAAGTAGTCCTGCACGTTGGTGTACTGGACCGACGCTAAGAGGGAGTTGTTGCGGTCGACGAACAGGCCGGCGCTCTTGGCGAACTCGACGTCGTTGTCCGCGTTGGTGCGGGAGGTGCTGATCAGGCGCGTGGCCATGGTGCCGAGGCCACCGGACACGGAGTATTCGCTATCTACCTGATACGACGCGCCGACCAGCGTGCCCAGGCCCATGTACGCGAACAGCCGAAGCCGCTCGTAATACGGCACGGGTAGCTTGACCGAAAAGTAATTGCCCTGGTTGTGCAGGTCGAAGTTTGGATAGGTAAAACTGGGCTGAAGCGACCAGTCCGCGACGATCAGGTATTTGCTGAATACGACGTTTGGCCAATCGAAACTGAACAGGATGATGCCGCCGATGTCGAAGAAGAAGAAGTCAGCGATGGCGTCGGTGTTGTAGCCAACGACGCCTTTGTTCTCGAGCGTCTCATTGAGGAACGCGGACGCGAGCAGCGTGCCGGTCGCAAAGACGCGCGGCGCGGGCACGTCATGTTGCTGAAAATATTCCGTCAACGCGGTGTACGTCGTGCCGCCGCCGACGAGATGCAGCGTGTAGTTTGGCACCCAGCGCGCTGACGCGCGCGTGTAGCTGAGTGGAAAGATTTCTTCTCGAAAGAAACGCCCGTAGCCGCGGTGCGCGATCGCGGGGAACGGGTCGAGCAGGTTCTTACCCACCGTTTCCCCGTTCTGGCGGTACTCCTGCTGCAGCGGGCTGCGACTGCCGGCGCGGTCTTGGAGCACGTCGTAGCCGCGATTCAGGAACACCCACAGCGGGCTGTACAGGGCTTGCGACCCGTAGTCGTAGCCCTTGTAGAAGTAGGGTTCTGCAGGCGCTGCGCTGTTGTCGTCAGCGGCCGCTGACGTTCGTGCTGGCAGCAACACTCCGAGGCCGCTGAACGCGCATAGGACGGCGAGAGCGACGAAGTGAATTGGAGAACGGGGAGGGCTCATTGCTGCGGCGACGGCGCGGCCAGTGACTATCAGAACAAGAAGAAGTGGCCAACCTCTCCTAGCTCGTACGCGAACAGCTTGTGATCAAGGCTGCGCGCTGATTCAGCCGATCAACCGCCCGATAGCCGGCCTTTTCCGGAGGGCTTCGCGGCTGCGGGTTTCGTGTAAGCTCGCGGCCGTGACATTTCCGGTATTGCCCGGCGCAGAGCCGTGGTCCTCCGCTGGCACGGGTGAACGCGCCCGAGTCGGCGTCTTGTTGGTGCACGGCTTCACGGGCAGCCCCGCGTCCTTGCGGCCACTGTCAGAGCTGCTGGCGCGCCGTGGCTTTACCGTGGAGCTCGTGCGTTTGCCCGGTCATGGCACGCACTTCCGTGACTTGATGGGCACCCGCTACGAAGACTGGCGCGGTGAGGTCACGCGCGGCCTGACCGAGCTGCGCACGCGCACTGAGTGCGTCATTCCGCTTGGCCTGTCCATGGGCGGCACCCTCGTGCTGGACGCGCTGCTGCAGGCCCCGAGCCTTGCCGTCGCCGCCGCCACCATCAACGCGCCGGTGCTCGACCGCAAAGGGCTCTTGGTCAAGCTCGCGCCGTACCTCGAGCACATCTTGCCGCTCGCGCCCGCTAGCGCCGCCGGCCTCGCGCGCAATGACATCGCCAAGCCCGGCATGAACGAGCTCGCGTATGATTGGGTGCCGACCAAAGCCGGCAACTCGCTCGTTCGTGAGTTTCCGCGCGTCCGCGCCGGGCTCGCCAGCATCACTTGCCCGATGTTCGTGGCCTATTCGAGCGCCGACCACAGCGTGTCGCCCGAGAATTCGAAGGCCATTTTGCGCCTGCTGGGCAGCACAGACATCACCGAACTCGTGCTCGAACGCTCGTATCACGTGGCCACGCTCGACTACGATCTCGAGCTGATCGAAGAGCGGTTTACGGCGTTCGCGGATCGCGTTTCGAAGGGCTAGTACTTCGGTTCGGATGTGCGTTCCAGGTTTCCGCGGCCCTTGAGGGTGAGCGCCGCAGAAACCCTCCAGCACGGCAAACCTGTCCTCAGTACTCTGTCTGTCTGGACGTACGACAACCCGGAACGGAGTTCCGGGTCGTCGTACTAGATTGGGCCCACACGGCCTGCCAAGAGGTCGCGCATGGGCCCTCCCCCGCGCCTAGAAGAGAAGGGGCGTCAGGAAGTCCCAAACGGCCTGGGGGACCCATGAAGTATTCGACCCAGCATCGGTGTCTTGGAAGCCGTGACCACCGTCGTAAGAGCACCAGGTAACCGGGAACCCGGCTTTACAACCCTGATAGGGCGTGCACACGTGTTTCCCGGTTTCGGCCCTGGGCAAGGTGTCGATGGTGCACCCGTTCGCCTTGGCGAATTGATCAGTTTGGGTGTTCTGGCCGTTGCCCTCCGCGGTCCCGAGCGAGCCGAGATACGCGACCGGAGAGAGGGTGGGGATCCCCTGCACGCCTCCGCCCGAGTGGCCGATCACCGCGCGGAACACGCCCGGACGCGAGCCGGTGAGATACCACGACATAGCCCCCCCTTGGCTGAACCCCTCCAACACGACCTTCGAGGTGTCGATGCACAGCTCACTCTCCACTTGCTTGAGCACTGCATCGGCGTAAGCCAGGTCTGTAGTGGCGGACCATATGCCTCCCACCGCGGCGAGAGTCACGAAGATGGTGGAATCCTTGGCAAGGCTCCAGAGCCCAAAATTGTCCTTGCCGTTTTCCGCGATGGTGCCTGTTGCCCCGTGCAAACCGATGTGAAGCGGATAGGCCTTCTTGTTGTCGTAGTTGGCGGGCCAGCGCGTGAGGAACTGGCGACTCGTGCCTCCCACTGTGATGTTGTTGACGGGCGTGGCCTGATTGACGGTCGCGCTCTTGAGCGTGGCTGGTGCATGGGTGCATCCCGCGCTCATGTGAGCGCCGTCACTACCGGCCGTACCGCCGCTGCCACCCGCACCACCCCCAGCGGTGCCTCCGCTGGTCATGCCCGCAGCTCCGCTGGTCCCACCATGACCGCCGGCCGAACCGCCTCCACCGCCATTGTTTGCGCCCGCGTTGCTGGCCCCGCTGCCGCCACTTCCGCCGCTCGTCGGGACGCTGCCACCCGTGCTCGTGCCTCCGGCGCTCGTGCCTCCGGTGCTCGTGCCTCCGGTGCTCGTGCCTCCGCTGCTGACGCCCGCCGTGCCCGTGCCGCCGGTTGCATCGCTAGGGCTGCCGCTGCCCGCGCCACTGCAACCAAAGCTGAGCGCCACACTGAGCCCGAACGTGGCGACAACAGGTCCCCGCGAGCGGCCGCTCCGGCAACTGGAACGAAACCGAGTGAAGGGAGAGACGGCTAAAGGCAACATTGGGGGCGCTCCTGCTTCGGGCGACCGGCTTTACACAAAGCGCAATCACACCGTGCAATCACGTAGTGCTCGCCGCTCGGTGATTTGATGGCAGAATTCTGCTTGCAGGTATAAAAAGAAACAAGCGCCAGGCTCGCCCTGAATATTGCTGCGGTACGGGTGCATGTTGACACACCGAACGGAAAAGAACCTGCGCGAGCGAGCGGGCGGACGCTTGGCGCGACACGCTGTGCGCGCAGACGAGCGGACCCCTTCGATGCTGAATCGATGAGCGTATACTGCGAGGATTCGGAGCGGGCTGGTAGCATGCTGGAGCGGCGATTTCACAGCGTATCCGCCACAATCCGCGCCACGCGCACCGGATCCGGCAGTCCCTTCAGCCGCGCCTCGAAGCGTTCACTGATCGTGAAGCCTGACAGCCAACCGGCGCGTTCGGCCTCATCGGCGAAGATGCCGTCGATCACGATTTCGCCGGGGCCTGCGGCGCCTTGGAGACGAGCGGCGACGTTCACGGTTTGGCCGAAGTAGTCCAAGATCCCGTTGGCGGTGACGACGTAGCAGGCGCCCGCGAAGACGCCGATTTTGAGGAAGGTGCGCGAGGCATCGGCGTTGCTGGCGCGGAAGGCGGGGAAGGCGCGGTGCATGGCGAACGAGGCTGCGAGGGCATCGCGTTCTTCGACGAAGGCGGCCATCACTGCGTCGCCGATGGTTTTAACGACCGTGCCGCGGTGCGCGATGATGATCGCGGACAGCACGTCGAAGTGCTCGTGCACGACTTTGAACGCCTTGGCATCACCCACGTGGTGATACAGCGCGGTCGAATCGGTCAGGTCCGTGAACAGCAGCGCCACGCGTGCGACGCGCAGCGAGACGCCCGGACGCAGTAAATCAGCCGAAAATTGGCGCCGGAACTCGGGCAGGGTACTGACGAGGTGCGCTGTGGCGGCGCGGCTCGCCCACTCCAAACGCTCGATTTTTACGTGCCGCTCGTCCAGGTTCGAGTGCGTGATTTCAAGCATTGCCCCCGGCGCGACACTGAGGCTCTTGGGCTCCAGCGCTTCTGCGTGGTGCTGGAAGCGCGCCTCACTTGCGCCCTCCGTAACGATCTCGAGCGACGCACTCGCGCCGCCGCGCACGAACATGCGGTAGCGCCCCGGCTTGTCCGGCGCGCGTAGGCTGACACTGGCACTCGGCGGCAAGATCGACTGCGACACGACATGCGGTGTGCGCATGGGCCCGCCGATGCAGAACGGCCCCGGCTCGGGTTCGCGGATCCCCTTGGCCGGTATGAACGTCGCCTCCACCGCGCGATCCAATTCGATCTCGTAGGAGATGTCGCACAGTTGGCAGTGCGCGCCGGCAGGCAGCGCGGCCAGCGAAGTGTGCCGATCATTGGCGGTGCGGCAGCTCGGGCACACCAGATCCCAGCGCAATTCGCACAGGCCGGCGACGACCGCGGACAGGCAAATTGCAAGCAGTTCGCGGCCATCAACCTCCCATTCCATCGCTAAATCCAGCGGGCGAATGCGCGATACATCGGCATCACTGCCGGTTTCGACGAAGCCCGCCAGACGCGTGGCGAGCACTTTGCGCTCTTCGCTCACCGACGCCAAGAGGGCGCTCTTGGCGCGCGTCAAGGCGTCTGCATCCACCGGCGTGATGGACTTGCGGAAGCACGCGCGGCGCCCCGCTTGCAGGTCTGCGTCTGCGTTCTTCAGCTCGGTCTCGATGCGGTCGAGCATGCGCGACACTTGCAGGCGCAGCACCGGCGCAAGCAACGCGTAGCGCGGTTCGACCGCAATCCGCACGCTGACTCGCGTGCCTCCTTCCGCTCGCGGAGTGAGCGAAAAAAAGTGCTCCATGTTCTTCATCACGCCGGCATGAATCACGCGCCGCACGCTGAAGCGCTCGCCCTCCACCCACTCGAACGGTCGCTCCTCGTACTCGAGCGGGAGCCCAGCGGACACCGTGCGCACCACGAAGCGCGCCGCGCTCGCATCACTCTTCGGCGCAAGCGTTAGCCGCCCGAGCCCAATCGCTCGGTTCAGCCGCTCCGTATCCGCAACCACAGACCACAAGGGCGAGCGATCCGACCGAAGGTCGATGTGTCGCTCGACGACGACCTGTCCCATTGCCGGGGAATCTAGCAAGAGCGCCCGGGAAAAGCTCAGTGTCCGCGGAAAGCCCTGAAAAACCGGCCTCTGGGGTGAAACCGGGGGCGATGTGACTACACTCCGCCCGCGATGAGGTTTCGAGCGATCGCTATGGCTAGCGAGCGGAGCAACGCGGTAGGAACCGTGGAGCTGGAGTGCGCGCCGGCGGGGCTGTCGTTGGTTTATTTGGAGGTGGGGGGCTTCACGGAGGGGTACGTCTCTGCCAACCAGGCTCAGAGTGAGAAGCTGCTCGTTCCCTGGCCGCAGCTCGTCGAGGCTTCGGTGGACGGCGAGCAGGTGTTCGTGGCGCTCGACCCCAAGCTGAGCCCGCTCAACCGCCTGTGTTTGGTCAATTTCTCGACCGGCAATACCGCGCACCATCACAAGCTCTATCGCCGGCGCTTACTGGTGCGCTTGGCGACAGTGGGTGCGGCCTTGAGTGGCGCGTTGATCGCGAGTGGGGCCGCGTTCCGCTTGGCACCGGGTACGAGCGCGGTGAGCGCCTTGGGCATTGCCATCACGACGGCGATCGCGCTGTGCGTGCTCGGGTTCTTCGCGGACCAGCTGTTGAAGAGCGGCGGGCTC
>JBDTJC010000439.1:0-49677 GCA_039936055.1 Polyangiaceae bacterium | reverse complement strand
TTCTACCCTGAGTAGGTCACATGAGTAACGGTCGCAAAATCCTGGTCGTAGATGATGACGAAGCCACGTGTGACTTGCTTCAGATGATGCTGAAGCGTCAGGACTACGAAGCCGTCACCGAGACCTCGGCGCGCAACGCGCTGAATCGCATCGCGAACGAGGACTTCACCGCGGTCCTGACGGATCTGGATATGGCGGAGCTCGGCGGCATCGAGCTTTGTCAACGTATCGCTGGCGTTCGCGCAGACATTCCGGTGATTGTGGTGACGGGCATGGGCAGCCTCGAGAACGCAATTGCCGCGATGCGCGCCGGCGCCTTCGACTTCGTGACCAAGCCAGTCGATCCTTCTCTGCTCTCGATCAGCGTCAACCGCGCGGCACAGCATCGTGAATTGCGGGAAGAGGTGCGCCGCCTGAAACAGAGCGCCTCGAGCCTGAAGGTCGACGGCGTGATCGGCAACAGCCCCGCCATGGAGCGCGTGTTCGATCTCGTTGCGCGTGTTGCTGAGGGCGACGCTTCTGTGCTCATTTCCGGGGAAACGGGTACGGGTAAGGAAGTGGTGGCAAAAGCCATCCATCAGGCGAGCGGCCGTAAAGGCTCTTTCGTCGCGGTCAACTGCGCGGCGATGCCGCCGCATCTCCTCGAGAGCGAGCTATTCGGACACGCGCGCGGCGCGTTCACGGACGCCAAATCCCAGCGCACCGGTTTGTTCGCCCTAGCCGACGGCGGAACGCTGTTCCTGGACGAAATCGGGGAGATGCCGCTGGAAATGCAGCCCAAGCTGCTGCGCGCGCTGCAAGAGCGCACGATCCGCCCCGTCGGCGCGAACACGGAGGTCCCGTTCGACGCGCGAGTGATCACCGCCACCAATCGTGATCTAGAGAGTGAAGTGTACGAGAAGCGCTTCCGTGAAGATCTCTATTACCGCATCAATGTGGTGAAGATTGCGCTGCCGCCGTTACGCGAACGCGGGATGGATGTCGTGCACTTGGCCGCGCACTTCCTGGAGAACTTCGCGGCGAAGGGCAACAAGGGCGCACTTACCCTGTCCGAGGGCGCGGCCGAGAAACTCTTAGCCTACAACTGGCCGGGTAATGTGCGTCAGTTGGAAAATTGCATGGAACGCGCGGTTGCACTGGCACGTTTCAACCAAATCTCGGTCGATGATTTGCCGGAGAACGTGCGTGGCTATACGGCGGATCGTTTCGTCGTCGCCGTCGACGAGATGGCAGAGGTCGTGAGCATGGATGAGCTTGAGCGCCGTTACATTCACCGCGTGCTGGCGCTGGTCGAAGGCAACAAGTCGCGCGCAGCGCAGCTTTTGGGCTTCGACCGTCGCACCATGTACCGGAAGCTCGAGCGGTATCAGTCGCGCCAGCAGCCATCACGCGAACACGAGGCTCCCAAGCGTGCACCCGAAGCCTGATCCTCGCTTCCTCTCAGTGACGGCACACGACCTCCGCGGGGCCGTCGGTGTGCTGGACGGCGCACTGAAGGAGCTATCTCGCGAGCTGCCTAAGGACAGCCCTGACGCAGCCAAGCTCTATCAAATGATGGGACGCAGCAGCCAACGCCTGCTGCTGCTGGGTGACCGCTTGTCCTCGTTGGCCACGCTCATGGATGGCTCGGACTTGGAGCTGGGTGAGCCGTTGGACCTCACCGCGCTGGTGAACGAGGCCGCGAGGCGCGCGTTCTCGGCGCACGCACGGCGCAATCTTGAACTGCGCCTCGAGGGCGCACCCGTCTCGCTCGCGGTGCACACGCAGACCTTCGCCGCGGCCATTTCCGAACTGACGGCGCTATTCTGTAGCTTCTCGCGGAGCGAGCTGTTGGTCAGCATCTCATCGGATGCGCAGGCCGTACGCATCGAGTTCGCTAGCGATAACAACGCTGAGAGCGTGCGCCGCGCGTTAAGCGAGCGTTCCGCAGCTACACAAGCGAACGCAGGCATCGCATTCGTAGAAGCCGTCGTCGTGCGCCACCGCGGCAGTCTTGAACTACCTGCACTCGAGCATGAACACCCAAAAACGGCGGTCGTGATGGTGCTCGCACGCTGATTTAGACGTGGCCCGCTCCACCAGTCGCGACCGGCCGGCCTCCGCTACCTCCGCTACCTCCGCTACCTCCGCCCCCCTGACCGGGCAACGCATTGCCCGTGTTGACGGTCAGGGAATCGACTAAGTGAGCGCGATCGTTAGTGCCGAACCCGAATTCTGGTGAGCGCGCACGAGGGTCCTGTGCTGGCGCGTCATTCGGGACTAGCGGGCGCGCGAGCGGCCCTATCGGAGCCAGGCTCGCGTCACCCAACTCAGGCGCCGTGGTCGATGCGTCACCGCCGACCGGCTCCAGCACGCGATCTGTCGTGCGCGTGCAGGAGACAACCGCGAGCAAACCAACACACACTGCCATCGCGGACGCCGTCAGCACTCGAGTGTGGTCCATGAAAGCGAGCTAGCAACGCGCATGCCAAGGCCGCACTGAGGGAAATGTGCCAGCAATGTTGCCTCCCCGGTTGGCTTCATTGCGGCACGCGCGTTGCAACGAACCGGGTCATGCACACTGCAGATGAACACGCACGCACGCACAACATGGCGCCCGCGGATGCCCAGTTGCGGGGGCGCATTCAGCAGCTACTCAAGGATCACGGTCAGGTTGACGCAACCAAGATCGGAATCGTCGTACGCGAAGGCCAAGTGCTGTTGTGGGGATCGGTGGCCTCCGCCCGCGAGCGCAATCTCGCGGGCGAAATCGCGAGCGGGATCGCCGACCGGACCGCTGTCATCAATCACATTCAGGTGTTCCGCAGCAGTCAATGCTGACCAGCTAGGTGTCACTCATTGTGCAACTTGGTACAGTACCGCCCCGCCAAACACGCGCACCCCGCTGCGACAGGCGAATACAGCGCGACGCTGATGACGAACGCGGCCCCGCGAGCGAATGGGGCGCGCGCCAATTCGAAGCGATGCGCGCCTCTCAAAGCGCCTGTGACAGCTCGGTCGCCCCGTTGTGGCGGATAGTCACAAGCTCTTGGCGCGCAACAAGCGCGGCAATTTCCGACAATTTCGGCGCTGTCGAGGCGCGTCCCCGGCTGGCACGCGGGCTGCAAAGAGGCTCGCGTCGTAAATGAAGACTGCTTTTCTCGTCGCCAGCACATGTGCGGTCGCACTCGCGTGTAGTTCGCGAAAGCCCGCCGAGGACGCGGGCTCCGCACAACGCGCCGGCGCCGGACTGGATGAAGGTGCAAAGAACGCCAAGGAGTCTGCAAAAGAGGCAGGCGAGAAAGTCGGCGATGCGACGGAGAAAGCCGCCGACAAGGTCGCCCACGAAACCCACGAATAGTCGCTGGCACACGAGCAGTCGCTGGGAACAGCAAGTTCGAGCGAGGACGCTGTGCGCCGCACCATGAGTTCCACGTAACCTTAGATCGAGAGGAAAACATGCAATACCTAAAATCCGTTGTTGCTGTGTCGGGCCTCGTTGGCCTGTTCGTCGCCGGTTGCGGCAGCTCCGCGGTGCCGTTGGATAAACTGACGGACGCGAAAGCCACCGTTCGCGCCGCTCAAGAAGCTGGCGCACAGAGCACGCCGCAAGCGGCGCTGCATCTGAAAATGGCGAACGACGAATTGGCCTCGGCTCAGAAGGCCATGGACGACGAGAAGGACAACGACCGCGCTCGCTTGCTGCTCAATCAGGCGCAAGCCGATGCGGACCTCTCGCTCGCGTTGGCGCGCGGCAGTGCAGAGAAGAAACAAGCGCAAGAAGCTCAAGCCAAGATCGACGGACTGTTGAAACAGGCGCAGTAGCCGTTGTCCCCCCACAGATTTAGAGCAGGAGCCAAGTCATGAAAATTTCGACCATTGCAGTTGTCACGAGTTTCCTTGCTGCCACCGCGTGCGCGTCGTCGACGCCGACGCCGGAGCTGGTGAACGCGCGCACCGCTTACGATCACGCCCGGACAGACCCGACCGCGTCGCTCGTGCCGGACAGCGTGCTCAGCGCCAAGCAGGCATTGGACAAGGCCGAGCAGGTGCACGAGAAGGACCCGCAGTCCGACGCTGAGCGCAGCTACGCTTACGTAGCGCAGCGCCGGGCTGAGCTCGCGATCGCGCTTGGTGACAACGCGAAGCAGAAGCAACAAGCGGATGCGGCCGCCTCGCACTATAGCGAGTTGCAGGACAAACTGCGCACAAGCGCCGTGGCACAACTCGGCGCTGAACGCACGCAGGTGAGCCAGCTCGGCTCCGCCCTGGTACAGACCGAGACCGGCCTGGCCGCCGAAACAGCCGCGCGCAAAGCCGCTGAAGCTCGTGCGCAGCGCGCCATGGAGAGTCTGAACAAAATCGCGCAGGTCAAAGAGGAAGCGCGCGGTATGGTGATCACGCTGTCCGGCCAGGTGCTGTTCGTCACCGGCAAGTCGGAACTCCTCCCCGTCGCTCAGGACCAGCTGGAGCAGGTCGCCAAGGCTCTCAAGGATGAGGGCGACATCAAGCCCATGGTCGTGGAAGGTTATACTGACTCCGTTGGCTCGGATTCGAGCAACCTCACCTTGTCCAAGAACCGCGCTGAAGCAGTGCGCAGCTACCTGGTGAGCAAGGGCATCCCGTCGGACAAGATCTCGGCCGTGGGTAAGGGCAAGGCCGACCCGGTCGCGAGCAATGACACCGCAGATGGTCGCGCCAACAATCGCCGCGTGGAAATCGTCGTGTCAGGAGGCAACGCGCCGTCGACGGGCCCGAACACGCCGGCCAAGTGAGCTGATCGCGATTTGCAGCGCGCGACGGGCGCCGCGACTCCAATGTCGCGTGCGCCCGTTGTCGTTTGTCGCGGTGAACACGCGCCAGACTGCCTCAGGCGCGCCAAATCGCCCCGCTGCGCGGCTTGCGGAGTGCGCGCCGCGGCTTAGAAGCCGTGTTGCGATTCGGGCGTCAATTCGTTGGGCGGTGAGTAAGCTTCGACAAGCGCCTTTGGCGCAGGAATGGGCTTCAAGTGCGCGTCGTACCAAGCCTCTTCAGCGAATAGCAGGGTGCCGTCCGGTGCATAGCGAATGCGCCAATGCGCGTAATGAGTTCCAGCGCGCACCTGCATCCACCCGCCACGCTGCCACACGAAGGTTCCACCTCGCCACGCCCAATGCCCATCCACCCACAGCGCTTCGCGATTGGGGCGCTCGGGAACCGTCTCGGCAAAAGCTGCCGGAGGTGGATACGGGACCGGCAGGTACTCGGAATGCGGCTGTCGCGCAGCGTCTGGCATCGGCACAGCCGACGAGCATGCCACGCTGAAGAAAGCGCAAGCACACGCGGCGAAAGAAAGCGGGTGGGCCAAGAGATCCGATCGTGCACGAAGCATGAACCGCGCCAGCCTGGCGCAGCGCTTGCAACCCGCAGCGTGTGATTCGAGTGCGCCTTCTGCCCGCGGTAGCGGCGGCCCCTTTACACCTCCTGCTTCTGCTCTCGCTGTGCTCGATGCTCTCGGCCTTAGGCTGCACGGCGGTGCCACCAGGCCGTTCGGCCGTGAAATCAGTGCAGATGAGCGGGAACCACGTGATCGACGAAGAAGAGCTGGAGGAGAAGCTCGCCACCGCCGAAAGCCCCGCCTTTCTGGGCTTGTTTCAGGGCGTCGTGTACGACTACAACATCTTCGATCGCTTCGTGCTCGAACGCGATCTGCAGCGCGTGGAGCGCTACTACCGCGCGCGCGGCTACTACCAAGCGCGTGCGCGCGCCGGCCGCGTGTTCTTCGTGGCCAAGAACAAAGTGCGCGTCGACATCATCATCGAAGAAGGGCAGCCGATGTTGATCGCGCGCGTGGACCTGCACGGGCTGGAAGGCTTACCCAAACCGGTGATTGCGGACGTCTCAGCGCGTGTGAAGAAGAAGTTGAAACTCGGCCGGCCCTTCCAAGAAGCCAAGTTCGACGAAGCGACCAAGATTCTGCAGGCCGCGCTTGGGGACAACGGCTACGCCTACGCCAAGGTGCAGCGCGCAGCCGACGTCGATCTGCCCAAGAACAAGGTCGCGATCGGCTTCTTCGTAACGCTCGGTCCACTCACGCGTTTCGGTGAGGTAACGATCACCGGGCTCGGCAAGATTCCCGAAGCGCCCGTGCGCCGCGCCCTGGATATCCAGCCCGGAACGCCCTATTCGCGCGCAGACCTCGACTCAGCGCAGCGCGCATTGCTGGACCTCAACGTCTTCAGCTCGGTCGTGGTGGAGCCGGATCTGAGCAAGAGCGCAAACGACGCCGCGCCGCGGGTGCCGATCAAGGTGACGGTGGAACTGAGCAAGCTGAAAGCGATTCACGTCGGCGGTGGCGCAGAGATTGACTCTTTGAAGGCGGAACTGCACCTGATTGGCGGCTGGGAGCATCGCAATTTTTTCGGCGGGCTGCGCAGTTTGACGTTCGAGGTGAAGCCGGGCGTCGTGCTGTATCCGACGCGCTTCCCTTCTTTCGCCGCGCCCGATCATTTCTTTCCGGAGGGCCGCGCCAATGCGCAGTTCCGACAGCCGGGCTTCTTGGAGGCCCGGACGGGCTTGTTCGCGCGCCTCGACGGCAGCATCGCGCCGCTGATCTTGGCGCCCGACCAAGCCACCATCTTGGGCTACCGCGACGCGCGCGTCAGCCTCGGTTTGGATCGCTCGCTTTGGCGCCTGTACGGTTCGCTTTCGCACACCGTGCAGTTCGACAGCCCCTTTACTTACTTGGGCGCGCTGGACCGTGACTTGAAATCAGTAGTGATCTCCTATCCCGAGTTGTTCGTGTCATTGGACTTGCGAGATCAGCGCCTTCACCCGCACCAAGGCGCCTTTTTCAGCAATGACTTGCAGCTCGCCGGCGTGGGGGGCACCGCGCGCGACGTACGCACTCAAGCCGAGGGGCGCGGTTACGTTCCGCTCAGCAGGAAATGGACACTCGCTGCCCGCGCCACGGTTGGGCTTTTGTTTCCGCAGAACTATGGCGACACGATCGAAGCCACGGCCCACGGCTCGAACTTCGACACGAGTGGCGAGCCGCAACGAGCACAGTCCGTGCAGGACATTCAATTGATGTTCTTACGCGGCTTCTTCTCGGGTGGCGCGGGTTCCAACCGCGGTTACGCGCTGCGTGAGGTCGGGCCACACGGGGTCGTGCCGCAGGCCAGCACCGCTGCGGCGAAATGTACCGATCCGGATCCGGCCAAATGCAGTCTCAATCTGCCGCTCGGTGGCTTCACGCTCTGGGAAGCCTCGCTCGAACTGCGCTTTCCGATCTCCGGCGCGTTCACGGGGGCGTTCTTCGTGGACACCAGCGATGTGTCCGACAAGAAGGTGGACTTCCGTTTCAACCGGCCGCATTTGAGCCCTGGCCTCGGCTTTCGCTACGACACGCCGGTGGGTCCTGTCCGGCTCGATGCCGGCTACCGCGTGCCCGGTTTGCAAGCGCCGTCGGACGCGCAGGATGAAGGCGTGCCCGCGAGGGGTCCCTTCGGAGCGCCTGTGGCGTTCTCGTTCGGGATCGGGGAAGCGTTCTGATGGCGGCCGCAACGGGCCCGACAAAAGACGGACGGGCAAGGCGCTACGCGCGGCGCGCGGCCATCGCCGTAGCCGGCTTGCTCAGCGTCGTCGTGTTCGCAGTCGTCGGCTTGTTGTTCTCGTTACGCTTTGCGGCGGTACGCCAGCTGGTGGTGGCGCGGGTCAATGCGGCTCTCGCGGGCTCGTTCAAGGGTCGCATTCAGGTGCACGGCCTGCAGAGCGTCGGGCTCGGAGGCATCGCGGCGGACGCGGCGGTGTTCGATCCCGCGGGGCGTCGCGTGTTGGATGTGCGCGGGTTGGATGTTCGCCTCAGCGTACCCACCATTGTTTGGGCAGTGCTGGCCCACAAATCACAACCGCTCACGATTCGCCTAGATTCAGTGACGGTGGAGCACGCGGAAGTACTGCTCGTGGATGACGGGCAAGGCGCCCCCACACTGGCGGACACCTTCTTGCCGAAAACGCCCGGGCCGCCGAGCTCCGGCCCGGCCACGATTGTCATCATTGGGCGCGCACAAATCGATCACGTGTGGGCACACGGCGCGCTCGCCTCCAGTCCTCCACTCGACGTCGAATTGAAGGATGCCCTCGGCTCCCTGCGCACGGACACGGTTGCGACGACCATCGACATTCAGCACACGGGCGTGAAAGCGCGCGGCCTGCCCGCTGGGTTCGACCCCGTCGGGCGACTGAAGGCCACTCTGACCATTCCAGCAGCGCCTGACAAGCCGCTCGGTGCGCATGCGCACTATCAAGGCACTGCCGCCAATGTGCCGCTCGTGCTCGATGCGAGCTTCCTCGACTCGAAATTGGTCGCAGACCTGCAGGCCAGCAGCATTCCGCCAGAAGCCGTGGCGAAGCAGGTTCCTGGACTCGTGTTGCGCTCGCCCGCGTCCCTGACCGCTCATGCCGCGGGCAAGCTTCCCGATCTACATGGGAGCTTCGAGCTGGGGGTGGGCTCCGGCAAGGCGGAGGGTGACTTCCATTTGTCGTTAAACAACGACACCACGGCGAAGACCACGGTGCGCACGCACGACTTGGACTTAGCAGAGCTGACGCCCAGCGGCCCAGTCTCGAGCTTGGACGTGACGCTGCACGCGGGCGTTACCGTGCCGAACAAGGGCTCTATCACGGGAACTTTCGCGCTCGACACGGAACCGTCCGTGGTGTTCGCCGAGACACTGCCAGCTGTCGCGATTACGGGGACTTTTTCCAGTGATCCTCGAGCAAAGCGCAACCGCGTCGACGCCCACGCGCAGATTGCCGAACCGGGTGCTACCAGCAATGTCGATGCGACGATCGAGCAGGGGCAGCAGACTACGGTCGAGTTCAAGACGACGACCAAGCTTCAAAATCCGCCGCGTCTCAGAAAGCTTGCTGCGGTCAAGTGCGTCCAGGGCGAGCTATCAGTACAAGGGAGCTATCGCGTCGAAGACAGCATTTTGAACGCGCAGGTACGCAGCGCGCTGCGGGATGTCGAGCAGGGCGCGAATCAGATCAAGCGGGTGAATCTGAGCGCGAGTGTCGCGGGGGCGTTGCCCCATCCGAACGCAGACGTCCATATTGACGTGACCGATGCCGAGCTTGCAGGCCAGCACATCACGACTGCGCAGGTTGCAGCGCGCGGGTCGCTGTCTCACGTCGCGTTGAGCGCCGAGGTGGTCACGCGCGCGCCCGAACGACACGTTCAAGTCAGCGCAATCGCCTCCACTAACCCCGGCATTTCGCTCGACCACCCCAGCCTGAACCTGCGCCAAGATGACACGAACCTCAAGCTTTCCGCCGACCGCGTGGAGCTGGTGAACGGGCGCACGCGAGTGAGCGCCTTTCATGTGCAGGGCGCCGGTAAAGCCGACGCCTCGTTGGTCTACGGGCCGAACCTGGAGAGCCTGAACCTGCAGAGCTATGACCTGGATTTGGCCAAGATTTGGCGGTTGTTCGACCCGCGCGCGCCGCTGAAATCAGGCACTGCGACCATCGGAATGAGCTACGAGCACCGCGGTGTCAACCCGCGTGCGCGCATCACGCTGCGCAGCGAAGACCTCCGCTTCAATCGCGTGAATGGCGGCTCGCTGCAGGCGGACCTCAACCTCGACGAGGGCGTGCTGGACGGGAGCGCACACGCCGATCTGACACGGCTCGGACGCTTGAGCTTCGACTTCCAAGGCCTCCGAGGTATCAACTTCGATCACTTCGACCCAGCTCGCATCACGGGAAAGATCGCCATCGAAGGTGAAGTCAAACTAAAGGACGTGAACGAGCTGGTGCCGAAGGACGTCGATTCACCCATCGCACGCGCGCTGGGCACGGTAAAATACGACCTCGCCATTGACCGCGAGCACGGCGGTCCGGGCTTGCCTACTCTGCACGCGCACATCAGCACGAAGAAGCTGCAGCTAGCGGCAGTTCGCAAATCCCAGAGCAACCTTGAAACGATTGAAGAGGCGAAAGCTGCCGCTCCGCTGTCGGTGAAAGGCCTGGACATCGACGTGGACGTAAGGCACGCCGAGAGCGGAGAGACCGAACTCGCGGGCAACTTGGCTGACGAGCACGGGCAACTTGCAGCGCTCAGCGTGGAAGGCAAAGCCACACCGCATCTGGCCACGATTGCGGACGAACTCGCCGCGCAATGGCGGGAAATACCGCTTAACGTGAAGCTGACGGTGCCGCCACGCGAGCTTCAACAACTACCGGTGGAGATACGCCCGGCAGCGCTCAGCGGCGTCATCTCCGGCGAGTTCAGCTACGAGGGCACGTTGAGCGCGCCGAACCTGAAACTGTCCGGCAAGGTCCTCCGCTTCCGGCAAGACGCGACCAAGAAAAACGGGCTGGATCTCGCGTGGACCGGCAGTTACGACGGCACGCGGGGCAAGTTCGACGGCAACGCACGCGCTGGCAACAAGGACGTAGCCAAGGCCGAAATCGACTTCGCTACGTCCATCAATGCTTGGCTCAATCAGATCGGCGAAGCGCCGCCGGCCCTCGACGCGAGCGCGCATCTCGACTTCGATGGGTTCCCCATCGCGCTGATACCGGGGACAACGGCAAGCCAAGTGGACGGCGCCTTGAGCGGCAAAGTAGCGCTCGAACACTTCGGCAAGGACGCCACCGTCGAAAGCTCATTGGACGTCGCTTCGTTGACGATCGGACAGTCGCCATTTGGGCGCATTCACGCCGAGGTAAAGGCGGCGAACGGAAGAGGTGATGTCACCGTGCGCGTCGAAGGCAAGAAGGGCACGACGACGGCCGAAGGGCATTCCGGCCTGCAATGGGGCTCGCGCTACGTGCCCCACTTGCAGCTTCCGGCGGACGCCCAATTGCGCGCGAGAGAGCTACAAATCGGCGCGTTTTCACCGCTCTTGGCCTCCACCTTCGGGGAGCTCCAAGGGCGCGTGAACGGGGATCTGAACGCGCATTTCCGAGGCGGCCCCCCTGAGCTGGACGGCCATGTTGATTTCAACGACGGCGTCGCGCAGGTAGTGGCGGTCGGTCAACGCTTCGACCAGATCAAGGCCCGCGTGACCCTCGAACCGGGCAAAATCAACCTGGAAAGCCTTACGGCACGCGCTACCAGCGGCAAGCTGAACGTGACGGGCGAGGCGCGCTTCGCCGGCCTGAGTCTTACGGGTGCCGACGCGCACCTTCGCATCGCCAAATCCGACAAGGTGGCGTTATCCGTGTCCGGAAACGACGTCGGCGACATGTACGGCGCAATCAACGTGACGCTGCGGCCGAATCCAACCACGCACGCCAACACGCTGGGCGTGACCATCTCCTCCCTCAACGTGCACTTGCCCGATACCGGCGGCCAGGACGTGCAGGGCTTGGATCCGGCGAAGGGCGTGCGCATTGGCACGCGCCAGGAGCGCGGGGGGTTCGTCACGCTACCCCTGCAACCACTGAAGGACAGCGACCCGTCAAAAAACGAGGCGCCGATGATCGTCGATCTGAACCTCGGCTCGCAGCTCAACGTGGAGCGCGGCGACACGACAAAGGTTCAACTCGGTGGAAACCTGCGCCTGGTCATGGGTGATCCGATGACCATGAATGGGATCATCCAACTCCGAGGCGGCAAATTGGATGTTTCCGGTAAGCAGTTCGAGGTCGAGTCGGGCTCGGTCACTTTTGCGGGCGACCCCGCCAACCCCACGATCGTCGCCTCTGCCAGTTGGGACTCAGGTGACGCCGACAAGCACCGCGTGACCGCCACGTTCCGCGGCACGCTGAAGAAGGGCAAGCTCGATCTGCGATCCGAGCCGCCGCTGACTCAGGACGAAATCCTCAGCTTGCTCTTGACCGGGTCTGCGGACGGCTCGCTCGGCGGCGGTTCCACGGGGGGTGGCAACGCTGCGACAGCGATCGGTGCGGTCGGCGGCGCGGCAACGCAGGGCCTCAATCGCGCGCTCTCCAATATCTCCAACCTGGACGTGAGTACGCGTGTCGACACCAGCAGCGGCAGCGCACGGCCGGAACTCGTCATCCAAATTTCGCCACGCGTGGCGGCCCAAATCACCCGCGCGCTGGGCGAGCCTCCCCCGGGTGCGCCTCCAGACCTGACCTTCCTCACGTTCGACTTTCGCGTGTTGAGTCACTGGTCCATCGCCGCGCTAATCGGAGACCGTGGGGAATCCGGTCTCGATTTGGTTTGGCGCAAGCGCTACTGAAGGCCCTGCCATGCACGCCTGCACGCCGGGCTGCCGCACTGGGGCAGCTTGCGTCACCCGAGTTCCGCGCTGACCGTGCGAAACCGCGCAAAAAACCTGATATTTCACGACAACGGGGTGGCATGCGGATTGCTGAGGGAGCAGTGCTGCACGCACCTTCGCGTTGCAACTGTTTAGTTCCGTAGGAGGACACTTGACCATGAATCTCAATAGAACGCTGTGGACGCTGGGTTCGATGATCGGTGCGCAACAGGCCGCCAAGGCCGTGCGCAGCGTGGAATGGAACGACATCCTGGGTGTGATCGGCCTCGAGCGTCGCCCGAGCGTGTTCTCGCGCGCCCTACCCGCCTTGGGTTTGATTGTCGTGAGCGCTGCGGTCGGTGCTGGGGCAGCTTTGTTGCTGGCCCCCAGCTCGGGCAACGAGCTGCGCAATCGCTTGTCGGACGGGCTCGACGGCATGAAGAACCGTCTCGATGACGTCAAAGGTCGCGTCACGGACAAGATCAGCGACAAGGTCGCGAGCTACGACCAGCAGCACAGCAGCGCCTCGACGTCGTGAATTCGAAGCGCGCAAACGCTGAGCCCCGCGCCGACACCACCGTTCAGGTGTGTGTCGCGTGGGGCTCGGCGTATGTAGTGGTTGAACGCGCCAGCTCCGCGTTCAACTCTGCGCCGTAAACAAGGATCAGTGCCGACAAATACAGCCAGAACTGAAGCACGATGGCGCCGGTGACGGCTCCGTAAGTGGCGCTGTAACTAGTGAGATACTGCACATAGGCCGAGTACACGGCGCATAGCAGAACCCAAAGCAGCGTCGCAGCTGTCGCGCCTGGAGCCACAGCACGAAGGCTCGCCAAAGGACTGCGGTCCGCGGCGTAGCGATACAGCAACGCGAAAGAAAACCAGGCCACGAGCGCCAGCAGCGGCCAGCGCAATAGAGCGACCGCCGCGCCGACGTGAAGAAATGTCAGCAGGCGAGGCAGGAGAGCCACGAGCGGGACGAGCACGAACAAGCCGAGCATTGCGGCTAGCGTAAACAGCACAGCGATCCGGCGCCTTTGGAGAAAGCTGCGCCGCTCGGGCAAGTCGTACGCGACGTTGACCGCTCGAACCAGCACGCTCATCGCCGATGACGAGCTCCACAGCACGGCCAGAAAGCTCAAAATCATGCTCCAGCTCAGGCTGCTCGAGGGGCGCGCGATGAACTTGGACAGCTCACCGATGACCACGTCTCGCGCGGCCGCCGGCAGAGACCGCGCCACGCCGTAAATCGTGTGTTGAATCGCGATCGGGTCGGCGATCAGGCCGTACAGTGAGACCACGGCAAGCAGCGCAGGAAACAAGCCCAAGAAGCCGTAGAACGCGAGCCCGGCGGCGACAATGTCTGCGTCGTCCGCATCTGCTTCGTCAGACACGCGACGGATCAATGACCAATACCGCTTGAGAAGGAGCTTATCCACGCCAGCATTTGGTGCACGAAGCGTGCCCCGTCCAGCGCATCTGCGACGAGACGCCACACCTTGAGACTCATTTGTGTCCGGCGCAGCGCATGATCCAGAAATAGCCGCGAAAAGCTCGCGCTGCAACGCTGGCACGCGCGCTGCAAAGCCAGCCCCCATGACAAAATTCGTCTTGGGATCGTTGCTCATCGTGCTCGCGGCTGCAGGTTGCAGCGCGGCAGACCCCGTCACCAATCACTTCACGTGCAAGGACGTTTGCCAGAGCTACGCGGATTGCTTCGACGCCAGCTACAACGTCGATGACTGCAAGAGCAAGTGCGAAGACAAGGCGAGTAGCAGCGACAATCAGCAGAACAACCTGGACGAGTGCCACGCCTGCATCGACGGCAAGTCCTGCGTCGCGGACGTCGCCAGTTGTTCGGGATCCTGCAGCGCCTTCGTGCCCTGACACGTCGACGAAAAGATAGCCATGAAAATTTTCTCCTGCTCCGCCTGCAAGCACGTCGCCTTCTTCGAAAACTCGCAGTGCACGCGCTGCGCGCACCTACTCGCGTACCTGCCGGACCGAGGAGTGTTGAGCGCGATGGAGCAGGAGCCCCCGCCGCTGACACCGAATGTGAGCCCGTATTTTCTGGCTTTGGATGACGGCGCGAAAGGCTCGCGCTACCGGCTGTGCCGCAACTACGCGAGCTACGCCGTGTGCAACTGGGCCATTCCAGAGCACGATTCGAACGAGTATTGCCCGTCTTGTCGCCTAACCGAGACGATCCCAGCGCTGGCTGATTCGGCTGCGCTCGAAGCTTGGCGCCGGCTGGAGGTCGCCAAGCGACGCCTCGTGTACACGCTGATTCAGCTCGGGCTGCCGCTTGAGTCGAGAGCTGAGCAACCCAGCACCGGGCTTGCTTTTGCTTTCATGAACGACGGCGCGAATGGCGAGCGCGTGCTCACCGGGCATTGCGACGGACTCGTGACCATCAACGTAAAAGAAGCGGATTCACCGCTGCGCGAGCAAACTCGCGAGCGCCTCGGTGAGCGCTATCGGACCCTCCTCGGTCACTTCCGGCACGAATCCGGTCACTACTACTGGGACCGACTCCTTAAAGCCAGCGCGGCCCTGACCGAGTTCCGGCAGCTATTCGGCGACGATCAGGCCGACTACGAGGAAGCCGTCAAACGTCACTATGCATCGCCGCGTTCGAATTGGGCGGATGCGTTCATTAGCTCCTACGCGACCATGCACCCGTGGGAGGATTGGGCGGAAACCTGGGCGCATTACCTGCATATGGTGGACACGCTCGAGACCGCGCAAAGCTATGGTCTGGCGTTGCAACCGACGCCATTGGGTGGAGCTTTCTCGGAGCCCGTCAGCGCGCGCCGCGTCCACTTCAACGAGTTCCGCGATCTGATCGACGCCTGGGTGCCACTCACGGTGGCGTTGAACAGCCTCAACCGCTCGATGGGCCTGCCCGATATGTACCCGTTCGTGCTGGCGGAACCTGTGATCGACAAGTTGCGCTTCGTGCACCGGGTGGTGGAACGCGCTTCGACCGGCGTGCGACTGCACCTTGAGGCTCCGCCCCAACGCGCGCCGTGCACCGACAGCAACGCGCCGGGGCTCGCTCCGGGCATCAGTCCCGCATGAAGTGGCAGGTGTAGCCGCCGGGGTGCTTGTCTAAGTACTTCTGGTGGTACTCCTCGGCGGGCGTGAACGGCCCTGCGTCCACGATTTCGGTCACAACCGGCTTCTTCCAGCGGCCACTGGCTTGGGCGTGCTGTTTCGCGAGCTCCGCCAGCTCTCGCTGCTTGGGTGAAGTCGCGAAAATGACCGAGCGGTATTGGCTGCCGCGATCATTGCCCTGTTGCTCCTTGGTGGTGGGATCATGCATGCGGAAGAACCAGTTCTCCAGCAGCTCTTGATAGGACAGGCGCTTTGGGTCGAAAAGGATGCGGATGGCTTCGGCGTGGCCAGTGCGGCCGGTGCGAACCTGCTCGTAGTTCGGGGCCAGGGTGGTGCCTCCGGCGTAGCCAACGGTGCTCTCGATCACCCCGGGGATTTGGCCGAGGATCTCTTCCATGCCCCAGAAGCAGCCGCCCGCGAGCACGGCTTCTTCGACAGTGGCTTCGCAGCTCGGCGTTTCGCCCGCCGCGGGGATCGCGCAAGCGTTGTCGTGGTCCACGAGTTCCGCTTGCGGAGTCGCCTTGGCGTCACCGAACAGCGCGCGGTACTCGCCGTAGCCTTGCGCCTCCAGTTGGGTGACCGGAATGAAGCGCAGGGACGCCGAGTTGATGCAGTAGCGCAGCCCTCCGGTCGCGCGTGGGCCATCAGGGAACACGTGGCCCAAGTGTGAGTCCCCGTACTTCGAGCGCACTTCCGTACGGGTAGAACCGTGGCTGCGGTCGACCTTGTCGATCACGTGCTCGGCTTCAACCGGCTTGCTGAAGCTCGGCCAGCCGGTTCCAGAATCGAACTTATCTACCGACGCGAACAGCGGCTCACCGCTGACAATGTCCAGATACAAACCAGCTTCGTGGTTGTCCCAAAGCTTGTTCCGAAACGGGGGCTCGGTAGCATCGTGCTGCGTGACTTCGAACTCGAGCGCGCCCAAGCGAGAGCGCAGCTCATCGATCGAAGGTTTTGCGTAAGAGCGAGGGGCCATGGGTTCTACTTCCTTTGCTTTGCCGCGGGGGCGAGAGAGCGGAGTCGGGCGAATCGCGCCGCTCCTCCAGTATGCCGGCGGAAGCAGTGTGGTTACCGCCGTCCAGCCGCGTTGCAAGGGCGATTTTCGAGAGTGTAGCCGGAGCGCAATCTGAAAACTTGCGCAGCGTGGCAAGAAACTTAAACGACGCGCGCAGCCCGACACAACGCGCACAACAAAGAAATGTCCGCCCCGCGTGAGCAGGCTTGGCAACGGCACTCGACTCGCATAGTCCATGGCGGTGCTTTCCGAGTCCCACCCCGAGGCGTGGCGCTGCGTGTATGGCGTGCGCTGGCGCCTGCTCGAAAGCTACGCGCTCGCTCGCCAAGAAGGTCTGGCAAGTCCCATAGGCTTGGTAGCAGACGTGCGGCACGCGCGGGCCGCCCAGGTGTTGCGTCAGCTGCTGCTCGCGCAGGGCGGCCCTGGCGCGGACCCGCTCTACGCGGGTTGCGTGGAGCGTGGCGCCTTGTGTGCCGCCCTCATGCCCATCGCGCCCAAGCTGGCCGAATTCCTGTTCTCGCGCGCGGACGAGGCCGGCGCTTGGACGGCGCTCGTGCTGCAAGACGAAGAGGCCGTACTAAGCGCCAGCTGGCAGGAGTTGATGACCGGCGCCAGCGCCCGGGACAGCGTCGGACAGCGCAGCGGGCGCCGTAAGTAGTCACTGATGGCCGCGCGCGAGCGTGGAACTCGGCGCTTCGCGGCCGGCGGATTCAGCACCGAACGGCGCGTTCAGCTAAACCTCGGCGACTTCGCTCTGACGAAGCAGGAAGAATCACCATGCTTTAACTCTTTACCTCGCTCGAAAGACAGAGCACAAATCACTCGTGAGCGACCCGCCGGTCTCGATGGATCCGTCTTCCTTTAGCGGGCGCTATATCGATTCGGACGTGCAGCAAGGCGTTCGCTACGTGCTCGAGCAGCAGGTGGGAGAAGGCGGCATGGGCGCCGCCTATCTGGCGCGCCGTGAAGCACCGGAAGGCGCCTCACCGGTCGTGGTGAAGGTCGTTCGGCGCCAATTTGGTACCACGGACATCTCCCCTGAGCTCGTGGCCCAGAAGGAAGCCGTGGCGCTCGGACGCTTGAACGAGCGCGTGCCGCCATGCCCGTTCGTGGTGCGTTTCGTGGATACCGGCAGCACGCCGCATTTCGGGTTACCCCCAACGCCCTGGATCGCCATCGAGTACGTGCACGGCGGCGTCGAAGGCACCACGCTCGAAGATCGCGTCACGTATTCGGTCCATAAAACGAGTTACGCCTTCGATGCGGTGCGCGCATGCCACGCGCTGCGCTGCCTATCGAGCGGCATTTCTGAAATCCACGGCGTCGGCGTGATCCACCGGGACCTCACTCCGGGTAACGTGCTGTGCTGCGGCTTCGGCGCGACAGAAATTTTCAAAATTTCCGATTTTGGTTTGGCGCGGCCCGTGGGGCTCGGCCGCACTTTCGCGGGCGTCGGCTTCGGCACCGTGGGCTACGCGGCGCCGGAACAAGCACTCGACCAAGGCGTAGGCTGCGAGACGGACGTGTTCGCGCTCGCCTGCATCGCCTACTACGTGCTCACGGGCAATCATTACTTCGACGGTCAGACACCGTATGAGGCGTACGAGCAAATGCGCGGAAAAGCCCGCAAAAGCATCCTCGAAAGCCCAGTGTTGAGCCCGGAAATTCGGGACCGTGCGGATGCGTGCCGGGCCATCGATGCGGCTCTGGCTTGGGGCACTGCACTCTCGGTCGAGCACCGTCCGCGAACGGCCGAAGCGCTGGTCAACGCCCTCCTGCCTTGGCTGACTGAACGCGCGGCGCCGCCCGCATCCAGCCGCCTGCTGCTGCGCACGATGCAAAGCCTGTCGCCGCCCTCGGACATGGCGGGCTGGCGCTGGGTCGTGCGTCACCGCCCGCACGATGACTTGGTCATCCAAAGCGCAGCTTGGGACACGGATGGCCGCTGCTTCGCACTCACGCCACGCGGGCCTCTGTTTTGGAATGGTGAGTCGTGGCTCGGCGCGAAGAACATCCTTGCGCGGATTCCGCGCGGCATGGCGTTCGCTCGGCGCCATGAAGCCGGCGGCTTTCTGGTCGGTGGTTCCAACGGCACCCTGGCCGTTTTCGGTCCCGAAGGCGTGCGCGAGATCACCAACACGCCCGATTCAACGCTCGAACTCTTGGACGCGAGCGGCATTTTTGATGATTTGCTGGTCGCGGTGGGGCGTCGGCCCGGTTTGCCGCCTGCGCTGATCGCGATGTCTGGGCGGCGTTGGATGAAGCCGTTGCCCTTGGAAGGGGTGCAGAACGTGGCGGCCGTGCTGCGCCTGGACGACACGCGCTGGATAGTGTGCGGACGGCGCGTGCAAGGCGGAGCGTTCGCGGCCATCTACTCACCGCTGGAGTGGGAAATGAAGTTCTTGCCCACGCCCGCCACCCGCGCCTACGTGAGCGGAGCCAGCAGCGTCGAGCGCAGCCTCGCCTTGGTCGTAGGGAGCGACGGCACCGCGCTGCGCACAGAGGGCGATCAGACCACGGTGTCCATCGTGCCAGGCGCACCGGATCTATCGTCCAGCGCGCTGGACATGCTCGATCGCGAGTGGGTGGCCAGCCTCGGTACGCTGTGGACGCGGGACCCGCGTTTGGCCGAGGCCTGGCGCCCCGCGTGGCAGGATTCGACTTGGGAAGCGCCCTTCGTGAGCATGATAGCGGATTCAGGGCGCGTGATGGCCATGACCGCGAGCGCCGGCATCGTCGAAGGGCGCACGGGCAGCGAGCGCCGCTGAGCTAAGCTGAGCTGGGCCGCGGCATCGATCTTGCAGTGACTATAAGCAGCTTTTAGCGCCATTTTCGAGGCGTTTTTGGAGGTGCTACCATGAGTCATTTCGAATCGTCACGCCCGGCACGGCTTACGCTCGTCGGCGCATTCGTACTCGCGCAATGCGTACTCGGCTGCAGCAGTGACGGCCACGGCCCCACGATCGGCGGGCCAACGGGACCGGGCCCCGTGATCGTCGAGGGTGGCGGCTCAACCGGGGCATCAGGTAGCGGCGCGAACGGCGGCGCGAACGGGATTGCGGGCGGCGCCTTCAGCCAAGCCGGCGCGACGAGCGCCGGCGGTGAGTTCGGCAACGGCGGCACGTCCGACGGGACGAGCGGTACGGGCGCTGCGCAGTTCGGCACCGCCGGCACGGACGCTGCGCCATTCGGCACCGGCGGTACGTTCTGAGTGCCTGACTCTATCCTCTGTACTCTATCTGTCTCGACGTACGACAATCCGGAACGGAGTTCCGGGTCGTCGTACTAGCCGATACCGCCCGCCAACCTCGCGAGTCCAGCCAAGGGGACCGCCACCCAGGTTGGCCGGTTGTTGAGCTCGTAGTTGACCTCGTAGAGCACTTTTTCGAGCTCGTAGAACTCCAGCAATCCGCGGGCCGCGGCGGGGGTCTGTGGGCAGTAGGCCTCTCCCGCGATGCCAGCCAAGTACGTGCGCACGAAGCTGACGCATATCCAGGCCCGAAAAGCTTCGGCCCAAGGAGCCAAGCGCGCGCGATCTTCCGGGCGCACTCGCTCCGAACGGAGCGCGCTCTCGGCCGCGTACGCGAACGAGCGCAGCATGCCAGCCACGTCTCGCAGCGGGCTCCGCTTGTAGCGCCGCTCCGAAAGCGGACGCCCGGGCTCGCCCTCGAAGTCGATGATCACGAAATCATCCCCCGTGAAGAGCACTTGGCCGAGGTGGTAGTCCCCGTGGCAACGCATGCGCGTCACGCTGGCTTTGGCGAGCGTGATTTGCCGTAATTTATCGTCGATTATTGCTTGTTTTCCGAGCAGGCCCGCCGCGAGTTCGCGGGCGTCTTCCGGCAAGCTGCGCTGCTGTTCGCGCAACTTGCCGAAGCCGCGAGCAAGCTCCGTGTGAGCGCTTTGAAACAACGAGTGTTGATGGCCCGTCGTAAACGGTTCCTGCCCGAAGCCGGCTTGCGTCGTGGAGCGACCGAGAGCGCGATGGAGCTCAACCGTGCGCTCGGCAAGCAACTGCGCCAGCGTGAAGTAAGGACTAAGCAGCCGCACCAAATCCTCAGGCGGCGCCTCGGTGCATTCGGCCGGATGCGCCATGGGCAGTGCGACCACGCCGAGCGCGGCCTCGCTAGTGAGCACGCGCTCGAAGAATGTAAACAACGCGGCCAACGTGACCGACCAAGCGCTGCCGCGATTGCCCACGTATTCGCTGAGCACGGCGAGCGTGCGCGTTTCGGTGTCCGAGCGCAGGGTAAGGGCGCCGAGCGACCGAGGCACTTTCAAGGGGGGGTCAGCGTTGGCCAGAAACTGCCCGACTTCTAGCTCGATATTCGAGCCTGCCTCCACCTTGCGCAGCAGCTTGAGCAGCCACCTACCCCCGAAGGAGATGGTCGAATTGCTCTGGTCTAGGGGCAGAAAGCGGGGTTCGAGCGCACTGGCTTCCGGCACGGGCTGGGCCGCGGCAAACAGCTCGGCTTGCACCGCGCCAGCTTCGCTCGCCAGCGCTTCGTCGGCGCTGAAGAGACGCAGCACTGTTTCGGCGAAGACGCGCGAAGCGCTCGCGTCCAAGAGCACACCGTGCGGACTCTGCCCCTCCATCGGCGCGCTTACCTCGAGATCCGCAATCAGCGAAGCGCGCGTGTCAGCGCCGGATTGATACTGCGCGGCAGGCACGAAGCGCAATGGCATCACGTACGTCTCGCGCGAGCCGTCGTCCAGGTCCACCGCTAGCAGCACCAGGCAGTGATCGCTGGCTGCGCCCTCGCCAAACAGACAGATGTCCTCGAGCTCGGAGCCTTTGATGGGTACGGCTTTGCTGCGGTACCAGCGCTGTTCGCGCGCGTAACGGCTGAGGCGCTCGGCCAGGGCGCTGCGCGTCGGCTCCAGCGCGAAGTTCTGCCAGGTACCGGGGACCGTAAGCGGGCCCAGTTCCGCGCTGGCGCGCACGCCCTGGTTCGCTTCCAAGGCGAACCAGTACACCTGATGCCCACCCATCGTGAGCGGATAGGGCCGATCCGAGATTTCCGGAAAACGACTGTGTCCGAACAACTCACGCGGAAAGCTGCCCAGGTGCTCGGCCAAATCCAGCTCCGCGTACTGCGCGTTACGAGACAGGTTCGCTACTATCAAGATGCGCTCGTGCCCGTCCTCGCGGAGGAACGCCAGCACCTTGGGGTTGCTCGGACTGAGGAAGCGCAACTTGCCGCGACTGAGAACGCGGTGGCGCTTGCGCATCGCGATCAACTGCTTCATTGACCACAACAGCGAGGCCGGGTTCTCTTGCTGCGCGGCCACGTTGACGGCCTCGTAGTGGAACTCCGGCTCGACGATCACCGGCAAATACAGCTTCTGGGGGCTGGCTTTGGAGAAGCCAGCGTTGCGATCGGAATCCCACTGCATAGGCGTGCGCACGCCGTCTCGGTCACCGAGGTAGATGTTGTCCCCCATGCCGATTTCGTCGCCGTAGTAGAGTACGGGCGTGCCGGGCAGCGCGAACAACAGCGCGTTCAACAGCTCCACACGACGCCGCTCGCGCAGTAACGGAAATAAGCGCCGTCGAATGCCGAGATTGATGCGCGCGCGGTCTTCGGTCGCGTACACGCGATACATCAAATCCCGATCTTCGTCCGTTACCATCTCCAACGTCAATTCATCGTGATTTCGGAGGAAGGTAGCCCACTGGCACGAGTCCGGAATCGCGGGCGTTTGCGTCAGGATGTCGACGATCGGAAACGCGTCCTCACTGTGCAATGCCATGAACAGGCGCGGCATCAGCGGGAAGTGAAAGTTCATGTGACACTCGTCGCCGTTGCCGAAGTAGGCAGCGGCGTCGACGGGCCACTGATTGGCCTCCGCGAGCAGCATGCGGTTCTTGAACTTCTGATCCACGCGCGCCCGCAGCTTGCGCAAAAAAGCGTGAGTTTCAGGGAGATTTTCGCAGTTGCTCCCCTCGCGCTCGTACAAGTAGGGCACGGCGTCCAGCCGCACGCCATCCACCCCTAGCTGGAGCCAGTAATCCAAAACCTGGAAGATGGCTTCGTGCACCGCCGGGTTGTCGAAATTCAGGTCCGGTTGGTGGCTATAAAAGCGATGCCAGTAGTACGCCTTGGCCAGCGGATCCCAAGTCCAATTGGAGACTTCGAAATCTTGAAAAATAACGCGCGCGTCTGCGTACTTGTCCGCGCGATCACTCCACACGTAGAACTCACGAGCGGGCGAGCCGGGCGGGCTGGAGCGCGCGAGCTGGAACCAGGCGTGGTCACTCGATGTATGGTTGATCACGAGCTCGGTGATCACGCGCATGCCGCGCGCGTGCGCCGCCTCCAGCACGCGCTTGAAGTCTTCGAGTGAGCCGTAATTCGGGTGGACGCCCAAGTAGTCGGAGATGTCGTAGCCGCCGTCACGCAGCGGGGAGGGATAGAAGGGCAGCAGCCAAAGCGCGGTCACGCCCAGGTCCGCCAGGTAATCCAGCTTCTCGAGTAGGCCGCCAAAATCCCCGATGCCGTCCCCGTTGGAGTCGGAGAACGCGCGCACGTGCAGCTCGTAGATCAGCGCGTCTTTGTACCACTCCGGGTCGTCGTTCAGATGCGCCGGGAGCACCATCGAACGCGGACGTTTTGGTTTGCGCTCGTCGACCGCGGTCATCGAACCAGTTAACGCAGAAGGAAGATCAGAATGCAATCAATGAGGGCACGGCACGGCAATGGTAGCCGCGCACCAAGCTAGGGAATCGTGCCACGCGGCGACTCGTGCGCGACGGTCAAGCGGCTGGTCAGCGAACGCACCCCGGATACCGCTCCCGCCTTGGCTTCGAGTTCCGTCTTTTCGAACGAGTGGTGCACGGTTCCGTACAAAGTGACGTCCCCTGCCTGCACGTCCATACGCAGGTCCGCCGCGTCGATGTGCGCGCCCGCCAGCACCTTTTGCAGCGCCCGGCTCAGCGCGAGGTCAGCAGGGTCGGTGGGCAGCTCGTGGTCGGGCTCGGATTCGCCGCGCGCTACTTGGTGACTATAGTCCGCGCCGAAGCCACCGACGGCTGACTCGGTGTAGCCGGAAACCCCGTGCTCTCGGCTGCTCGGTTCGAGGGGCGCGGGCTCAGCTTGTCTTTTGCCGTGCATCCCTCGGCGTGTAGCAAGTGGAGTGCCAAGAAGATCCATCCGTCGCCCCCCACGTTCGCGGGGATATTGTGCGCTGGTGCAGTAAAACCCGTGTCGCCGCCGTCTCGCTGTGGCAATTCGACACGCACACGGCGCTCGCCGCAGCCACGCGGAATCCGGTCGCGCGCGGCGTTGGCACCAGGTATGCACCTTTCCCGTCGCCAACGAGGAGTCCACCATGAACGAACTCGATCAACGCATGTCGTCCCGCAACTCTGCGCACAAAGACACAGGCACTCCGGAAACGGACGAGAATTACGATCTGGTGAGCGTGCTCTATCACTGCCTGAAAGCCGCTGATGCGTGCTCTCAGTACGTCGCAGACGCAGAAGACGCTGCCGACGACGAGCTCGCAGAGTTCTTCGAGGGCGCGCGCCAAGTGCAAAATCGGCTGGCGCGAGAGGCGCGAGCGTTGCTCGCCGAGCGCTTGAGCGAAGTCCCTGACGCCAGCGACGAAGACGCTTAGCCGCTCCTGCCAGCCGCCCAGGCACGCACCTTGCTGGTGTTTGGGTTTCATGGCTGATACTAAACCTTCGGCGGAAGCTGAGACGCCAGCAATGGAGGTCGAGCCCGGGTTCAGCGCGCGCACCCGTGCCCTCAATCCGGTCAGCCACGATGTCGTGCTGCAGATCCGGATCCTTGAGCGCCTGGAACACGATCCGCGCGTCGCTGCCAAGCTCGTGAAGGTAGTCGTACGCAACCGGAGCGCAACGCTGTTCGGTTCGGCCGTAGACGAAGCACAAAGCAGCTTGATGCAGCGGCTTGCCGCAGAAGTCAGCGGCATCATCGAGGTAACCAATCGCCTCAAAGTGTCGCCGTCCGCGCAGTAGCGCGCGCACGCTGGCCCGACTCCCTGCTCACAGTCGGCGGAGTTCTATGGCCGCGTTGCGTGGCGCGCGCGTTCTTTGACGATGCGTCGCACGATACCTACGACGTCATCGAGATCCACAGGCTTCACCAAGAAGCGGTCCGCACCGAGCGAAGCGAGCAGCTTCCATTCGGTAGGGCCGCCTGATGCCGTCAACACGACGATGGGCACCAAGGCCGATGCGGGCCGGGACCGCAAGAGCACCGTGGTCGCGATGCCGTCCAAAAGCGGCATCTGCAAGTCCAGAATAACGACCGAGGCGGGGCGGCGGTCGAAGGCGGCCACCGCGGCTTGCCCGTCCGACACGGTTTCCACGTCGGCGTCGGGGAACTCCGCGCGCAGCTTGATTTCCAGCAGTTCCCGAAAGTCATCCTCGTCTTCGGCCACCAAAATGCGTGTGGGTTCTTCGCCCTGGGCGCGCGCCCTCTGTAGTTCGACTCGAAACTGCTCCACGCTCGGCGTGCGGATGGCCGGGTTCTTGGCCAACGCTCGCAATAGGACGGCATCGAGCGCGGGCGGTAGATCCCGGCGCACGAAGCTCGGTCGAACCACCTTCGCGCTGCCGTGCAGGCGCATCAGGCCTTCGTCTGTGCTGGCGTCGAAGGGCGGCTGGCCCGTCAGCAGCTCGTAAGCGACGCAGGCGAGTGAATACAAGTCACTGATCGGGCTGGCGGCCACGCGCGAGTCGGTCTCGAGCATCAACTCTGGCGCAATGTAGCCAAGCGTGCCGACCAGCTCTTTGATCGCTTTGGCGGTCACGTATTTTTGCGCCAAACCGAGGTCACCGACGCGCACGCGGTGCTCTCCGTCCAGCAGGATATTCGCGGGTTTGAGGTCGCGGTGCACGATGCCGGCGGCGTGCAGCGCGGACACCCCCAAGCAAATCTCGTCCAAGATGCGCAGCGCGAGATCCACGTCGACGGCGTGCCGGCACTCTGCAATCACCCGGTCGAGCGTGGTGCCCGCCACGAATTCGGTCACGAAGTACGGCGTAGAATTGTGCTCGCCGAACGCGTGGATCACCAGCACGTTGGGGTGCGTCACCTCGGCCATGGCGCGCGCTTCCTGCAGAAAACGCTCCTGAAAATGCTTGGCAAACAGCGACGATTGAATCAGCTTGATCGCCACTTTGCGATTCAAGCGCTCATCCACGGCGAGCAGCACCACGCCCATCGCGCCGCTGCCGAGCTCGCCTTCTACCCGGTACATGCCGCCAATCACGTCGCCCTGCACCGGCAACCCGTCGGGAATCGTGGGGCGAGGCGCAGAAATGGAGGAGGAAGCCTCGGTCACGAACGCGACATCGGCCGGCAGCAGCTTCTGAAGCGGCAGCGCCGCCGGTTCGAGCGGCTTGGGCGTGAGATCTTCGAGTAGTTGCTCCAGCTCCAAGGTGGACGGGCTCACGTGAAGCGTCGGCAAGAGCACGTCCGCGGTCGACTTGAAGGGGGCTTCGAGTTCGGGTTCGCCTTCGCGAGCATGCCCGTGAAGAGCGGCAGGGCGAGCGGGAGGATTCGGATCGGGCATCGGTACGCGCTGTGAGCCGAGCCAAATGCACGCGGCATGCCGCCCACGAAGCGCCATCCGAGGCGTCAGATCCGCGAAAGATCAGCGCATTTCGAGACCAGCGCGGTCGCGGCTGCGCGAACCCCGTGTGGCAATCTGACGCACGCGAGGCGAGAGCGCTGTCAGCCGTCAACGCGCGACTCTCGCGCTCCGAAACCCAGCGCCTCCCAATGCAACGTAAGTGAGCCGCCGCGAGGCGACCCCCCAAACCCATCACCCCTATCTTCAGCAGCAGCGACGCCGGCCGATTTTTGGTTTTGGCTTGGTTTTTATGACTCGAACAGAACGCGGCTCACATCCAGCCGCGCCACTTGAACCAGGCGAGCGGGGCGAGGCCGGTCACGACCATCAACACGAGTGCCATCGGGTAGCCCGAGGGCCAGGCGAGTTCTGGCATGTAGTGGAAGTTCATGCCGTAGACGCCGGCGATGAGAACCGGCGGGACGCCCACGACTGAGACGACGGTGAGTATTTTGACGATGTCGTTTTGTTCGATGCTGATGAAGCCGAGGGTGGCGTCGAGCAGGAATTGCACTTTGCCAGAGAGGTGCAGTTGATAGTCGTTCAGCGACGTGATGTCGGCGCGCACGGCTTTGATACGCGGCTTTTCTTCGGCGCTCAGGAACGAATCACCGGTTTCGCACACGAAGGCGGCGATTCGACCCAAGCCGAGCAGCGTGTCGCGGATTTGGGAAATCCAATCGCCCATTTGGCCGAGCTTGCGCAGCCCATCGCGCAGGGCGTTGCTGGCTTTGTTGTGTTTGCGTTCAGCGTGAAACGCTTGCTGCGAGATCGCGTCCAAATCAGCGCTGATGTGCTCGAGCATGTCCGCAGAGCGGTCCACCAGCGCTTCCATCAGGCGCACGAAGATGTCGCAAGCGGAGAGCTGGGGTTCTTTCGCGCACCCCTCGTAAACCGCGTCGAATACCGGGCTCTTCCGAAATCGAACGGTGAGCAGCACACCCTGCGTGAGTACGAAGCCGGCAGCGGTGAGCGGCTCCGCCGAGCGGCTGACGGCGGGCAGCGGCGTGGTCAAGTAGAGGGCGTGGTTCTCGGTGAACGCGCGACTCGTGGTCTCGATCTCGACGATGGCGCTCTCGGCCGGCACGCGCAGGCCGGTGGCGCGCTCGACCGCAGCCCGCTCCTCATCCGTCGCTTCACACAGATCGATCCAAGTCACACCCGTCCAGGGTGCTTCGGCTTGCGGGTAGCTGCGCAGCATGCGGGCTCAGGCGCGGTCGACGCGCTCTGTTTTCCCGTCCGCGTGTTTGGCAAACCTACCTTCTTCGCGGCGGTGCACCGGGTCATCGCTCGGCCAGGGCCAACCGCCAAAGCGCGTGCGCTGGTAGTCCTGTATCGCCTGTTGGATCTCTTCGCGCGTGTTCATCACGAACGGACCGTGCTGGGCGACGGGCTCGGCGATGGGTCGTCCCTGCAGCATCAAGATCTCGGTCTCGGCGTTGCCGTTTTCTAGCACCAGCTGCACGTCTGCTGCTACCCGCGCCGCGGCGTGGGAATTCAGGTGTTCCCCGCCCACCACGAGCGACGTGCCACGGAAGAAATACAGCGTCCGCACCGTGCTTCCCAGCGTTGGCGGGAGCGTGAAGGTGGCGTGCGGCGCCATGCGCAAACTCCAGATCGCGACGTCCGCATCCGCGCTTGAGGCCCAAGAGCGCGGCGGCGGCGAGGGCGCCTGCGCGTCCCCGAGTTTGCCGGCTACCACCGTCACGAGCGTTTCACGTCCCTCGTTGTCCAAGAACGAGAGGCGCGGGATCTCGCGATCCCACAACATGGTGAAGTGCGGCTCGACCATTTTGTCGCGACCGGGCAGGTTAAGCCAGATCTGAAATAGCTCAACCGGGTTCGGTTGGTCTTGTTGCAAGAGGGGGAACATTTCCGAATGCACGATGCCGCCGCCAGCGGTCAGCCATTGCACGTCACCACTACCGAAGCGCGCAGTCGCGCCTAACGAATCCGAGTGATCGATGTAGCCCCGGCGCACGATGGTCACGGTCTCGAAGCCGCGGTGGGGGTGCTGGGGAAAGCCCGGCACCACTTCACCGTGGTACATACTCCAGCCGTCCTTGCCGCCGAAGTCTTGACCCAATGAGCGCCCGGCCAAGGACACCGCGGGGCCCATTTGCGGGTTACCGGCCGGGTAGGCGTCGTTGTGGTGCACGCAGAACAAGAACGGGTCTGCAGTCACCCACGGGAACCCTAGGGGGAGAATCTCAAGCACCGGTGAGGCCATACCGCGAGTCTAGCGCGAGCGGGCACCAGCGCACTATGCTGCGCAGGCGGCGCCGTTTCAGGGCGCCTGAGTGACGCAGGCGAGGAGCAGTGATGAGCAAAAAGATCGCGGTGTTTTGGCCGGGTGACGCGCGTGACATTCCCAATCAGCTCGCGCTGCCCAACGTGCAGGAGGCCACCGCTCAGTTGGAGCGCGCACTGAGAAAGCTCGGCCGCACGCCCTACCAAGTGCCCGGGTTTCTGTCCAAGCCGCACCACGCGATCGAGAAGCTGAGCGCCATTGATGACCCGATGATCGGCATGTGCGTGCATTGGCTGTACGGCCCTCATACGACCGACGGCGTCGTCGGCAAGGACAACCCGCTCCTGCTTGCCTCGAATTTTTCCGGGCGATGGCCGGGGCTCGTCGGCCTGCTCAACACGGGCGCCTGCCTCGAGAGCTTGAACCGCCCTTTTTCGCGCGCGTGGACAGACGCCCAAGACTTCTCCAGTGACGAGACGTTCATGGCGCAGCTGGATGAATGGTGCACCACCGGCAGCGTTCGCTACGGCACGGAAGAGATCCGCTACCACGCGCCAATCTCGGCGGCCGCCTCGGCGCTAGCGCTGGACGTAGCGAAGGAAATTCGCGACCGCCGGGTCTTGATCCTGATGCTCGGCGACACCTCCATGGGCATGATCAACGGCTATTTTGGACCGCGCTTGCTCAACCGTCACGGCTTCACCGAGCACAAGGTGGACCAGGCATGGATCATCGATCGCGGGCAGCGAATTGAGGCAAAGCGCATCGAAGAGGCGTACCGCTTCGTCAAGGACAAGGGCCTGACGTTTCACCACGGTGAAGCGGGCGCCCTAGACTTCACCGAGAATTCCAGCAAAGAGCAGCTGCGCGACTACCTTGTCGTGCTCGACTTGCTCAGCGAATTCAAGGCGGATTGCTTGGGCTTTCAATACCAGCTCGGCTTGATTCCACTACGCCCGCCGTCTGACTTGGCCGAGGGCTTGCTAAATTCGACGTGCCGCCCCGAATCCAATGCCGACACTATCGCCACGGCAACCGAGGCGGACCAAGGCAACGTGATGCCGATGGAGATGATGAAGCGCCTCTTGAAGCGCAAGAATCTGCATCAAGCGGTGATGTTTCACGACGTTCGCTGGGGCGCTGAGCACGGGGGCCGTTTTTTGTGGGTGTTGCTCAACTCCGGCTCGTGCGGCGCGTATGCGTTCAATCACGACCCGGACAGCTTGCGCGGCGCGCACTCTTACCGGCAGCCCTCGCTGTACTTCCCCACCCCGGGCGGCACGCTCACGGGCGAAAGCTTGCCCGGAAAAATGACGTGGGCCCGCGCCTACATCAAAGGAGACGAGCTATGGATGGACATCGGCCGCGGTGAGGTCGTGAAGTTGCCGGAAGCCGTGCGTGACCAATGGTGGGAAGGCACCACGCGCCAGTGGCCGTTCATGGCAGCAGACATGGGCATCTCGCGCGACACGCTGATGGCGCATTACCTGTCGAATCACGTCGCCGTCGCGTACGGTGATATCTTCGAAGAAATGGTGGCGCTATCGCAAGAGCTCGGCTTCAAGGTGCGCATCCTCGGAAACGCGAGCTGAACGTGAGCCCTGTCGGTTCAGAAATATACGGCGTCGCCCGCCCTGGAATGTCCGGTACCGAGCTTACGCGACCGCTGCTGGGCGGGGGCGCCGCGGGAGAGTTGATCCGCAGCATCGCTTGGGAAGAAACGCCCCTCGGCCCGATAGAAGATTGGCCGCACAGTCTGCGCAGCACGCTCGGCATCCTTCTACATTCTCGCCACCCCATGTTCCTGTGGTGGGGTCCGAAACTGATTCAGTTTTACAACGACGCCTACACGCCCAGCTTCGGCGTGGGTAAACACCCCGCAGCGATGGGCCAGCCCGGCCGCGAGTGTTGGCGCGAGATTTGGCCGATCATTGGGCCGCAAATCGAGGACGTGATGCTGCGGGGTGTAGCCAGTTGGAACGAGGATCAGCTCGTGCCCATCTTGCGCAACGGGCGGCTCGAGGACGTGTATTGGACGTACGGATACTCACCGGTGTACGCCGACGACGGGTCGATCGGCGGCACGCTTGTGGTATGCACGGAGACCACGCCACGCGTCCTCGCAGCGGAGCGCATGCGCGCGCTGACTCAAGAAGTGCAGGCCGCCAGCAGCGCCAAGGACGAATTCCTGGCCGTGCTCGGCCACGAGTTGCGCAATCCGTTGTCCCCCATCACCACCGCGCTGGAGTTGATGAAGCTGCGCGGAGGCGGCAAGGCCAGCCCTGAAGAGGCCGTGATCGAACGCCAGGTGCGGCACTTGACGCGCCTGGTGGATGACTTGCTGGACGTCGCCAAAATCACCCGCGGCAAGGTCGAGCTGAAGCGAGAAGTGCTGGAAATATCGACCGTTTTCGCGCGTACGGTCGAGATTGCGAGCTTCTTGTTCGAGCAACGCGGCCACCGCTTGAGCATCGATGCACCGCAGAGCGGGCTCCAACTCATCGCGGATCCAGTGCGCTTGGCGCAGGTCGTAGCGAATCTGCTGACCAATGCTGCGCGCTACACGGCTGTTGGGGGCAACGTGTCGCTCAGCGCACGACGCGACGCCGACCAAATCGTGATCACGGTTACTGACGACGGCAGAGGCATCTACGCTGACGTATTACCCAGAATTTTCGAGCCGTTCGTGCAAGGCAAGCGGACGCAGGAGCGCGCCGAGGGTGGGCTCGGCCTCGGCTTGGCGTTGGTGAAAAACCTTGTCTCGCTGCATGGCGGTCAGGTCGAAGCCCACAGCGACGGCCCTGATCAAGGCAGCACGTTTTCCGTTCGCTTGCCGGCGCTCCCGGAGAGCCACGGTAGCGAGCCGATGCCTTCGAAGCCAGCGCCGGCGCCGCTGCTCACTGGCAAGCGCGTGCTGGTCGTGGATGACAACGCGGATGCTGCGGATCTGCTGAAAGTCATCTTGGACACGGTCGGGCACCAAGTGACGAGCGTACACGGCCCGCTCGAGGCGCTAGCTCTGCTCGCTACCTGGACCCCAGAGGTGGCCGTGCTCGACATCGGGCTACCGGTGATGGACGGCTATGAGCTCGGCGCGCGCATCCGCACGGCAGCCCCTGGCTGTCGTTTGATCGCACTCACCGGGTACGGCCAGCGCGAAGACCGCGCGCGAAGTGCGCTCGCCGGTTTCGACGCTCACTTGGTGAAGCCCATCGAAGTCCAAGATTTACTGAGCGCGCTCGTGGATCTGCCGCGTTGAGCGGCGGCGAGACTTAGCCTCGGTTACTTTTACCACCGCAGCCCGCCGGCTGCCCCACTCCGAAGGAACCGCTGGAAGGGCTTCGTGCACTTCAAGTAACCTTCTTCGAATGCGTGGTTCCAGCCGTGCCGTTCAAGGAACGCGCGGGGCCGCCGGACGCGGCGCGGGCTCGCGCAGCATGGGATCCAACAGCGCGCGCCGATCGAGTGACGAGATTTCGTCGAAGCCGCCAACCGAGACGCCGTTAATGAAAATTTGCGGCACCGTCCCAGAACCGGTCTGCGCGAGCAGCATCGAGCGCATTTCCGGGTCGTTGGACACGTCAATCTCGCGAACTTCTGCCCCTTTGCGGTGCAGCAGCGCCGCGGCGCGCGTGCAGTAAGGGCAGAACCGCGTGCGGTACATCACCACTTCGGCGAACATTTGCGTAACTACAGCATGGCCATTCGCCGATATTTTTCAAGGCATTCCGCGGCGGACAACGTCCGCCGCGGTCGGCTAGCCCGCGGCGATGCTCATTCCGCCGCGTGCGCGCCCTCCGCTTGTAGGACCCCCGAGGACCCGAGGTCCGTTTCGGCCTTCGCTTTGGCGGCTTCCCCGCGATGATCCTTGGCGATCAACACGTACACCGAGGGAATAACGAACAGCGTGAACAGCGTGCCGATACTCATGCCGCCGACCAGCACGATGCCGATCGAGTTACGCGCGACGGCGCCGGCACCGGTCACCAAGGTGAGCGGAAAGTGACCGGCCACCGTGGCGACCGTGGTCATGAGGATGGGGCGCAAGCGGGTGGCTGCCGCTGCCTTCACGGCGTCGATCTTGCTGAAACCGAGCAGCTGCTGGGAGTTCGCAAACTCCACGATCAGGATGCCGTTCTTGGCGACCAAACCGACGAGCGTGACGAGCCCTACCTGCGAGTAGATGTTGAGCGTGGTCGTCCAGCCCTTGGTGAGCGGGAAGTCCACCCCGGGCGGGCCGGAGAACTTGAGGAAGGTAAAGATCATTGCGCCGAACATGGCGAGGGGCACGGAGCCCGCGAGGATCACCAGCGGATCCCGGAACGAGTTGAACTGCGCGGCGAGTACCAAGAAAATCAGCAGCAGCGCCAGCCCCATCGCGGGCAGGAACTTGCCGCCCTCTTGCCGAAGTTGCCGTGATTCACCGGTGTAATCATAGCGGTAGCCGGCGGGCAGGATCTTCTTGGCTTCGTCCTCCAGCACCTTCAAACCGGCGTCCAAACCGCGAATCGCAACGCCGGACAGCTTGATCGAGTTCAATTGCTGGAAGCGGTTGAGTGTGCGCGGTTCGATGCCGGTATGCACCGTGGCGATGGCACTCACCGGCATCAACGTGTCGTTCGGGCCGCTGATATAGATGTCCTTGAGTTGCTCGGTCGTGAGCCGACCGTGGCGCTCGATTTGCGGAATCACCTTGTACGCGCGCCCGTCGATGTTGAAGCGGTTCACGAAGTTACCGCCCAGCGCGGCTGCGAGGTCCGCGCCCACCGATTGCATGCTCAAGCCCATCGATGCGACCTTGTCACGATCGATGACGATGTCGGCGTTCTGCTGATCGATGCGTACGTCGATGATCGGCGGGAACGCGAACATGCCGCTCTTGGCCGCCGCCTGCTGCAACTGATCCGCGAAGCGCACGATCTCGGTGTGGCTCGCGGTCGAGGCGATCACGAACTCGACCGGGAAGAAGCCGGCGCTCGGCAAAGCACCCGGCAGGAACGCGGGTGCACGCACGCCGGTGACCGCACCCAGCTTGCCGCTGAGCTCGGCTTGGATCTGGAAGATGTTGCGCTTTCGCTCTTCCCAGGGCTTGGTCAGCATGCCGCCGAAGGCCGCGTTGGGGAACGTGAACTGGAAGCTGTTCGCGAACTCCGGTTCGCTCTCGAAGATCTGGTTCACCTGCTTGGAGTAAGTGGTCAGCCGCTCCAATGAGGCGTTAGGGGGCACGTCCAGCGCGCTGAATACGACGCCCTGATCTTCGTTCGGGGCGAGCTCGGCGGGCGAGAACATGTACATGGGGACCAGAACCACGGCGAGCGTGATCCACACCGCGTACACCAACCCGCGATTGCGCAGGGTAACGGCCAGCGCCCGTGTGTACACGCGTTTCACGGCCTCGAAGCCGAGGTCGATGTTGCGCGCCATCCAACCTTGGCTGTGCTCTGCCTTGAGCAGGCGCGAGGCCATCATGGGCGAGAGCGTGAGGGCCACCGTACCGGAGATGAACACCGCGCCGGCGAGGGTGAACGCGAACTCACGGAACAGCGCGCCTGTCAGACCGCCCTGAAAGCCGATCGGCGCGTACACCGCGGCCAGCGTGATGGTCATCGAGATGATCGGGCTAACCAATTCGCGCGCGCCGATTGTGGCGGCTTCCATCGGGGTTTTACCGTCACGGATGTGCCGCTCAACGTTCTCGACCACGACGATGGCGTCATCCACCACCAAACCAACCGCGAGAACGACCGCCAGCAGCGTCAGCAGGTTCAGCGTGAAGCCGAACACCTGCATCAAGAACACGGCGCCGATCAACGAGACAGGAATCGCGACGATGGGTACCAAAACCGTGCGCAACGACCCGAGGAAAAGGAAGATGACGATGACCACGATCAGCACGGTTTCAGCGAGCGTGTGCTTCACGTCACTGATCGCGCTGTTGATGTAACGCGTGGAGTCGAAGGCGACGTTCGCCGACATACCCGACGGCAGCTCTTCCTGCAGCGTCTTCATCTCGGTGCGGACGCGCGCAATCACGTCCAACGAGTTCGCATTGGGCAAAACCCAGATGCCCATGAACACGGCCTTCTTGCCGGACAGCCGTACTTCTTGCTCGTAGTTGTCCGAGCCCATTTCCACGTCCGCCACGTCCGCCAGGCGGACTAGCGCGCCGTTTTGGGAGCGAATCACCAGCCGCTTGAACTCATCGACCGACTTGAGGTCCGTTTCGGCGGTGACGTTCACCTGCACGAGGGCGCCCTTGGTCTGCCCCACGGCGGCCAAGAAGTTGTTTCGGCCGAGCGCCGCGCTGACCTGAGCCGGGCTCACGTTGAGCGCGGCCATTTTCTCCGGCTTCAGCCAGGCGCGAAGCGCGAACGTGCGACCGCCCAAGATGTCCGCGCGCTGCACGCCTTCGATCGCAGACAGCCGCGGTTGAACGACGCGCAGCAGGTAGTCCGTGACCTGATTTTCGGCCAAGATGTTGGAGCCGAAGGCCAGGTACATCGACGCGATCTGCGCGTCCGAGGGCTGGATGCTGATTGCGGGCACTTGGGCTTCGGGCGGCAGATCCGCGCGCACTTGATCGACGCGCGCGCTGACGTCCGCCAAGGCGGCCGCGGCGGGGAAGTTCAGCTTCAGCCGCACGTTGATGGTCGATAGGCCCTGAACGCTCTGCGAGTCGATGTAATCGATGCCGTCTGCGGCGGCGATCACGCGCTCGAGCGGCGTGGTGATGAAGCCGCGCACTAGCTCCGCGTTGGCGCCCACGTACACCGTGGTCACGGTGATCGAGGCGCTGTCCAACTTCGGGTACTGCCGCACGTTGAGCGAGCGCACCGCCTGCAGACCAGCAATGATGATGATCAGGTTGACGACGATCGCCAGCACGGGCCGGCGCAGGAATAGGTCGGTGAACCGCATCTCAGTGGTTCTCTGGCGTGGGGTTGAGCAGAGCCTGGTTCTGCACGCTGTTGTCGACCACGATGGGCGAGTTGTTGCGTAGCTTGAAGCCGCCCGCGCTCACCACTTCTTGGCCGGCTTTGATGCCGTCCAAGATCGACACGAAATCCCCGCGGGATTCGCCGAGGCGGACGAATTGTTGGCGCGCGTTCTTGATCGGCTTACCAGCAGCGTTGGTCTTGCCCCCAGGCGCGTCAGCCGGCTTGTCCTCGATCACAAACACGGAGTCACCAAACGAGGCGTGAATCACGGCGGTCAGCGGCACGGTGACGACCTGGCCCTGATCCGGCAAAACGACGGCCACGTTGGCGAACATGCCGGGGCGCAGCTTGTCATCCGGGTTCGGCACGCTGGCGCGCAGCTGGATCATGCGCGTGGTGCTGTCGATGGTCGGGTCTACGGCGGCGATCGTGCCCTCCATGGCGGGGTCCGAGGAGCCCTCGATCTTGACGAGGACCTTCATGCCCTTGGCCAGCGTGTCGAGCTGCTGTTGCGGCAGCGAGAAATCCACGAACACGGCGCCGACTGCCTGCAAGACCGTGAGCTGCGTGCCGGGGTTCAGGTATTGGCCGACATTGACGGCGCGGATACCGAGGCGACCGGCGAACGGCGCGCGCACGATCTTGCGCGCGATCTGGGCCTGGATTGTGTCCGCGTTGGTGGCCGAGCTCTTCACTGTGGATTCGTCCGTGTCGACCTGCGCTTGCGTGGTGACCTGGTCTTTGATCAGCGCACGTGAACGGTTCACGTTCACCACGGCCAGGTCATGCTGCACCCGAGCCGAAGCGAGCTGAGCGCGCTCCACACTGGTGTCCAGCTCAACCAAGACTTGCCCCTCCTTAACCAGATCACCGGACTCGAAGAGGATCTTCGAGACGACGCCGGCGGAATCGTTGCTCAGCGCGACGCCTTTGACCGGCGCGATGGTTCCGACCGCCATTTGCTGAGCCTGCCAAGCCTGCGTCTGCGCGACACTGGAGCTGACCATTTCGGGCGGCGGCCCCGCCTTTGCCATCTGCTTGCCCATGTTCATGAGCATGGAGATCTGTGAAAACTTGATGAAGCCCAGCGTGCCCACGACGAGCAGCAGCCCGAGGACGACGGCGAGGACACGGAGCGGCTTGCGTTGACGCGGAACCGGCAGAGAGGCGGTAGTGGTGGTCACGGTGGTTGCTCGGGGCTGTGCATGAGGTGAAAATGCGCGGAGCGCAATTGGCGGTGAGCCCGCCCGCCGCGAAATAATGCAATTTTTGAGCAAACCCGTGGACTATGGCTTTTATTCGTTGCCATTGTGACACTACGTTTCGAAGCGAAACGTCGGCGAAAAGCGTCCGCCGCGCGCGGCCTGCGACGACGGCGCCCGGAATTCGAGGGATTTGGGCGCAAACGTCCATGACGTCCGCGACGCCGCGTGGGTCCGCCGCGAGACAGTGCCAGCTGGTGACGGGCACCCGAAAAGCGGAGCAGGCGGCGTACTCGTGCGCGAGCTACTCCCCCTCACCAATCGGTGCGCCGAGGGCGATGCAACCGCTGTCGATGCGCGAGGCGCGCGCGCCGCGAGCGCCTTGCAAACGCCAAGCTGGGACGGCATAAGTCGCCGCTCGCTTTTCGAGAGGCGACTCCTGATGTTCCGTCATCGCCATTACTTCATCGCGCTCGGAATGCTGGGTGCGTGCAGCGCGCTCTCGGTGTGTGCCATCCCGCGCAGCGCGCAAGCGATGAGCCCGCGTGACGAGCCGGCGGAGGATAAGCCGACACCGCCCGTGGACACCTCTCGCGGTGAACAAGAGCTGTTCAGCCTGCATTTTCAATCCACGATGGTGACGGCCTACCATCCGGCGTTCTCGGCGAAGTACTCGGGTGACCACAGCTTGAGCTCGAGCGCGGAGTCGGCGACGGCGTTCGTCTCCACGCTGTATGCAGATCGCCGGCTTTGGCCGGGCGGTGAGTTCCTGTTCAATCCGGAAATCAGCGGCGGCCGCGGCCTCAGCAGCACGCTGGGCGTGGCCGCATTTCCGACCGGCATCGTGTACCGCGTGGGCGATCCCGCGCCTGCAGCCTACGTGGCGCGCTTGGCCGTCAGCCAAACCATCGGCCTCGGCGGCGGTCGCGTCACGAACGAGGCCGGCGCGAACGAACTGGCTGACACCCGCGACCGCGACGTGCTCGCGATCACCATCGGTCGCGTATCGGTGCAGGACGTCTTCGACGGCAACCGTTACGCGCACGACGCGACAGAACGCTTCTTCAATTGGGCGCTGTTTGCGTCCGGCGCCTGGGACTACCCAGCGGACACGCGCGGCTACACCTGGGCCGTGATGGCGGATTTGGCACTGGATTGGTGGTCCGTGCGCGCCGGCATCGCGCTAGAGCCGAAATCCGCCAACGAAGCCAAGATGGATTGGAACGTGGCCAAGTCCCACGGACTAATGGCGGAGTACGAAGCACGCTACAGCGTCAACGGGCAGCACGGCGCGCTCAGCACGCTCGTATTCCTGAACAGCGCGCGCATGGGCAGCTATTCACAGGTGCTGGCCGACCCCGAGCGCTATCACAACAGCATCGTCGAGACGCGCCAAGAAGGCCGCTTGAAATACGGGATCGCGATGTCGCTGGAGCAGCAGCTGCGCCACGGCACGGGCTCGTTCTTGCGCTTGAGCATCAATGACGGCGCCACCGAATCCTGGGCCTTCACGGAAATCGACCGGTCTCTAGCAACAGGCGTGGTCCAAGATGGATCGTTATGGCATCGCGAGCGCGACGAGATCGGCGCGGCCTTCGTGTTGAACGGCCTATCCTCGGCGCACCGCACCTACCTCAAGCGCGGCGGGTATGGCTTCATCTTGGGCGACGGCACCTTGAGCTACGGTCCCGAAATGTTATTCGACACGTATTACAAGTTTTCGCTCGCCGACAACGTGTCCTTCAGCGCCATCTACCAGCCGATCATCAACCCGGGCTACAATCGAGACCGCGGCCCGGTGCATGTGCTGACCGGTCGCCTGCACGTCGCGTTCTGAGTCGGGTTGCCAAGGGGCGGGGCCAGCGCGCTTTCTCAGCGCGCTCGAGCGCTTCAGGCTCAAGCGCTTGGCAACCGCCAGGTCAGTTCCGGAAAGTCAGCGGCATCTCAGTCTCACCCCCGGCGCGATCCCGCTGGTGGTAGGTGTGCCGCTGGCCGTGGCGCTCGCGGTGCTGTTCGCACCAGTATTCCGCGCCCCCGGAGGTTTTGCGCGCCTCGACGCACCTTGGACACGGCGGCTCGATTTTGGGTTCCTCTTCCGGCACAGCCTTCGGGCGCACCACGTACACCGGACATGGCGCCAAGCGCACCACCGCTTCCGCGACCGAGCCCAAGAGCAGCCGCGAAATGCCGCGCCGCCCCTGCGTACCCACCACAACTAAGTCCGCCTCCAAATCGGCCGCGAGTTGCGCAATTTCGTGCGACGGCGCTTCAACGCGCAGATGCGGGATGACGCGCGCCGAGCGCGCCGCCGCGCTCTCATCGCGCTCTCCGAAGAACGCATGCCATTGGCGTTCGGCGTAGTTCGCGACCTGCGTCGTGGCCTCCCCCATCGAGACGCTCATGAACCCGCTCGGGTCGGCAGGAAAATCGACCAGTGCCTGCTTACCGTACAGTTGGACCACATTGACGATGTGCACTTCAGACGAGGCTTTCGAGGCCGCGATCTCGAACGCGCGTTGTAGGGCAAGATCGCTGGCCGGCGAATAGTCGATGCCAACAACGATGATGTAGGGCTTTACTGGATCGGTCATGGGTCCTCCTGCTGCACTGACAGCGACGTGTCTCGCGAGTGTCGCCGGGGGAGTTGCATGCTGCGTGCCACCTCGTTCGTGTGACCGCGTGTGACCGGGTGTGACCGAATTGCCCGCCGAAACGGACTAGACCGGAAAACCGGCCGCAAAGCGTGCGCCACTGACGCAGCCTGTTCGCCTCATGTGGCGAAACGGCCGGGCGAAATGAGGGCGCCCTGCGCTATGTTGCCCGTCGACCGATGGGCCCAGTCATCAAACTGTTCCGCTTCGCCAAGCCCTACTGGCTGCGTTCCGGCCTCGCGCTCGTGTTGCTCGCCACCTTGGTCGTGTTCGACCTCTCGATTCCGCGCCTGATACAGCGCCTGATCGACCGCGGCATCCTAGCCCACGACCACGCGCTGGTGCTGCACACCGCGCTGTTGATGCTCGGCGTGTCCTTCGTCAGCATCTTCGTGGCCATCGGCAACAACAACCTGTCGGTGTTCGTAGGTGAGAGCGTCGGACGTGATCTGCGCGAGGCCTTGTTCCGCAAGATCCAAACCTTTTCTTACGGAAACCTCGATCGGCAGAAGACCGGTCAGCTCATGGTTCGCCTGACGAGTGACGCCGGCTCCGTGCAACGGCTGTTGCAAGTCACGCTGCGCATCGGCACGCGCGCGCCGCTGCTGATGATCGGTAGCTTGGTGCTCATGATCAGCACCAGCCCGACGTTGGCACTGACCATGCTGCCGCTGCTCGTCGTCACCTCCGCTGTGATGGTGTTCTTCCTAGTGCGGATGGAGCCGATGTACCGCATCGTGCAGCAACGCTTGGACCGCATGAACTCGGTATTGCAGGAGAATATTGCCGGCATTCGCCTGGTTAAAGCCTTCGTGCGCGAGCGGTTCGAGGGCGAACGTTTCCAGTCCGCCAATCAGGCGTACACCGAGGAATCCGCGAAAGTGATGCAATTTTCGGCCATGATGCCGCCCGCCCTGACGCTGTGCGTGAACGTCGGCGTGGTGGTGGTGATCTGGGCGGGCGGTCTCGAATCCGTGCGCGGCAAGCTCTCGGTCGGGCAGATCGTCGCGTTCACGAACTACCTGCTGACGACCATGACCCCGCTCGTGATGATGACGTTACTTTCGAGCGTCTGGGCCAGCGGCATGGCGTCTGCGAAGCGGCTGGATGAGGTGTTGAGCGCCGCACCGGAGATCAGCGACGCCGGCAACGCGAGTACGCTGAGCCTGAGCGGCGCGCCGCGCATTGCCTTCGAGCACGTCACGTTCTCATACCGCGGCGCGAGCGCAGACGCGGTATTGAAAGACATCAGCTTCAGTGCCGAACCTGGGCAAACCGTAGCCATCCTTGGCGCGACGGGCGCCGGCAAGTCAAGCTTGGTCAAACTCATCCCTCGCTTCTACGACGTCACGGAGGGGCGTGTGACCATTGACGGGGTCGATGTGCGCACCGTAACGCAGGCTTCGCTACTCGCCCAAATCGCGATTGTTCCCCAGGAAACCGTGCTTTTTTCGGGCACCCTGCGGGACAATATCCGCTACGGAAAGCCCTCGGCCAGTGACGCGGAAGTCGTGGCGGCCGCGCACGCAGCCCAAGCCCATGCTTTCATTTTGGAAACCGAGAACGGCTACGACAGCCGCGTGGAACAGCGCGGAGCCAACTTCTCGGGCGGGCAAAAGCAACGCATCGCGTTGGCTCGCGCGCTGCTCTTGCATCCCAAGATCCTGATCTTGGACGACAGCACGAGCGCGGTAGACGTCGAGACCGAAACCCACATTCAACGCGCGCTCGCCGAGCTCTCCAGCGAGCAAACCCGCGTCGTGGTCGCGCAGCGCATCAGCACGGTGCTGCACGCCGACAAAATCCTGGTGCTGGACGAGGGCCGAATCGTGGCCGAGGGCGACCACGCGAGCTTGCTCGAATCCAGTGCCATCTATCAGGAGATCTACCACTCGCAATTGGGGAACGCCGGCTTGCCCGCCGGGGCGCGTGACGCCGCGCAGGTGAACTCGTGAACCCGATGACGCATCCGCAAGGCAGCATGCGCGGCGGGGCCGGCGCGGGAAGTGGCGGGCCGTCGCAACCACGCGGGATGCACATCGGAAAAATCGAGGCAGCGAAGGACCCGCGCAGCGCGCTGTCCCGGCTTTTGCCGTATCTGAAGCCGTTCAAGCTCGGCATCCTATGGGTGCTCGTGATCGTCGTGCTGTACACGTTCTTGGGCCTGGTTGGGCCGTACCTGATGGGCGTGGCCATCGACAGCCTGTTGCGCACGCACAGCGCACAAGGCCTGGTGCGCATCAGCGTGGTGATGCTGACGGTGTATGTGTTTTACAACGTACTGCAAGCCGCGTCCGGCCGCCTCATGGCCGGCATCTCTCAGCAAGCATTGGCTCAACTGCGCGCTGACCTGTTCACGCGCGTGCAGCGCCTGCCCGTCGCCTTCTTCGATCAAAACGCCGCTGGCGACTTGATGAGTCGCTTGACCAACGACATCGACGCGATCAACCAAGCCATCTCACAGAACGTGACCACGCTGGTCGCCAGCCTGCTGTCGATGGTCGGCATCGTGGTCGCGATGTTCGTCCTCAACTATTGGCTGGCCCTGGCATCCCTGCTCGTGCTGCCGATCATGTTTTGGTTCACGCGCTTCGTAGCCGGCTACACGCGCAAAGGCTTTCGTGATTTGCAGCGTGACCTCGGCCAGCTCAACGGCGTGATGGAAGAGGCCATCAGCGGGCAGCGCACTTCCCACGCTTTCCGCCGCAAAGAGGCCGCCGTCGACGCCTTTCGCATCGGGAATGAGCAGGTGTTCAGCGCCGGGGTATACGCCAATAGCTACGCGCTCTTGCTCATGCCGATCACCTCAGTGCTCGGTAATCTGTTCGTGATCGTGCTGGCCGGGCTCGGCGGTTGGCTAGCGCTCTCTGGCCTCGTCAGCGTCGGCATCATCGCGACGTTCATCAGCTACGGGCAGAGCTTCGTGGGGCCGCTTCGGCAATTGGCGAATCTGTACAACTCGATCCAAGCGGCACTCGCCGGCGCCGAACGCATCTTTGCGATCGTCGATTTGGCGCCGGAGCTCGATGCGCCGACAAAGCTCCGCACCTTGGGGCCAGTGCGCGGTGACGTGCTCTTCGACCATGTCCGTTTCGGTTACCTACCGAACGTGCCAGTGGTTCGGGATTTGTCATTCGAGGCCAAGCCGGGCCAGCTGATCGCGCTGGTCGGCCCGACTGGAGCCGGCAAGACCACGATCATCAATCTGCTGACGCGCTTCTACGAGATCAACAGCGGCACGATTCAGATCGACGGCACCGACATTCGCTCCCTCAAGAAGGACGAATTGCGGCAAAACCTGGGCCTCGTGCTGCAGGACGTATTCCTGTTCTCCGGCTCGGTACTGGACAACATTCGCTACGGCAGGCAATCCGCCACTGACGAAGAAGTGATGGAAGCCGCCAAGCTTGCCGAGGCGGATGCGTTCATTCGTCTGCTCCCCCAAGGCTACCAAACGCAACTCTCCGAGCGCGCCTCGAACCTGAGCCAGGGGCAGCGCCAGCTGCTCGCGATCGCACGGGCCATCCTGGCCGATCCGGCGATCCTAATTTTGGACGAAGCGACGAGCAGCGTGGACACGCGCACCGAAGCGCGTATCCAACGCGCATTCCTGAACCTCATGCGCGGGCGCACCAGCTTCGTGATCGCGCACCGCCTGAGCACGATCGCGGACGCCGATCAGATCTTGGTGATTGAGCACGGCGCGATCGCCGAGCGCGGCAAGCACGCGGAACTCTTGGCACAGCGAGGCGTCTACCACCGCCTCTACACGAGCCAGTTCAAGGGCGAGGCGATCTAAGCGCTAAAACTTACCAGTGAGGAAACCGCCATAACCATCGCGGCCGATGGGGCTGGGCGTAAAATGCAGACTGCCCACGAAATCCCGGACAATCGTCTTGGTTGGGGACGCGAGACCCACGGTCAGCATCACCGCGCCGCCCACCTGCAGCAAGCCGTCCAAGATGAGCAGCGTTCGAACGGCGTCATCGGTGCCGGAGTCCGAGCAGCCGACGAAGTCGGAATTGCTGCTGCTGCAACCCGTCCCGCTCTTGCGTGAAGCCAAGTTGAGCCACGGACCCAACACGGGCAACACCAACCAGCCCGAGGAGTTCGGGAAGTTCCCTCCGCCCGCGCCGGCCAAACCTAACCCGTAGGGCACCGCGAGCACGACGATGCCCGCGATGACCAGTCCGCGGCGCGACCGCTCTTCTACATGGTACCCGGGCGGGATCGGGCCGCCGGTGTACGGAATGGACTCTGGCATGCGCAGCTTCGGCGGGTACTCACCATACGCGGGATACCCGTAGCCAGGGGGCGGTGGGTACGCGGGGGCTGCCGGATAAGCACCGGGCGGGGCCGGTGGCGGAGCCGCAAGCGGCGCGGCAGGCTGAGCTGTAGCAGGTTGCGTAGCGACCGGAGTCGCCGGCGCTGGTGTTTGTGCCGCCGCGGTGCTCGCAACCCCGGCAACGAGGCAAAACGCGGATACAGAATGCGCTGCGCGCCACACTAGACAGTCCCTCATGCCTTTGTTGTAGCCCACCTCTCGCGAGCCCTCAAACCAAGAAGAGGGTGGTAGCTTTGCCTACCCGTGCACCCAACAACCGAAAGCGCAATCGCACCTGCGGGTCAGCCGCTCGAATTGTTGTTCGAGCGGGCCGGACTGGCACACTTCGAGCTGCCGGCAGCGCTGCTCGCAAACTACGGCGGGCCGCACGGCTTGCCCCAGCAGTGCGTGTTCGCCAATTTCGTCACCTCGTTGGACGGCATCGTGGGGCTGCCCGGCGACACGGAATCCGGCCAGATCATCAGTGGTCGCAACGCGGCGGACCGCTTCGTGATGGGGCTGCTGCGCGCTTGCGCCGACGCCGTACTGCTCGGTGCGGGCACCTTTCGCAAATCTGCCGGGCACCTCTGGCAGGCGGATCGCATCTACCCCGCCGCGGCCGCCGAATTTGCGCAGCTGCGCGGCGCGCTCGGGCTGAAGCCCACGCCGGTGCTGGTACTGATCACTGGCTCCGGCGACATCGACGTGAATCAGCCAGCGGCTCAGCAGGCGTGGATCGTGACCACGCCCAAGGGCGAAGCTGCGCTGCGAGGTCGCGTGCCGGCGGGTGCGCGACTCACCGTGCTGGCCTCCGAGCGCATTCGCTGCGCGGAAGTGCTGACTCTGCTGCGCGCTGAGGGCTTTCAGCGAGTTCTCACGGAAGGCGGGCCATCCCTGTTCGCGGAACTGGTGCGTGACCGGCTGGTCGATGAGCTGTTCCTCACCTCGTCGCCCGCGCTGTTCGGCCGCTTCCGGGGTGATGAGCGAAAATCCCTGGCCGAGGGCCTGGATCTGAACGGCGCCAAGCTTGAGCTGGCGAGCGCGCGACGCCACGGGTCACATCTGTTCTTGCGCTACGCAGTGCAGCGCTGAGCGGGCACGCCGAGCGCCAGCCGCGCCCGCTTCACCCTCGAGCACAGCGCCGCCGCATGCGACGTTAACGATGCCGCGGCGCGTGCTCAATCGAACACAGTCTCGATTGGTGAAGGGGCCGGGCATCACCGGTATCTTAAGCCGCAGCGACGCCCGCCGATTTTTGGCTTTGGCTTCGTTTTCGCTGCGCTCCGCTGCTCACGTAGCAGCCTGAGAGGAAAGGGCAGCGGGGCAGCGGGATCGGCTGGTGGGGATGGGGATGGGGCTCGGCTGCATAAATTCGCAGTGGAGGAGCTGTTTGGTTTGGGATTGGGGGGCCGCGATGAAAAGTGCGCGCTGGGCGTAGCGTTCGACTGTGTGGCCTAGGCGGCGGGAAGCCAGCAACGCACCTCGCTCCGCGTCCTTGGTCCCGGCGCGAAGCGCGCGTCACGCGACGCCGAAGGCTCCGCCGAACCATGCGTAGCGCGTGACCATCAACAAATTTCCAAACCGACGCTGGAACCCAAACCTCGATTTTGACTTTGCAAGGCTTGCGCTGCTCCGCGGGCGAAGAGGCACTCGGCCTACACAGCCCCAAAAGACAACGGAGTTCCCGCGTCAAACGGTCAGATAGCGCGCCACGAGCTCGTCGTTCAATTCTGGCATCGTACCCTGCGCTACTGACCGCCCTCGATCCATGATCACGAAGCGTTGCCCCACGCGCCTCGCGAACGTCAGCTTCTGCTCCACGAGCAGGATCGTGATTTTCTCCCTCTGATTCAGTTCGATCAGAATGTCGGCGATCTCGCTAACAATGTTGGGTTGAATGCCTTCTGTTGGCTCATCCAAGATCAGGAGTTTCGGGTGGAGCGTCAGCGCGCGGCCGATGGCTAGTTGTTGTTGCTGGCCGCCGGACAGGTCGCCGCCGCGGCGCATGAGCATGGATTTGAGGATGGGGAAGAGTTTGAAGATGCGCTCTGGGACGTTCTTCTCACCGGTGACCCCGAGGCCGACGCGCAAGTTTTCGCCGACGGATAGCTGACCGAAGACTTCGCGGCCTTGCGGCACGAAGCCGATGCCCTTGCGCGCACGGAGCTCCGCCGGGCGCGAAGCGAGATCTTCACCGGCAAAGTTGATCTTGCCGCTGCGCGGTCGGAGCGTGCCCATGATGGTCTTGAGCAGCGTGGTCTTGCCCACGCCGTTGCGGCCCATCAGCACGGTGCAGCTGCCTTCCGGCACGCTGAGCGCCATGTCCCAGAGTACGTGCGTCTCGCCGTAGAACTGGTTCAGACCTTCGATTTCTAACATCGGGCTTCTCCGGGTGCCACGCGACACGCGCGACGCATGCCGCTCAAGTTCGGGGTTCTCCGAGGTAAACTTCGATCACGCGCGGGTCATTCTGCACGGAATCGATATCACCCTCCGCGAGGACGCTGCCCTGATGGAGCACGGTCACCTTCTTAGCGATGCTGCGCACGAAATCCATATCGTGCTCGACCACCACCACCGTGCGCTCACCGGCGAGCGACTTCAGCAACTCGGCCGTACGCTCCGACTCTTGGTGTGTCATGCCGGCGATGGGCTCATCCACGAGCAGTACTTTGGGATTTTGCGCGAGCAGCATGCCAATTTCCAGCCACTGCTTTTGACCGTGAGCGAGCTGCCCGGCGCGCACGCCCGCGTGCTCGTGCAGGCCAATTTTTTCCAAGGTTTCTTCGATGGTGCGCTTTTGGTCTGCGTTCAGACGCGCGAACAGGCTCGTCCACACGCTCTTCTTGCCTTGCAGCGCGAGCTCCAAGTTCTCATACACGGTGTGACCGGCGAACACCGTGGGGCGCTGGAATTTGCGGCAAATGCCGAGCTCCGCGATCTCGTACTCGGACATTTGCGTCAGGTCACGCGCGTCATGCGTGAGAAAAACGGTGCCCGTGTCCGGCTTGGTTTTGCCGGTGATCACGTCCATCAACGTGGTTTTACCGGCGCCGTTCGGGCCGATCAGGCAGCGTAGTTCACCCTTGTCCAGAATCAGAGTCAGGTTGCTCAGGGCTTTGAAGCCATCGAAGCTAACGCTCACGTTATCGACGCACAGCACCGCGGGGCGACCGGCAATCACGGCCTCACGACGCACGGGGTCGACGATGCGGGGTCGAAGCGACCATCGCTTGGCCTTCTCGGCCGCCGGCTCCGGCTTGCGTTCCGCCTCTGCTGCGGACGAAGCGGAAGCCTCTGCGTCCGACGAAGCTGACGCTTCTTCAGCGGCCGGAATGTTGGGACCGGACGCGGGCGCTTCGTTGGTGGGTTCTTCTTTTGACACTGAACTGCTCGAAGCAGAAGAGGTGGACATTAGCTTTTCCGCTTCAAGCGGCCCAGCGCGCCGGCAACCCCGTCAGGAAAGAACAAGGTGGTCGCAATGAACAGCCCGCCGAGCACATACAGCCAGGCATTGGGCATCGCGGCGGTGAAGAAGCTGCGCATGCCGTTGACCAAGAACGCGCCAAAGACCGCACCGAACAACGTGGCACGCCCGCCCACCGCCACCCAAATGGCCATTTCAATCGAATTGGCGGGCTGCATTTCACTTGGATTGATGATGCCAACCTGCGGCACGTACAAGGCGCCCGCAAGCCCGCACAAGACGGCGCTCAGCGTCCACGCGAACAACTTGTAGTTCGTCGGGTTGAACCCCACGAACATGGCGCGACTCTCGGCGTCCCGAATTGCGCGCAGCACGCGCCCTGCCTTGGAGGTCACGATGTACCGGCACATCAGGTACGTGAGCAGCAAGGCCAACGCGGACAGGGCGTACAACGCCACCTTCACCGAAGGCTCATGCAAATCATACCCGTACAGCGACTTGAAGTCAGTCAGGCCGTTGTTTCCGCCGAAGCCGGTCTCGTTGCGGAAGAACAGAAGCATCAGCGCATAGGTCAGCGCTTGCGTGATGATCGAAAAGTACACGCCGCGGATACGCGACCGGAAAGCAAAGTAGCCGAACGCAAAGGCTAGTAGACCGGGAACCACCAAAGCAGCGGTCAACGCGACGCTCAGGTTGTTAAAACCCCGCCAAAACCAGGGCAATTCATGCCAGTCAAGGAACACCATGAAGTCAGGAAGCGCGCTCTTGTACACGCCTTGGGCGCCGATGGAGAGCATCAGGTACATGCCCATGGCGTAGCCGCCCAGCGCGAAGAACACGCCATGGCCCAGACTCAAGATCCCCGTGAAGCCCCAGATTAAGTCGATTGCCAGGGCGACGATGCCGTAACAAAGAAACTTACCCAAGAGCGCGATCAGGTAGTCCGGCAAATGCAGCGGGGAGCTCGCTGGAGTGGCCAGACTCAATGCGGGGACAAGCACACCGAGGACCAGCACGGCAGTCGCCACGCCGAGCCAGCCCTTTTTCGTGTGCAGGGCTTTGAAGCCCACCGCAGGCTCAGCTTTCACATGCCCTCCGCTGCGCGACCCTTGAGCGCAAAGATGCCCTGCGGGCGGCGTTGAATGAACACGATGATGAAGCCCAGGATGAAAATCTTCCCGAGCACGGCTCCGGCGACCGGTTCGAGGTATTTGTTCACCAAGCCCAGGCCCAAGCCACCGACGATGGTTCCGGCGAGCTTACCGACGCCGCCGAGCACCACGACCATGAACGAATCCACTATGTAACCTTGGCCGAGCTCTGGACCGACGTTGCCGAGTTGCGACAGCGCCACGCCGCCCAGCCCGGCGACGCCAGAGCCAATGCCGAACGTCCACATGTCCACGCGGCGCGTGGAAATGCCCATGGCTGCGGCCATTTCCCGGTTCTGCGTCACGGCACGGACCTCCAAACCGAGCCGCGTTTTCTGCATCAAGGCCCAGACGAACAGCATCACGACGATGCTGAAGGCAATCACCGCTAGGCGACTGTAAGTGAGCACGACTTCCGGCAAGATCTCCACGCCGCCCGAGAGCCAGGACGGGTTGGCCACGGTCACGTTCTGCGCACCGAAGATCAAGCGCACGGTTTGAATCAGCAGCAGCGAGATGCCCCAGGTGGCGAGCAGCGTTTCCAAGGGGCGACCGTACAAGTGGCGGATCACTGTGCGCTCCATCAGCACGCCGACAGCGCCGCTGACCATGAACGCCATCGGCACGGCCACGGCAATGTACCAATCCAGGTGCGAAGACAGGTGCGCGATGAAGAAGTTCTGCACGACGAACGCCGTGTACGCGCCGATCATCATCATTTCCCCGTGCGCCATGTTGATCACGCGCATCAGGCCGAAGGTGATAGCTAAGCCCAACGCGCACAGAATCAGCACGCTCCCCAAGCTCAAGCCGTAGAACGTGTTGCCCACGGAGTTGATGAAGAATTGGCGAGCCTCGATGGCCGAGACGGCAGCTTTGGCCGACGCGCGCACGTTGGCGTCCGGTTCGACGAACTTGCCGTCGTCGCCCTTGCTGAGCAAGTGCTCGACGTCGCTCTTGAAGGTGGCATCCGAGGCCTGGCGAATCGCCTCCAACGCGCGAATGCGGTCCGCGGGCTTCTCGCTGACCATATCAGCCGGCGCGAGCGCCAAGGCGAGCGCCATTTTTACGTCAGGGTCCGTTTCCTTCGCCGCGATCTTGCGCAAAAGCGGCACGATTTCGGCGCTGGGACGACCGAGTGATTTGGCGGCAGCGAGCCGCTCCTTGGCCGACGGGGAAGACAAGCTGAGTGATGCGAGGGCGGGCGAGAGCGCGCGCCGCACCTCGTTGTCACTCGCGGGCTCCTCGAGCTTGCCGTGCGCGGCGGCGGCGGCACCGGTGAGCGCGTCTTTCAGCGCGTTCCCGTCACCTTTGATCAACAAATGCTTGGTTGCGTCGAAACGCAGTTTGCCGTCGTCGAGGGCGTGCAGCGCTGGAAGCGCGCGCGGGTCCCCCGCGTTGGCGGCTCTGACGATGGCGCCGGATACTTCCGTCGCGTCAGTGCTAGCCAGCCCGGCTAGGTCGGAACTCAGCTGGTCAGCGCGCGCGCTTCTAGAGAAGCTCAGCGCGGCGACGCACAGCGCAAACACCGTTGTCACGAACTTGAAGAGTCGAGGCATGGTCTCCATCGACGGCGCGGAATGGGCCTAAAGGAGCCCCGTTGGGAGGGCAGATCCCTCCCAACGGGAGCAAGTCGAAGAGCTGGACCAGGCCGCGCGGTTCACGCCCGCGGCCCAGTCACGGACTCACATGCTGGCGGGCTTGTACTTGCCTTCGGTGCAGTTGCCGCACACCCAGGGGAAGGTCCAGTCAGCCACCTTCTTGGCGCTGTCCGGCACGAACGGGCTCCACGGAG